>URNZ01000101.1 GCA_900549405.1 uncultured Eubacteriales bacterium | reverse complement strand
CTGCTGGTGTGGATGGCCGCCAAAGAGCGGGCCGCGGGCAAGACCATCGACGAGGTCCGCGACTGGGCCGTGGGCCACAAGATGAGCATCTGCCACCAGTTCACCGTGGACGACCTGCACTTTTTAAAGCGGGGGGGACGCATCTCCTCCACCACCGCCTTTGTGGGCTCTATGCTCCAGATCAAGCCGGTGCTCCACGTGGACAACGACGGCAAGCTGATGACCGTGGCCAAGGCCCGGGGCCGCCGGGCGGCGTTAAAGGCCCTGGTGGACAAGATGGAGCAGACGGCCATCGACCCCAAGGACCAGACCGTGTTCATCAGCCACGGCGACTGTCTGGAGGACGCCCAGCTGGTGGCCCAGATGGTGAAGGACCGCTTCGGTGTGGAGCACATCTATCTGAACTATGTGGGACCCGTCATCGGCGCCCACGCGGGCCCCGGCGTGCTGGCCCTGTTCTATGTGGGCGTGGAGCGCTGACCGTGATAATGCCCTGTTGAAATTCATCGACAATAAACGATTAGGAGAATCAAACATTATGGCAGACACCAAATGGCTGGAGATCGCCGTGAATACCACCCCCGACAAGCTGGACGAGGTGTGCGCCAAGCTGGCCGCCGCCGGCATGGACGGCCTGGTCATCGAGGACGAGGGGGAGTTCCTGCAATTTTTAGAGCAGAACCGCCAGTATTGGGACTATGTGGACCAGGAGCTGCTGGACCGGATGCGGGGCATCACCCGGGTGAAGTTCTATGTCACCGACGACGAGGACGGACACGAGCAGCTGGAGCGGTATACCCACGGTCTGGGCTTTGAGCACACCGTCACCCCATTAAGCGACAATGACTGGGCCTATAGCTGGCAGAAGTATTACAAGCCCCTGTCCATCGGCCAGCGGCTGTATGTGGTCCCCGAGTGGGAGCGGGACAAGCCCGTGCCCGAGGGCCGCAGCCCCCTGTATTTAAACCCCGGCCTCACCTTCGGCACCGGCTCCCACGCCTCCACCCAGCTGTGTCTGGAGGGGGTGGAGGCCCACACCGTCCCCGGCAAGTCCGTCCTGGACCTGGGCTGCGGCAGCGGCATCCTGTCCATCGCCGCCCTGTGCCTGGGGGCCAGCCGGGCCGTGGCCGTGGACATCGACCCCAAGGCGGTGGACGTGGCCTATGAAAACGCCGCCCTCAACGGCATCGGCAAGGACCGGTATACCGTGATGGCGGGCAACGTCATCGCCGACAAGGGCCTGGCCGCCCAGCTGGCCCAGGAGCGCTATCACCTGGTGTTGGCCAACATTGTGGCCGACGTCATCATCCCCCTGTCCGCCCAGGTGCCCGCCCTGCTGGAGCAGGACGGCGTGTTCCTGTGCTCCGGCATCATCGACACCCGGGCCGACGAGGTCCAGGCCGCCTTAGAGAAGAACGGCCTGCGCGTCATCCGCCGCCGGGAGAAGACCGGCTGGGTGGCTTTGGAAGCCAAGCTGGCCGACCAATAAACATTTCCGTCAAAAAAGTGGCTCGCGCCACTTTTTTGACTATCTGTCACCCATCACCACCCAACTAGGAGGCGCTTTCATGGACCGGGCAGTTGTCATCCACCCCAACTTTCCCCCAGGGCGGCGGATCGTCGCCGTCAGCGATATCCACGGCAATCTGCCCTTCTTCCGGGCATTGCTTGACAAGATCGCCCTGACGCCGGAGGACATCCTGGTCCTGGTGGGGGACCTGCTGGAGAAGGGGCAGGAGAGCCTGACTCTGCTGCGCTATGTGATGGACCTGTGCCGCACCCACACCGTCTATCCCCTGTGCGGCAACTGCGACGGGCTGGTGTACCGCTTTTTCCGTGGGGACGAGTTGGACGGGCGGTTCTTCTCCTTCTATCTCCCCCAGCACCCGGAATCCACCCTGCGCCAGCTGGCCCGGGAGGGGGGCTTTGACCAGACGGAGGACCTGCCCCGCCTGCGGGCCGACCTGCGAGCGGCCTACCCGGAGGAGCACCTCTTTTTAAGCCGGATGCCCACTATTTTAGAGACAGAGCACCTGGTCTTTGTCCACGGGGGCGTGCCCTCGTTAGGCCACATGGACCGGCTGGACCGGTGGGGCTG
>URNZ01000100.1 GCA_900549405.1 uncultured Eubacteriales bacterium | reverse complement strand
CTGCTGGAGACCCAGTTCGACCAGCACACGGGGGAGCTGGTCTTTGCCCACGGCGAGGACGAGCCCCTGGCCGTGGACGCCGTCATCGTGGACGAGACCTCCATGGTGGACATCCCCCTCATGCGGGCCCTGCTGGCCGCCCTGCGGGGGGAGCGCCCCCTGTTTCCCCACTGGGGGGACATCGACCACATCTTGCAGCTGGTGCCCCTCCAGGAGATACGAAGAGCGGTGCGGGGGCCGTGGGTCATGTTTTTGATGGTGGCCAACATCGGCATCTTCCTGCCCGTGGGCGTCTTTTCCGCCCTGCTGTGGCGCAAGCCCCGGTGGTGGAAGTCCCTGGCGGTGGGGCTGGGGGCTTCAACGGCCATCGAATCCATTCAATATTTCATCGGGCGCAGCGCCGACGTGGACGACGTGCTGCTGAACACCGCCGGGGTCCTGGGGGGCTATGGGCTGTTCTGGCTGGCCCGGGCCCTGTGCCCCCGGCTGATCGCCGGGTTCCAATGCCATGAATGCCATGAGAGAGGTGACGACAATGGACTTTCACACGGAAATTGACCAGCTGCGCCGGGAGCTGGAGCGGGCGGGCTATGAGTATTATGTGCTGGACAAGCCCACCATGTCTGACTATGACTATGACCACAAGCTCCGCCGCCTGGAGGAGCTGGAGCAGGCCCACCCGGAGACGGTGACCCCCGACTCGCCCACCCAGCGGGTGGGGGGACAGGCCCTGTCTACCTTTGAGCCGGTGCAGCACCGGGTGCCCCTGGAATCCCTTCAGGACGTGTTCGACTTTGACGAGGTGCGGGCCTTTGACCAGCGGGTGCAGAGCACGGTGACGGGGGCCGTCTATGTGGTGGAGCCGAAAGTGGACGGCCTGTCCGTGGCTCTGGAATATGAAAACGGCCTGTTCGTCCGGGGAGCCACCCGGGGGGATGGCCAGGTGGGGGAGGACGTGACCGCCAACCTGCGCACCGTGCGGTCCATCCCCCTGCGGGTGGATGGCGCGCCGGAGCATCTCATCGTCCGGGGCGAGGTGTTCATGCCCAAAAAGGTCTTTCACACCCTGAACGACGAGCGGGAGCGCCGGGGAGAGGCCCTGTTCGCCAACCCCCGCAACGCCGCCGCCGGTTCCCTCCGCCAGCAGGACCCTAAAATCGCCGCCCAACGGAAGCTGGACATCCTGGTCTTCAACGTCCAGTGGAGCGACGGCGTGGCTTTCCAGACCCACGAGGAGACCCTGGACTATCTGGCCCAAAAGGGCTTTAAGGTCATCCCCCACAAGCTGTGTACCACCATGGACCAGGTGACCGAGCGCATCACCCAGATCGGGGAGGATCGGGACCAGTTCTCTTTTGACATCGACGGGGCGGTGGTGAAAGTAAACGACCTGAGCCAGCGGGCCGTCTTGGGCTCCACGGCCAAGTTCCCCCGGTGGGCCGCCGCCTATAAATATCCGCCGGAGGTGAAGCCCTCCCGGCTCACCGACATCGTGGTCCAGGTGGGCCGCACCGGCGTGCTCACCCCCAAGGCGGTGCTGGAGCCGGTCCGGCTGGCGGGCACCACCGTCACCAGCGCCACGCTGCACAACCAGGACTTTATCTCCGACAAGGACATCCGCATCGGGGACACAGTGCTGGTGCGCAAGGCGGGGGAGATCATCCCGGAGGTGCTGTCCGTGGTGCTGGACAAGCGCCCGGCGGACAGCCAGCCCTATTTCCTGCCCAAGACGTGCCCCGTGTGCGGAGCCCCGGTGGAACGGGACGAGGACGGGGCCCACATGCGCTGCACCGGAGCCGAATGCCCGGCCCAGCTGCTGCGGAACCTGACCCACTTTGCCAGCCGGGACGCCATGGACATCGACGGCCTGGGCGTGGCGGTGGTGGAAAACCTGGTCAACGCCGGACTGGTAAAGACCCCCGGCGACCTGTACTTCCTGAAGGAGGAGGACGTGGCGGAGCTGGACCGGATGGGCAAGAAGTCGGCCCAAAACCTGATGGCCGCCATTGAGCGATCCAAGAGCCAGGACCTGGCCCGGCTGATCTACGCCTTCGGCATCCGCCAGGTGGGGCAGAAGGCGGGCAAGATCCTGGCCGCCCGGTTTAAAACTATGGACGCCTTGGAGCAGGCCACCCTGGAGGAGCTGACCGCCGTGAACGATGTGGGGGAGATCACCGCCCGCAGCATCCTCACCTGGCTGGAAAGCCCCCAGAGCCGCCACCTTATCGCCCGTCTGCGCCAGGCCGGGGTGAACATGACCGCCGCAGAGCAGGGCAGCGACCAGCGCTTTGCGGGCATGACCTTTGTCCTTACCGGGGGGCTGGAGCAGTTCACCCGGGACCAGGCCGCCGCCATGATCGAGGACCGGGGGGGCAAGTCCGCCGGCTCCGTGTCCAAAAAGACCACCTATGTGGTGGCCGGGGAGGGCGCAGGCTCCAAGCTGAAAAAAGCCCTGGACCTGGGCATCCCCGTGCTGACGGAACAGGAGTTTTTGGATCTGATGGAGTGATGTTCATTAGCCTTCCCCCTGGGAGGGGGAAGGCTATTTCCCTAAAACAGCACCCCGCCCGGTATTCCAGACCTGGAACACCGGGCGGGGTTTT
>URNZ01000099.1 GCA_900549405.1 uncultured Eubacteriales bacterium | reverse complement strand
TGCGGGGGAGCACACCCGGTTGCTTGCGCTCCCAGCTGAGCTATACCCCCATATTTTGTTGTGGGCTTTTTGTGGCCCGTTCGCTCGGAACAATGAATATCTTACCAGAAAGACTCCGGGTTGTCAACAACTTTTTTCAAATTTCTCGAAAAAATTTTCACGAGATGAAAACTTGAAGAAATATCCATTTCGAGACTGCCATATAACAGGTAACAGGGAAAACCCGCGCCGGGAGGGGAGGCTCCAGGCGCGGGCTTTGGAATGCAGATCACTCCCCCAGCATGGCCATCAGGTCCTGCTCCGGGGTGGTGATGGGGGCGATGTGATAGTGCTCGGCCAGATAGGAGAGCACGTTGGGGGAGAGAAAGGCGGGCAGGGTGGGGCCAAGGCGGATGTTCTGGATGCCCAGGTGCAGCAGGGTCAGCAGGATGCAAACCGCTTTCTGCTCATACCAGGACAGCACCATGGACAGGGGCAGCTGGTTCACCCCGCAGCCGAAGGCATCGGCCAGGGCCAGAGCAATCTGGATGGCGCTGTATGCGTCGTTGCACTGGCCCACGTCCATGATCCGGGGCAGCCCGGCCACCGTGCCCAGGTCCAGGTCGTTGAAGCGGAACTTGCCGCAGGCCAGGGTGAGCACAACGGTATCCGGCGGGGTGAGCCGGACGAACTCCGTGTAATAGTTTCGCCCCGGCCTGGCCCCGTCGCAGCCGCCCACCAGGAAGAAGTGCCGGATGGCCCCCGACTTCACCGCCTCCACCACCTGGCCCGCCCGGGTGAGGACGGCCCCGTGGGCAAAGCCGGTGGTCAGGGTAGTCCCGCCGTTGATGCCGGACAGCTGCCGCCGGTTGGCGTAGCCCCCCAGCTCCAGGGCCTTTTGGATGACGGGGGAGAAGTCCCGGTCCGCCCCGATGTGGACCATGCCGGGGTAGCCCACCGCCCCGGTGGTGAACACCCGGTCGGCGTAGCTCTCCTTGGGCGGCATCAGGCAGTTGGTGGTGAACAGGATGGGGGCGGGGATACCATCAAACTCCTGCTGCTGGTTCTGCCAGGCCGTGCCGAAGTTGCCCTTCAGGTGGGGATAGGCCCGCAGGTTGGGATAGCCGTGGGCGGGCAGCATCTCCCCGTGGGTATAGACGCTGACGCCTGTTCCCGCCGTCTGGTCCAGGAGCAGCTTCAAATCCAGCAGGTCGTGGCCGGAGACCACGATGAAGGGGCCAGGCTCTATGGCCATGGAGACCTGGGTGGGCTCTGGGGTGCCGAAGGCGTGGGTGTTGGCCCGGTCCAGCAGGGCCATGCAGGCCAGATTCCGCTCGCCCACCTCCAGGGCCAGAGGCAGCAGCTCATCCATGCCCCAGTCCTCCCCCAGGGCGAACAGGGCCCGACGGAAGAACTGAGCCACCTCGTCGTCCCAGAAGTCCAGCACCATGGCGTGGTAGGCGTAGGCCGCCATGCCCCGGATGCCGAAGAGCACCAGGGACTTCAGGCTGCGGATGTCCTCGGGGGCGTTCCACAGCTGGGTCATGTCATAGTCCTCCGTCTTGCCGCAGGGCGCGCCGCAGGCGGCGCAGCCGGGGGCCAGCCGCTCCTTCTCCCGGTGGACCAGGTCGATGAGCTGGCCCAGGGCCTGGGGGTCGAAGTTCACGTTGGTCAGGGTGGCAAACAGGGCGCGGATCATCAGGCGGCAGACGTCATCCGCCAGGTGCTCCTCCCCGTTGGAGGCCCGGGCCAGACCAATGAGGGCCCCGGTGAGCCGGTCCTGGAGCCGGGCCGTCTCCGACGTCTTGCCGCACACCCCGGCCCGCCCGGTGCAGCCGACACAGCCCGCCGCCTGCTCACACTGAAAACAAAACATCTCCTGCTTCATGGCGTTGCGCCTCCTCTTGAATATAGCAAATAGATAGAATAACGGGGTCGCCGTCCCCAGCGACCCCGTTTTGAGTGGAATGCTGCGGGAAGCCCCGTCAGAACACCACCACCAGCAGCATCTTGAACTGCTCCTCGCCGAACACCGCGTGGGGGTGACCGGCGGGCATGACGATAGACTCGCCCTCCTGAAGGATGGAGTCCTTGCCGTCGATGGTGATGCGGCCCACGCCGTCCAGACAGGTGACGAAGGCGTCGCCACCGGACTGGTGGGTGCTGATCTCCTCCCCCTTGTCGAAGGAGAACAGGGTCACGCTGACGGCGTCGTTCTGGGCCAGGGTCTTGCTGACCACCTGGCCGGGCTGATAGTCCACCTGCTCCTTCAGGATCAGGGCCTCGCCCTTGACAATGTTCTTCATAGGTTCTTTCATAGTAATTTCCCCTTTCGCAGAATATTATTCCAGAATATTTCCGTCCACCGAGATCGTCACCACCTGCCAGGGGATGAACTTTCCGCTGTTTTGCAGGGCGGTCTTGGCGGCCATCTCTAAGCCGCCGCAGCAGGGGACCTCCATGCGCACCACGGTGACGCTCTGGATGTCGTTGTCCCGGATGATCTGGGTGAGCTTTTCGCTGTAGTCCACGCTGTCCAGCTTGGGGCAGCCGATCAGGGTGATCTTCCCCCGCATGAACTGGCTGTGCATGTTGGCATAGGCATAGGCGGTGCAGTCGGCGGCGATGAGCAGCTTGGCCCCCTGGAAATAGGGCGCGTTCATCGGAACCAGCTTGATCTGGCAGGGCCACTGGCCCAGCTGAGAGGGCATCTGACCGGCGGCAGGCGCCGGGGCCTCTTTTTTGTGCCCCAAGGTCCGCATCCGGCTGCCCGGGCAGCCGCCGAAGAAGGGGAGACCCTTATGACCCATATGGCCCGCCTTCTTCCGCTGGTTTTCTTCAACGGCGGCCCGGTCATACTCCGCCGCCTCCCGCTCCACAAAGGTGATGGCCCCGGTGGGGCAGGCGGG
>URNZ01000098.1 GCA_900549405.1 uncultured Eubacteriales bacterium | reverse complement strand
GTGCTGGGGGTGGAGGGCGTGTCGCTGCCGGGGTTCAGACTGCGGTTATACTCCCGCAGGCGCATGTTCAGCAGATTCTCCGCCGCCTCGATGAATTTGGAGTCGGACAGGACCACCGCCTCGTTCTTGATGCGCAGCAGATAGCCCTGGCGGATGGAGTTATAGGACCGGCTGAGACCGAAGAAGGTACACACGGTGTTCAGGGGCACATAGGGCCGCCCGTTGCGCATGACGGCCCGGACGTCGTAATAGGTGTCGGTGGCCAGGTCCCGGCAGGTGCCGGCGTTTAGGTCGAAGGCCAGGATCTGCCGCAGGTTATAGACGCTCACCGTGGCGGTGGATGGGTCATAGGTGCTGCTCAGCCCCAGGTCCACGCCGGTGGAGCCGCTGTCGAACACGGTGTATGGCACGTAGATCAGGCTCTTATACCAGATGGGCATGGTGTCCGCCGTGAGGGGCAGCACGTTGTCGTTCACGGCGGTAAAGCACACCTCCGCCGCAGCGGCGGGGGGCGGAATGAGCAGACCGAGGCACACCAGCAGGACCGCCAGCCGCCCCAAAAGCCAGGAATGGCGCTTGTTCAAATGATCTCCTCCCTGGAGAAGGGGCAGAGAAGCCCCTGGGATGGTCTCATTTTACCACAGGATGCCGCCGGGGGCAATGAAAAAAGCGCGCCCGGGCGGCTGGTCCGGGCGCGCGGATATTGCTTGATCGCCTTTACACGGGGATCAGGTCCAGGGGGCGCTCCCCCCGGTACATGGCCAGGGCATTCTCCACCGCCCGGCGGCGCAGGTCCAGCACCGACTCCTCCGAGGCGTAGGACACGTGGGGGGTGATGAGGATACCGGGGACGGACAGCAGGGGGTCGTCCATGGCGATGGGCTCGTGGCAGACCACGTCCAGCACCGCCCCCCGGATGACGCCGGTCTTCACCGCTTCGATCAGGTCGGCCTCGTTCACCAGGGGCCCCCGGGCCACGTTGATGAGCACGGCGGAGGGCTTCATCTTACGCATCAGGTCCAGGTCAACAAGGCCGGTGGTCTCGGGCATCAGGCGCACGTGGACGGAGACGAAGTCCGCCCGGGCCAGGCCCTCGTCCAGGTCCACCTTCTCCGCGCCGAATTCCCGGGCGGCCTCGTCGGTGACAAAGGGGTCATAGGCCAGAACGGTCATGCCCAGGGCGTGGGCCCGCTGGGCGGTGACCTTGCCGATGTAGCCAAAGCCCATGAGCAGCAGAGTCTGCCGGCTCAGGCGGTGGACGGGCTGGCCGAGGGCGGTGACGCCCCAGACGCCGTTTTTCAGCTGGCCATACAGGGCCTCGATGGGCTTGTAGAAGTGGAACATGGCGGCCAGGACATAGTCGGCGATATCCTCGGTGCAATAGCCGTTCACGTTGGTCACGGGGATTCCGGCGGCCTTGGCGGCCTGCACGTCCACGTTGTTATAGCCGCTGCCAAAGACGGCGATGCCCTTGCAGCGCTTCAGTTTGGCGATCACGTCGGCGGTGATGTCGGCGGACACCTGGGCAAAGACCACGTCGGCCTGGGCGCCGAAGTCCTCCAGGTCCTGCTGGAAGGGGATGCCGGAATAGCGGATGTCGCAGTCGGGATAGGCGGCCTTCAGGGCGGCCTCCTCCACGGAATAGTCGGGCCACTCGTCGTCGATGATCCAAAACAGGGGCTTTTCCACGAAAAATTCCTCCTAATGGTGGATTGGGCGGGTTTAGATGCGCAGGAAATTTTCCGACCAATCCAGGTGATTTTTCAAAACTTCGGTGAGCTTGTCCAGGTCCCGGCTGCGCAGGACCTTTAAGATCTCCAGGTGCTGGCGGACGCTCTCCTTGGTGTTGTTCAGCGCCTCGGCAGACAGGTCCAGATAGCGGCGCAGGTTGGAGTCGTTGCTGGCCACGATGGACTTGATGTAGGGGTTGGTACAGTGGTCCACCAGCATGACGTGCAGCTCCCAGTCCAGGTTAGAGAACTCCCCGTGCTGGGGGTGCTCCCCCCGCTCGCAGGCGTCATACACCTCCTGGAACCGGCGCTCCATGTCGTCGATCTCCTGGTCGGTGATGCGATAGATGGAGGTCTTGATGGCCTGCATCTCCAACAGACAGCGGATCTCATACAGGTTCTCCATGTCCTTGGAGGACAGGGGCTTTACATAGGCCCCCACGCCGTTTTTGATCTCTAAAAACCCCTCGGAGGCCAGGGAACGCAGGGCCTCCCGCACGGGGGTGCGGCTCATGCCCAGGTCCTCGGCCAGGCGGCTCTCGCTGAGGATGTCGCCGGGGGCGATGCGCCCCTGGCAGATGGCATCTTTGATCTGGTTATAGGCCTGTTCAGACAGGTTGGTCTTTCGTCTTGTCTCAAACATGATAAAATTAGATCACCTCTTGCCTTTCTATGGGTCGTTTATGGGAAAAAAGAACGCACAGTCCACAATCTGTATACAGCCTGTGCGAAATAAAAATACGCCCTGAGCGCTTCTCGCTGAAGGGGCGAATATGCTACTATACGTATGATACCCCCGGAAGCGGGAAAATGCAACAAAAATTTTGCAGGGACCTGGAAAACTTTTTAGCGGCTTTTTTATCTTTTGGAAGAAAAGAGGGAGAGAAGTGCCCCGTCCCCTTGACAATCCCCGAAAACATGATACAATAACAACGCAAAATGTAACGACGAAGCAAAGCCCGGCCACGTGCCGCCAGCGAGAGGGGACAGTGAAAGCCCTTGCAGACGGACCGGGAACGCCACTTCACCAGCGGCCCGGGATGACCGGGACGGCCCATCCCCGTTACCGGATGACTTGAGACAGCGCCGTTTTCGGCGCTAATCAGGGTGGTACCGTGGAATTTTTCCGCCCCTGACATTTGGTCAGGGGCGGTTTTTTCGTTGCGGAAAAG
>URNZ01000097.1 GCA_900549405.1 uncultured Eubacteriales bacterium | reverse complement strand
TAAGCGTGGGTTCATCATATTTGGTGTGGTATCTTTAACTATGGGAAACTCCGGTCTCCCACCGGGAGATGGCCTGGCGGGACACACCCAGCCGGTCGGCCAGGTCCTGCTGAGACAGGTTTTGCTGTTTTCTCAGTTCGATCATCTTTTCGGCAAAGTTCATGGGTTTCTGCTCCTATCCTATCGAAGTGCATGGCAAAAGTAAACCATATGGAGGTTGCATCGGGGGCAACAGAAGGTTACATGGGTCGATTTTAACATATTTTTCGCGTTTTGCATAGCAGAACGGGAGATTTTGACGGGAGCCCTCTCCGCCCAGTGTGCGCACTGGGCACCTCCCCCAAAGGGGGAAGCAAGGGGGGCGGAATCCTTCCGTCACGGCTTCGCCGTGCCACCTCCCTTTAACAAGGGAGGCTGTTGTTGCGCACCAATAGGCCCCCTTGTGAAAGGGGGCTGGCATCGCCGCAGGCGATGACTGGAGGATTCCGTCGAAAATGCGGCAGTCATCGAGCGGGCGGACACAGAGGTCCGCCCCTACGCCATGGCTATATACATATTGAAATATTTAAATCTGAGTTAACACAACGTACTAAAAAACGTCCTGTCATACCCCCGTACTCCCCCTCATACACTGTTGGAACAGAGGGTCACGCGAGATAAGGAGGGCGGCTGGATGGAACGAAGGACGAGGGGAGCGGGACGGGCTGTGCGCCGGGGGGTGGCCCTGGGGCTGACCGGGGCGGCTCTTTGGTGCATGAGCTGGGCGGCGGACCTGACGGGCTGGCTGGGCCGGGCAAAGGCGGCGGGGGAGGAACCGGCGGTGGCGGTGGCCCTGCTGTCCTCCCAGCTGGAGGGTGGGGCGCGGACAGACAAGCTCTCCGGCTGGGGGCGGCTGCTGCTGGAGCAGTCCGCCCTGCTGCGGGCGGGGGTAGGCTCTGCCGCCGAGCCGCCCGCCCCGGAGGAGCAGCCGGAGCCCTCCTCCAGCGAAGAGCACGAGGAGGACCGGGAGGAGCCCCAGCTGTCCCACCAGGAGGATGACGGCATCATCGAGATGACCGCCCAGGGCAAGAGCGGCGGGAAGTATCTCTACGGCCAGGGGGTCTATCTCTACAACCGGACCAACTATGACCTGGATGAGTCGGTGCTGACCCAGGGGAGCGTGGACGTGGACCTGGGGGAGGGGCCGCAGATCCTCATCGTCCACACCCACGGCAGCGAGGCCTACGCCCAGACGGACGGGGATACCTATGAACCCAGCGACCCCTATCGCACCACCGACTGCACCCACAACGTGGTGCGGGTGGGAGAGGAGATGGCCACCGTCTTCCGGGCCCACGGCTTTGGGGTGGTCCACGACCCCACCCTGTACGACTACCCCTCCTACACCGGGGCCTATGACCGCTCCGGGGCGGCGGTGGAGCAGTGGCTGAGTAAATACCCGACGATCAAGATCGTGCTGGACGTTCACCGGGACGCGCTGGTGGGCAACGACGGCCAGGTGTATAAAATGGTGGCCCAGGAGGCGGGGCAGAAGGTCGCCCAGGTGATGCTGGTGGTGGGCTCTGACGGCGGGGGGAAAGAGCACCCCAGATGGCGGGACAACCTGGCCTTCGCCGTGCTGCTCCAGCAGGGGCTGACCCGGGGCTATAGCCAGCTGGCCCGGCCCATCGTCCTGCGCAACAGCCGGTATAACCAGCAGCTGCTCCCCGGCTCCCTGCTGGTGGAGGTGGGCGGTCACGGCAACACCCTGACAGAAGCGGTGGACGCCGCCCGCCTGTGGGCGGACAACGTGGCAAGGACATTGCTGGCGCGGGAGAAGGGGTGAAAACTTTCCACAAAATTGGACGAAAATGTGGAAACTTTCACGAGCAGCGTACTGTCATTGCGAGGAGGCCGCAGGCCGACGTGGCAATCCGTTCCTTTCGAGCAAGAGACGGGGGAGACGGATTCCCACGTCGCTTCGCTCCTCGGAATGACATTCTTCCCTTGCACTCAGACCGTCCATCGGGTACACTGGAGAAAATGCGATTCCGGGCGGATGATATCCGCCCCTACGGGGAGAGGGCGACCACATGGACCACGAAAAATATATGCGCATGGCGCTGGAGCTGGCGGCCCAGGCGGAGGGGGACGGAGACGTGCCCGTGGGCTGCGTCATCGTGAAGGACGGCCAGGTCATTGGCCGGGGCCGCAACCGCCGGGAGGAGCGGGGGGACGCCACCGCCCATGCGGAGGTGGAGGCCATCCGGGATGCCTGTGCCCGCACAGGGAGCTGGCGGCTGACGGACTGCACCCTGTATGTCACCCTGGAGCCCTGCCCCATGTGCGCCGGGGCCATCATCAACTCCCGCATCCACACCCTGCGCTATGGCACCCGGGACGACAAGGCGGGCTGCTGCGGCTCGGTGCTCAACCTGTTCGAGGAGCGCTTCAACCACCACCCCAGGATCTATCAGGGGCCGCTGAAGGAGGAATGCGAGGGCCAGCTTCAGGACTTCTTCCGGGGGCTGAGAGAAAAAGACGGGGAGATTTAATGCTTCTGTAACAGTTTTTCTGAATTTTTGTAATATCATTTGGCTATACTCATACTCGCAAGGCAAGAGCATCTTTTCATTCTATCCTCCAATCTTTTGGGACGGCTGACGGGGCGACCCGGCAGCCGTTCTCTTATGCAGGACAGCGTTTGAAATATTTAAAACTTATGTAACATTTGATGCTGGATTTGTTAATAACTTTTTAGTATCATAAACTTCGCAAGAGACAGTTCGTTTCATTTTAATCCTCTTTTTCAACGGCAAACCCGGACGCTTTGGAGCTGGCGTCCGGGTTTTGCTATATTTAGATAGTTTGAGAGACCCCTCAGTCACTTGTGGCAACGGTCTGCCCTCTCCGCCCCTGTGGGGGAGCTGGCACGGCGTTAGCCGTGACTGAGAGGGCGGGCGGACACAGAGGTCCGCCCCTACAAGAGCTATCGTAACCTTTCCAACAACGCAAAAACCCCGGACCTACGTTTCCGCAGGTCCGGGGTTCAACTTTATTTCTTCAGTTAGAAGCTCAGCACTTCTCGAAGATGGTGGCCACGCCCTGGCCGCCGCCGATGCACAGGGTGGCAAGGCCCTTCTTGGCCTCGTCACGCTTCTGCATTTCGTGCAGCAGGGTGACGATGATGCGGGCGCCGGAAGCGCCGACAGGGTGACCCAGAGCGATGGCGCCGCCGTTGACGTTGACCTTGCTCATGTCAAAGTGCAGCTCGCGGGCCACGG
>URNZ01000096.1 GCA_900549405.1 uncultured Eubacteriales bacterium | reverse complement strand
TCTCCTTCTCGGTGGTCTCGGGCAGAGCCTCGATCTCGTGGATATCGTCCAGAACGGTGTAAGGCTGCATGGTCTTGGGGTCCTTCTTGGGCTTGCCGGTCTCGGGGTCGATGATGACCTTGCCGTTCTCGTCCTTCATGGGCTTGCCGCTCTTGGGGTCGATGATGAACTCCAGGGTCTCGGGGTCGAACTTGCGGGCGGCGCGCTTGCCGGCGGCATAGGCCAGGCTGATGCGGGCGTAGCCGCAGATGTCGTTGTCAAAGCCCAGCTCCTCGGCGGCCTTGCACATGATCTCGCCGTCACGCTGAGCGGCGATACCGGCGGCCTGGTTCTCGGGGTACATGACGTTCAGGTCGAAAGCCTCGGCCAGCTCACAGGGGAACTTGGAGCTGGACCAGCCCACCAGCTTGCCCTCGGCCTTGGCCTTGCGGGCGTCGGCATAGACGTCATCGACGACCTTGCGCAGCGCCAGGACGCCGGGACTGACTGTTTTAGCCATAGTAAATTTCCTCCCTACTTATTCTAAGAAAAACTTGCGTCGGGCCTTTTCAGGCCTTCTGCGCCTTTTGGTACTTTTGATAAGCGAACAGAGCGGCGCCCAGTGCGCCGTTGTACTGGGTCAGGGGCGAGATGTGGACCTCGTGTCCCAAAGACTCCTCCAGGGCCTTGACCACGCCGGAGTTCTGGGCCACGCCGCCGGTCATCACCACCTGGTCCCGAATGCCCACCCGGTGGGCCAGCCCGGTGACACGGGCGGCCACGGAGTGGTGGATACCGTTGATGATATCCCGCTTATCCGTGCCCATGGACAACTGGCTGATGACCTCGCTCTCGGCGAACACGGTGCAGGTGGAGCTGATTTCCACCGTCTTGGTGGACTGGGCGCCCAGGGTGCCCAGGTCCTCCACCTTCACCTCCAGCACCCGGGCCATCACGTCCAGGAAGCGGCCGGTTCCGGCGGCGCACTTGTCGTTCATTACAAAGTTGGTCATCACACCGTTTTCCACCTGCAGGATCTTCACATCCTGGCCGCCGATGTCGATGACCGTGTGGACCTGGGGGAACAGGAACGTCGCGCCCTTGGCGTGGCAGCTCAGCTCGCTCATCTGCGTGTCTGCGATGCCCTCCAGAGAGTTGCGCCCGTAGCCGGTGGCCAGCACAAAGGCCATCTCTTCCTTGGTCTTTCCAGCCTGCTCCAGCACCTCGCTGATGGCCCGCTGGGGGCCGCTGGTGCCGGCGCCCACAGAGATCAGGGACTTTGCCACGATCTCCTTGCCGTCGGCCAGCATGATGCACTTGGAAGCCGTGGAACCGATGTCAATTCCTAAGGTATAGATATGATCCATGGTAACGCTCCAAATATTCAAAATTTCGTCCGCTGGAGAACATACAGGCCATTTCTCCGGCATTCGTGGGTGCTCCGGGGTCTTTTCTCAAGACCCCGGAGCCGGGAACTGCCCGAAAAATCACTTCTTCAGGGAGTCGTAATCCTTGATGGTTCTGGGCAGCAGCATCTGGTGGAAGGGGCAGATGGACTCGGGGTTCTGATAGCAGGAGTCGGTGAAGGCCACCAGATAGTTGCGCATCATGGGCAGATCCACGATCTCGTCCACCAGACCGGCCTGAGCGCAGAACAGAGGCTTGGACTTGCGGTCGTAATCGTCGATCATCTCGTTCATCTTGTCGATGGTGGGCTGCAGATCCTTGCCCGCCTTCTGATCCTTGGCCAGACGGCCGGTGTACATGGCGTTGGCAGCGGTCTTGCCGTTCATAACGTTGATCTCGGTGGCAGCGGTGCCCAGAGAGAAGGCGTTGTTGTCGTTGCCCTGAGGGCCGCCCAGCACGTAGTGAGCGGCGGCGGTGCCGCGGCGCAGAGTGATCTCCATCATGGGCAGCTTGCTGCTCTGGATGGAATAGATCAGGGACTGGCCCAGGCCCAGCAGCTCGGCGACCTCGGCGTCATCGCCCACGTCGATGCCGGTGGTATCCTGGATCCAGATCATGGGCAGGCGGTCACGGGCGCACAGGGTGACGAACTCGTTCATCTTGATCAGGCCCTGGCGATACAGCTTGCCGCCCACGCCCATGGACTGGCCGTACTTGGCGACCTTGTACTCGGGGTAGTTGGGGATGATGCCCTGGTTGTTGGCGACCACGCCTACCAGCAGGCCGTCCACCTTGGCGATGCCGGTGATCATCTCGGGACCATAGCCCTTCTTATACTCCATGAACTGGCTGCCGTCGAACAGGCGGGCAATGACGGAGTACATGTCATAGGCGCGGTTCTTGTTGTTCAGCACCAGGTCATACAGCTCCACGTCAGAAGCGGCGGGAGACTGGGGAGCGTCCACGCGGAAGAACTCCAGGTCATAGCTGGGCAGCATGTCCACATACTTCTTGATGGTGGCGATGACGCCCTCCTGGGTGGGGCACACCTCGCGGAAGAAGCCGGTCTGACCATAGTGGACGGACACAGATCCGGGAGGATCGGCACGCAGGCCCTTGGTGGCCTCGATCTGGGCCAGAGCGGCCTCCATGTCAACGTGGGGCTTGGGGTTCATGCCGCCCACGATACCGGCGCCGCCCACGGCCATGTTGGCCTTCTCGTGGGCGATCAGCACGGTGGGAGAAATGGAGTGATAGCCGCCGCCGGCGGGGTTGGTGCCGTGGATGCCCACGATGACGGGCACGCCCATCTGGTTCAGCTCGGAGTTGCGATAGAAGGGGGTGCCGCCGCCGCGACGGTTGGGGTACACCTTCTCCTGCTGGTCCAGCTCAACGCCGGCGCACTCCAGCAGATAGATCAGGGGGATGCGCAGCCGCTTGGCGGTGTCGCTGCCCCGCAGCAGGTTGTCGGCCTGGCCGGGGACCCAGGTACCGGCGTGCTTCTTGTTATCGGAAGCGATGATGCAGCACCACTTGCCGTTGACGCGGCCCAGGCCCTTCACGATGGAGGTGGAGCCGGTCTTGTTCTCCTGGGGGTTATACAGGCTGTTCAGGGGGCACCAGGTGCCAGCGTCCACCAGGAGGGAGACGCGCTGCATAGCGGTGAGCTGGCCCTTGGCGTTCATGGCCTCGTCGGGCTTGCCGGCCTCCAGGGCCTTCACCACGTGGGCGTGGATGTCGTCCTCGATGGCGCGCAGCTCGGTGGCGTTCTCGGCGTTGGCCTTAACGGGCTTGCCGACCACGGGCATGTTCTGGAAATAGCGGGGCATAGAATAATTACCCATGTTAATTCCTCCTTAATATTGTTAGTTGGTTTCCT
>URNZ01000095.1 GCA_900549405.1 uncultured Eubacteriales bacterium | reverse complement strand
AAGTAAATCTTGGCCCCGCCCAGGTCCTCGGTCATCCGCTGGGCAAAGTACAGCCGGGAGGGCCGCCCAGCGTAGTCGTTGAGCAGAGCGGTCAGCTCGGCCTGAAACTCCGGGTCCTGCTTATAGTGGTTATAAGCCTCCTCCAGCTCGATCACCGCGTTCATCAGCGTCTCGGGCATATACTGCCCGCCGTGAACGCCAAATCTTCCTTTTGACATGTTGTTCCTCCTAAATCTATTACACCCTTCTGGCTGCGGCCACCGCCGCCAGAATTTTGGCTTCGTCTTTTTTTCCGTCGGTCTCCACCCCGCTGGACAGGTCCACCCCAAAGGGGCCCAGGGCCGCCGCCTGGGGCAGATTGTCCGGGGTCAGCCCTCCCGCCAGCAGATAGGGCCGGGGG
This sequence comes from uncultured Eubacteriales bacterium, assembly GCA_900549405.1. Taxonomy (GTDB): domain Bacteria; phylum Bacillota; class Clostridia; order Oscillospirales; family Oscillospiraceae; genus Lawsonibacter. The sequence continues at coordinate 3,071 of URNZ01000095.1, read as the reverse complement.
AAGCCCTTCAGCAGGGACCAGTCAAAGACCTGTCCCGTCCCCGCCCCGTTGTCCAGCACCACCAGATCGGCGCTGGATGCGGCAGCGGCGGCCAGATCCTCCCGGCTCCGCACCCGAAAGGCCCGCCATAACACGCAGCCCGGCGCGGCATCCCGGAGGGCGGCCAGATAACCCTCATCCTCCCCGCCGTGGAGCTGGGCCACAGCGATGGTCCCGTCAAGCAGCAGCCCGGCCACCTGGTCCACAGGCCGGTCCACGAACACCCCCACGGGCACGATGCCCGGGGCCAGTTCCGCCCGCAGGGCGGCGGCCTGCTCTCCACTCACGTTCCGGCGGCTTTTGGGGCAGTCGATGACAAAGCCGCACCAGTCGGGCCGGGTCTGGTTCACATAGGCCACGTCCTCCCGCCGGGACAGGCCGCAGATCTTGATCCTCATTCCGCCGCCCTCCGCAGAGATGCCAGCATGGCTCCTTTATCCGGGGCGCGCATCAGGGCCTCCCCCACCAGCGCGGCGTCCGCCCCCAGCCGTTTCAGGGCGGCGGCGTCCTCCGGGCCGGTCAGGCCGCTCTCGGCCACATACAGCACCCCCGGCGGGATGCGGTCCCGCAGCCGGGCGGCGTTACTGAAGTCCACGGAGAAGTCCTTCAGATTCCGGTTGTTCACCCCGATGATCTCCGCCCCGGCGTTCAGGGCCGCGTCCACCTCTTGCCCGTCGTGGGTCTCCACCAAGGCGGCCAGGCCAAGGCTCCGGCACAGATCCAGATACCCCTTCAACGTCTCCCCGTCCAGCAGCGAAACGATGAGCAGCACCGCGTTGGCCCCCATCAGCCGAGCCTGGTATATCTGATACTCGTCCACGGTGAAGTCCTTGCGCAGCATGGGCAGAGAGATGGTCTGCCGCACCTGGCGGAAAATATCGTCCGACCCCAGGAACCACTTTGGTTCCGTAAGACAGGACACCCCGTCCGCCCCCGCCGCCTCATAGGCCCGGGCGATGTCCAGATAGGGGAAGTCCGGGGAGATCAGGCCCTTGGAGGGGGACGCTTTTTTGATCTCGCACAGGAAGGACAGCCCTGGCCTGTTCAGGGCGGAGACGAATTGCTCCCCCTGCCCCGGCCCGGCCTCTTGGCACAGGGCCTTCAGCTCTTCCAGGCTGATTTTGGCCCGGTCCGCCGCCACCCGGGTCCGGGCATGGGCGGCGATGGTCTGCAAAATGTTTTCCGCCATGGCTTACTCCTGACTGGCCTTGATAAACTCGTCCAGCTTCCGGTCCGCCGCGCCGCTGTCGATGAGCTGGGCCGCCAGCTCCACGCCGGATTTCAGGCTGTCCGCCTTGCCGCCGATGTACAGTGCCGCGCCGCCGTTGAGCAGCACCGCGTCCCGCTTGGGACCCCGCTCCCCCCGAAGGATGGCCCGGGTGATGGCGGCGTTCTCCTCCGGCGCACCGCCCCGCAGGTCCTCTTTGGTGCAGCGCTTCAGGCCCAGCTCCTCCGGCGTGAGGACATAGGAGCGGTAGTTCCCGCCCTCAAACTCGCACACGGAGGTGGGGGCGCTGAGGGACAGCTCGTCCAGCTTGTCCTGGCCATAGACCACCATGCCCCGGCGCACCCCCAGGCTGGTGAGCACCCGGGCCAGGGGCTCCACCAACGACTGGTCATACACCCCCAGCACCTGGCGCTTGGGGGCGGCGGGGTTGGTCAGCGGCCCCAGGATGTTGAACACGGTGCGGATGCCCAGCTCTTTACGGATGGCCCCCACATAGCGCATGGAGGTGTGGTACTTCTGGGCGAAGAAGAAGCAGATGCCCACGGTATTCAGCAGCTCCAGACACTTCTCCGGGGACAGGTCCAGGTTCACCCCCAGGGCCTCCAGACAGTCGGCGGTGCCGCAGCTGGAGGAGGCCGCCCGGTTGCCGTGCTTGGCCACCTTCACGCCCCCCGCCGCGGCCACCAGGGCCGAGGTGGTGGAGATGTTGAAGCTGTGTGCCCCGTCGCCTCCGGTGCCCACGATCTCAAGCAGGTCCAGGTCGTTGGGCACCTTCATGGCGTGGTCCCGCATGGCGGCGGCGCATCCGGCGATCTCGTCCACCGTCTCCGCCTTGGTGCTCTTGGTGGACAGGGCCGCCAGAAAGGCCGCGTTCTGGGTGGGGCTGGTCTGGCCGCTCATGATCTCATTCATCACCTGATAGGCCTCGTCATAGGTCAGGTCCTGTTTGTCCACGATTTTAATAATAGCCTCTCGGATCATGTCAGTTTCCCTCCAAAAAGTTTTTCAAAATGGTCCCGCCGTCGGGGGTGAGAATGGATTCCGGGTGAAATTGCAGGCCGTACACCGGACAGTCCCGGTGGGCCACCGCCATGACCTCCCCGTCCTGGGTGCGGGCCACGGCCGTCAGGCAGTCGGGCAGGCTGTCCTCCGCCACCGCCAGGGAGTGGTATCGCGCGGCGGGGATCTCCCCCGGCAGCCCTTGGAACAGGGGGCAGCTTTCGTCCAGCGCCACCTGGGACTGCTTGCCGTGCATGAGTCGGCTGGCGTAGATGATCCTGCCCCCCAGGGCCTCGCAGATGGCCTGGTGGCCCAGGCAGATGCCCAGGATAGGGATCTCTCCCGCCAGGCGGCGCACCGCCTCCTCGCAGATACCCGCCTGGTCGGGCCACCCCGGCCCCGGGGACAGCAGCAGATGGCTTGGGGCCATAGCCCGGATGTCCTCCACCGTTACCTGGTCGTTGCGCACCACCCGGATGTCCGGGCAGATGCTGCCCACCAGCTGGTAGAGGTTATAGGAAAAGCTGTCGTAATTGTCGATGAGCAGGATCATAAGTCTTTCTCCTTCTGGGCCAGCTCCAGAGCGGACACCACCGCCTGGGCCTTGTTGATGCACTCCTGATACTCCTTCTCCGGCACGGAGTCGGCCACGATGCCCGCCCCGGACCGGACGAAGACCTTTCCGTTTTTCTGAAAGGCCAATCGAATGGCGATACACACGTCCAGGTTGCCGGTAAAGTCCAGATATCCCAGCGCCCCGCCGTATATTCCCCTGGGCACCTGCTCCAGCTCCTCAATGATCTGG
>URNZ01000094.1 GCA_900549405.1 uncultured Eubacteriales bacterium | reverse complement strand
GAATCTTTTTCGAGTCGACCTCACCCTTGGAAAGCAAGACAACCGTCTCCACGTGGGCAGTCCTTGGGAACAGATCCACCGCCTGGCCTTTTGTCACCTGATAGCCCAGGTCGGACAGGCGTTTGACGTCCCGGGCCAGGGTGGCGGGGTCGCAGGAGACGTAGACGATGCGCTCCGGGGCCATGGAGGCTAGGATGGCGGGGACCTCCGGTCCCAGGCCCTTTCGGGGCGGGTCCACGCAGATGACCCGGGGACGGACTCCTTCATTGGCCAGCTTTTGGGCCACCGCCCCGGCGTCGCCGCAGAAGAACTCCGCGTTGCGGACGCCCGCCCGGGCGGCGTTCTGTTTGGCGTCTTCAATGGCCTGGGGCACCACCTCCGCCCCGATGACCTGCCTCGCCTGCCGGGCCAGGGCCAGGGAGATGGTGCCGATGCCGCAGTACAGGTCCAGCACCGTCTCGTCCCCACGCAGTCCGGCAAAATCCAGGGCCACCTGATAGAGCCGCTGGGTCTGGGCCCGGTTGATCTGGAAGAAGGAGGGCACCGACAGGCGGAAGGTCAGGCCGCACAGCTCCTCCTCCAGATAGTCCCGGCCCCACAGGGTGCGGTACTCCTGGCCCAGGATCACGTTGGTGTCCCGGGTGTTGAAATTCAGCACAACCCCCACCAGGCCGGGACAGGCCCGGCGGAGGGAATCAACAAGCTCCTGCTGGAAGGGCAGGCCGGTGCCGTTGACCACCAGACAGCACAGGGCCTGGTCACGGCTGTTGGTGCGCACATACAGGTGGCGGATCAGCCCAGTGCCCTCCTCCTCCCGGTAGGCGGGGACCTGATACTGCTCCATCCAATTCTTCACGGCCCCCCGGAGGGCGGTGACCGTCAGGGGCTGGAGCAGGCAGTCCGGCGCGTCCAGCACGTCGTGGCTGCGGGGGCGGTAATAGCCGATGGCCAGGCCCCGCTTCTCCTCCGCCGCGGGGAACTGCACCTTGTTCCGATAGCGCTCGGGCCGCTCCGCCCCCAGCACCGGGGGCCAGTCCAGCTTTACGCCGCCCACCCGCTCTAACGCGTCGGCCACCCGCTGGCCCTTGGCCCGCAGCTCCTCGGCATAGGTCATGTGCCGGAACTGGCAGCCGCCGCACCGGCCTGCCAGGGGACAGTCGGGTTCCAGCCGCTCCGGGGAGCCCTCTAGCAGCTCCACCCCCCGGGCCCAGGCCACGTTTTTCGTCACCTTCTCCAGGCGGACGGTCCAGCGCTCCCCCCGGATGGTCCCGGGGACAAAGACCACCCGGCCCTCCAGCCGGGCCACCCCCATGCCCTCGGCGGTGTAGCCGGTGATCTCGGCGGTGTGGACAGCGTTTTTCTTCCAGTTCATGCGGTACATCCTCTCTCCCCCGGCGCGCCGGGGCCTTGCGTCGCTTTTTGTATGCTCTATCATAACACGCCCCGGGGCCGGGGACAAGAGAAAAGCCGACGGCGCGGCGGCGCAGTCGGCTTTTCTGGATGCTTATTTATAGAGGAAAGATCACTTCTCGATCTTCTGGCCCTTGTTGGCCGCCTTGTGGACGGAGGACAGGACCATGCCGGTGAGGGCAAACAGGGCGATGGCGTTGGGCAGGACCATCAGGTTGTTGAACATGTCGGTCAGCTCCCACACCAAATCGTTGGACATCACGGTGCCCAGGTACAGGAAGACCAGGGCGATAACGGCATAGACCTTGGCGGCCTTTTTGCCGAAGAGATAGATGACGTTGATCTTGCCGAACAGGTTCCAGCTGAGCACGGTGGAGAAGGCGAAGAAGAACAGGCACACGGCCACGAACATGGCGCCCACGTTCTCACCCAGCACGCTGCCGAAGGCCAGCTGAGCCAGGTTGGTCTTGTTCACGCCCTCGGGGATGACGCCGTCGGCCAGGATGCCGCCCTCGGTGTACAGGGTGCAGATGATGACCAGGGCGTTCAGGGTCAGGACGATGAAGGTGTCGATAAACACGCCCACCATGGCGACCACGCCCTGATCGTGGGGGTCCTTTACGTTGGCCTGGGCGTGGGCGTGGGGGGTGGAGCCCATGCCAGCCTCGTTGGAGAACAGGCCGCGCTTGGCGCCCTGGCTGATGGCGGTCTTAATGGCATAGCCGAAGGAGCCGCCGATGATGGCCTGGGGCTGGAAGGCATACTTGAAGATAAGGGCGAAGGTGGCGGGGACATCCTGGATGCGCACCACCAGGATACCCACAGCGCCCACCAGGAAGATGACGGCCATCACGGGCACCACCTTTTCGGTGACGGCGGCCAGACGATTCACGCCGCCCAGGAAGATGAAGCCGCAGAAGATGACCAGCACCACGCCCACAAACTGAGAGGGCACGCCAAAAGCGGTCTGGAAGGCGGAGCCGATGGAGTTGGACTGGACCATGCAGCCCATAAAGCCCAGGGCCAGCGTGATGGCCACGGCGAAGAAGCTGGCCAGGAACTTGCCGAAGCCGCCCTGGAAGGCGGTGGTAATGTAGTAAGCGGGGCCGCCGTGGATGGTGCCGTCCTTGTCCACCCGGCGGGTCTTGATGGCCAGGGTGGCCTCAGCATAGATGGTAGCCATGCCGAAGAAGGCGATGACCCACATCCAGAAGATGGCGCCTGGGCCGCCGGTGAGGATGGCGCCGGAGGCGCCCACGATGTTGCCGGTGCCCACCTGGGCGGCGATGGCGGTGGCCAGGGCCTGGAAAGACGTCATGCCGCTGGACTGCTTGCCGCCGTTGAGGGACAGGTTGCCGAACACCTTGCGCATACCCTCGCCGAAGAAGCGGATCTGCACAAACTTGGTGCGGATGGTGTACCACAGACCCACGCCGATGAGCAGGATCACCAGAATGTAATTGGACAGATACTCGTTGATCTGGCAGACCACGGGATAGAGCACTGCCTCTAAGGATGCGAACATGGACATTTGCGATCTCTCCTTTTGCGCCCTTGGCGCGCACACAGATTTTCCCCCTGAAGCAAAACATGGACCGGGGAGTTTTCGCTCCACGGTCCATGAGAAAAGCAACGGTAACGACTTCCCTGTGTGCGAAAAACATGCACACCGGCCAGCCGGTCGTTTTCCTCTGTCCTTTTGCCTGAGAGATTAGCGGCTTTGCCGCATTGCACCTTCGGCACTCGTTCGTGGGGCGAGCTTCTCCAGAGTCACATCCGCGCACAGTCCTCGTCCCCCATTCGGGACACCTGAGAGTGTTACTCCTTCGGCAAGCGGGACCCCGCTGTTTTCCTGCACACTTCGTCTGTCTGATTCAGTTGTGCTGTTAAGATAGCACATGCAGGACCGTTTGTCAACCCACGAAAAACATTTATACGTCTGTGACGGATTTTCGCCGTCCTCGCCGCTGGTTTCTGTAGGAAAGTTTACAATTTGGTCTTTCTTCCACCGGGGAATTGTGATATACTAAGTCGATATTGTTAAAGTGCGGAATTATGGTCACCTGCACCGGACAAAAATAGAGACAACAAATCACGACCAAGAGGTGTTTTGCGAATATGAGTTTGTTTACCAAGATCTTCGGCACGGCCTCTCAGCGGGAGCTGAAGTCCATCTATCCCATCGCGGACAAGGTGGACGCCCTGGAGGAGGAGTATAAGGCCCTGACCGACGCCCAGCTCCAGGCCAAGACCCCCGAGTTCAAGGCCCGTCTGGCCAACGGCGAGACCCTGGACGACATCCTGCCCGAGGCCTTTGCCGCCTGCCGCGAGGCCGCGTGGCGCGTGCTGGGGCTGCGCCCCTATCGGGTCCAGGTGGTGGGCGGCATCGTGCTGCACCAGGGCCGCATCGCCGAGATGCGCACCGGCGAGGGCAAGACCCTGGTGGCCACCCTGCCCGCCTATCTGAACGCCCTGGCCGGAAAGGGCGTCCACGTCATCACCGTGAACGACTATCTGGCAAAGCGTGACTCCGAGTGGATGGGCAAGGTCTATCGCTTCATGGGCCTGACCGTGGGTCTGGTGGTCCACGGGGTCATGGGCCCGGAGAAGAAGGCCGCCTATGACGCCGACATCACCTATGGCACCAACAACGAGTTTGGCTTTGACTATCTGCGGGACAACATGGCCATCTACTCCCAGGAGCTGGTCCAGCGGGGCCACTCCTTCGCCATCGTGGACGAGGTGGACTCCATCCTCATCGACGAGGCCCGCACCCC
>URNZ01000093.1 GCA_900549405.1 uncultured Eubacteriales bacterium | reverse complement strand
CAGCAGCTTTCTGGCCCGGGTGATGGCGGTGTACAGCACGCTGCGGGACAGGAGCATGGGAGCCCCGTCCAGGGCGGCCAGGATCACCGCCCGATACTCCGCCCCCTGGGCCTTGTGTACCGTGACGGCGAAGGCCGGCTCCAGCTCCCCCAGCATGTCCGGGGTGTATTCCACCACCCGCCCGTCAAAGTCCACCGTGACGATCTCCCGGTCGATCATGCGGACCACGCCGATGTCCCCGTTGAACATGCCCATGCCGGAGGCGGTACCCCCGTCCTCCCGCCAGAGCACGTCGTAGTTGTTCTTCACCTGCATCACCCGGTCCCCGGTGCGGAAGACCCAGTCGCCAAAGCGCCGCTCCCCCTTCCCGTCCAGAGGCGGGTTCAGGGCGGCCTGGAGGGCCTGGTTCAGGGCCTTGGTCCCTGTTGAGCGCCGCCGTGTGGGGGAGAGCACCTGGATCTGGTCTGCCGGGATGCCCATCCGCTCGGGCAGACGGCGGCGGCACAGGTCCACGATGGTGTCCACCGCGCTCTGGCCGTCCCGCCGGGTGAGGAAAAAGAAGTCGTTGTCGTTGCGCTTTAAGTCGGGCAGCTGGCCGCAGTCCACCATGTGGGCGTTGCGGATGATGGCGCTCTGGGCCGCCTGGCGGAAGATCTCCGTCAGCCGAACAGTTGGCACCGTCCCGCTGCGGATCAGGTCAGAGAACAGGTTTCCCGGCCCCACCGAGGGCAGCTGGTCCGGGTCGCCCACCAGCACCAGGCGGCAGTCTCCCCGCAGGGCCTGGAGCAGGGCGGCCATTAACGTCACGTCTACCATAGAGGTCTCGTCCACGATGACCGCGTCGGCGCTCAGCGGCTCGTCGGCGTCGTGGGTGAAGACCAGCTTGCCCGTGTGGGGGTCAAAGGCGGTCTCCAGCAGGCGGTGGATGGTGGAGGCCTCCGTTCCGCACAGCTCCCCCAGGCGTTTGGCCGCCCGGCCCGTGGGGGCGGCCAGGGCGGTGTCCAGGCCCATGGCCTCGAACAGGGCCAGCACGCCCCGGAGACAGGTGGTCTTGCCCGTGCCCGGGCCGCCGGTGAGCAGCATCACCTGGCGCTGGGCGGCCAGCTCCACCGCCTGGCGCTGCTGGGGGGCATAGATGATGCCCTGCTCCCGCTGGATGCGCCGCAGCAGCCCCTCCATGTCGCTGGGGGGCAGCAGCTCGTTTTCGCTCATCTCCCGGATGCGCCAGGCGATGAGGGTCTCCGCCTCGTACAGGCTGGGGAGATAGACCCCGTCCTGTCCGGCCACCCGCTCCCGCTCCACGCAGCCCCGGGTGGCCAGGTCGTCCAGACAGTCCTCCAGCTCCTCTCCAGGCACGCTGAGCAGCTGGGCGGTGGCCCCCACCAGCTTGCCCTGGGGCAGAAAGGTGTGGCCGTTATTCAGATTGTGGGCCAGTTCGAACAAAAGGCCCGCCTCCAGCCGCTGGGGGTCCTCCGTCTCCACCCCCAGGGACAGGGCCAGGGCGTCGGCCTGGGCAAAGTCTACGCCGAACTCCTCCCCCACCAGCAGATAGGGGTTGGCCTTCAGGGCCTCCAACGCCACGTCGCCATAGCACCGGCGCAGCTGGGGCACCAGCTCCAGGGGCAGGCCGTGCTCCCCCAAGAACTCCGCCAGACGCTGCATACCCATCTGCTGACGGAACACGTCCCCGATCTGCCGGGCCCGCTTGGGTGAGATGCCCCGGATGCGGGTGAGCTGCTCCGGGTCGTCCTCGATGACCTGGAACACGTCCTCTCCGAACTCCTCCACCAGCAGCCGGGCGGTGGCCTTGCCCACCCCCTTCACGGCCCCGGAGGCCAGGTAGTGATAGATCTCCTTCAGGCCCTGGGGCAGGCGGCGCTCCACCACCTCCGCCTTGAACTGGGGGCCATAGGTGGGGTGCCGGGTCCAGCGGCCCCGCACGGACAGATACTCCCCCGGAGAGACGCCGGGCATGGAGCCCACCACGGTGGTCTCCTCCTCCCCACAGTCCAGGCGCAGGATGGTATAGCCGTTCTCCTCGTTCTGATAGATGACGGCGGAGACCGTCCCCTCCAGCACCTGTGCCTCTGTTGTAACTTCCTCCAAGGGACAAGCCCCCTTTTCTCTGGTGTTATTGGCCGTAGGCCCTCTCCGCCCAGTGTGCACACTGGGCACCTCCCCCATAGGGGGAGGCAAGTTGGGACGAAGAACGGATTGCCACGTCAGGCTTCGCCTTCCTCGCAATGACAGTGGGGTGAATCTTGGCTCCCCCCGTGGGGGAGCTGGCACGGCGCAGCCGTGACTGAGAGGGCTAACTTCTAACTCCTAATTCCTAACTTGACAAATGTATTCTTCTAACGCCGACGCCGGCCACAGGGCCAGGTCGGGCCAGCGGAGGGTGAGACGCAGGGCCAGCTCCCAGCCCTGGGGCGTCAGGTCCACGTCGGCGATGACCACCGGGCAGGACAGCAGCCCCAGCCCCCGCAGCCACATCAGCCCCCGCACCGTCTGCTCCAGGTCCTCCCCCTCCCCCCGTCCGGCGATGACCAGCCGGACGTTCCGGGCGGGGATGGGCCGCAGCAGCCGCCCCAGCAGCACCCAGGCCAGGGCGCACAGGCCCAGCACACACAGGACGCACAGCGTTCCCTCCATCCAAAGCTCCATTGGGCAGCACCTCCGGGCCATTCTATGCCCGGGGCCGCCGCCCCCGTTACACCGCGCCGGAGAACAGGTTCACGCCCACGTGGGTCAGCCCCAGCATGATGCACCCGGCAGTGAGCACCCCCAGCACCACGGCGGGCAGGGCATCCTTCAGCCGCATGTCCAGAAAGGCCGCCGCCAATGAGCCCGTCCAGGCCCCCGTCCCCGGCAGGGGGATGGCCACAAACAGCCACAGCCCCAGGGACTGATAGCGCCGGACCTTCTCCCCCTTCAGGTGGGCCTTCTTCTCCAGGCGGTCAATGAAGCCGTTCATCCGGGGAAAGTACCGCCGCAGGATGAGAAACACCCGGCGTATGTACACGATGATGAAGGGGGTGGGGATCAGGTTGCCGATAACGGCTGCGGGGAAGGCCAGATAATAGGGCAGGCCCATGGCCACCCCAAAGGGCAGCCCGCCCCGCAGCTCCACAATGGGGATCATGGACACCAGCATGGTAAACACGCATTTGCCCGGAGTCGTTGCCGTGAGCCAATTCAAAAGTTCCATTTGTTGACCTCATTTGTTGATGGTTCGTAGTCACCCCAGCATCTTTTTCAGATACTGACCCGTGTAGGAGGCGGGGCAGGCCGCCACCTCCTCCGGGGTGCCGGTGCAGACGATGGTGCCGCCGCCGTCGCCTCCCTCGGGGCCCAGGTCGATGAGGTGGTCGGCGGTCTTGATCACGTCCAGGTTGTGCTCGATGACCACCACGGTGTTGCCCGTGTCCACCAGCTTCTGCAGCACCTCGATCAGCTTGTGCACGTCGGCGGAGTGCAGGCCGGTGGTGGGCTCGTCCAGGATATAGATGGTCTTGCCCGTGGAGCGCTTGGACAATTCAGTCGCCAGCTTGATGCGCTGGGCCTCGCCGCCGGACAGCTCGGTGGAGGGCTGGCCCAGCTTCACATAGCCCAGGCCCACCTCCTCCAGCGTTCTCAGGCGGTTATCGATGCGGGGCAGATTCTCGAAGAAGGGCAGAGCCTCGTCCACCGTCATCTCCAGCACGTCATAGATGCTCTTGCCCTTATAGCGCACCTCCAGGGTCTCCCGGTTATACCGGCGGCCCTTGCACACCTCGCAGGGCACATAGATGTCGGGCAAAAAGTGCATCTCGATCTTGATGAGACCGTCGCCGGTGCAGGCCTCGCACCGGCCCCCCCGGGTGTTGAAGGAGAACCGGCCCGGGCCATAGCCCCGGCTCTTGGCGTCGGGGGTGGAGGCAAACAGGTCCCGGATGTCGTTGAACAGCCCGGTATAGGTGGCGGGGTTAGACCGGGGGGTGCGGCCAATGGGGCTCTGGTCGATGTTGATGACCTTGTCCAGATACTCCTCCCCCTCGATGCGGTCGTGCTTGCCCGGGCGGACCTTCACCCGGTTCAGGTCGGCCCCCAGCTTCTTATACAGGATCTCGTTGACCAGGGAGGACTTGCCGCTGCCCGACACGCCGGTGACGCAGGTGAAGGTGCCCAGGGGGATGGCCACGTCCACATGGCGCAGGTTGTTCTCCGCCGCGCCGAACACCTTCAGCCAGTGCCCGTTCCCGCTCCGCCGCTGGGTGGGGACGGGGATCTTCTTTCTGCCGGACAGATAGTCCCCGGTGACAGAGCCGGGGGTGTTCATCACCTCTTCCGGCGTTCCGGCGGCCACCACCCGGCCCCCGTTCACCCCGGCGCCGGGGCCGATGTCCACGATATAGTCGGCCTCCCGCATGGTGTCCTCG
>URNZ01000092.1 GCA_900549405.1 uncultured Eubacteriales bacterium | reverse complement strand
GAAAAACGCCCCTCCGCAAGAGGGAGGCCGCTAAGACGGCAAAAGGCCCGGAGCGGGATGCTCCGGGCCGCGCTGCTTTTCGCTGGAGATTAACCGGCGAAGAAGCTGCCGAAGAGGGAAAGGAAAATGGGGTTATAGATGTCATCGATGATGACGGCAAAGGAGGGATACAGGATCCAGGCCACATTGTGCCAGCCGTACTGGTCCATCACGGCCTTCTCATTGGCCACCGCGTTGGGCCCGGAGCCGCAGCCCCAGCCGCAGTTACCGGCGGCCATGACCGCCGCGCCATAGTCGTGGCCAAAGGCGGGGAAGGAGATGAAGATGGCAAACAGGACGATCAGGACGGCCTGGGCCAGCAGGATGATGCCCATCTGACCGGCCACGGTAGACAGGGCGGTGATGTCCACCGTCATCAGCACCAGGGCCAGATACAGCTCCAGGAACATGTGCTCGATGGCGTCCATCTCGGGGACATAGGTCTCCACGTGGAGGGTCTCCAGAATGTTGCGGACGATGCTGCCGGCGAACAGGCAGCCGATGAACTTGGGCATCTCAATGGTGGGGATGTTGTCCAGCAGGCAATAGATGGGCATACCCAGGGCGCAGATCAGCAGCACCAGGCCGAAGCAGGAGACCATGCGGCTGTTCTCCAGGGGATTGACGTTGCCGGTCTTCACGGCGTCGGGCTTGTCGTTGGGGTCGGCCTTCAGGTGGTGGCGGGTGATAAGGAAGGCGGCCACAGGTCCGCCGATGAGAGAGCCCATGATGTTGCCGATGGTACCGGCGGCCACGCCCACCTCAGTGGCATTGTCCGGCGCACCCATCTTGGTGAAGATGGGGCCGAAGGCGGAGGCGGTGCCCACGCCGCCGGACATGGCGGCGGAGGAGCATTGCAGACCCAGCAGAGGGTGCATCCCGATGAACTTGGCCACCACAACGCCCAGCACATCCTGCATGGTGATGAGCAGACAGGCGGCCAGGGCGATCTTCACACACAGCTTGCCGCCGGCGTTTTTCAGCAGCTTGGCGCTGAAGCCATAGCCCACGCACATGAAGAAGATGTTCTGGCACAGGTCCTTGATGGTGCCCACATTAAAGGACAGGGCGATGACGCCGGAGCCTTTGATGGCGGCCACCAAAATCGAGAACAGCAGGCCGGAGACCACGGGGGCGGGGATGGCGAACTTTCGCAGGGGGGTGGAGTGGTCGATGATGAACCGCCCCAGGAACATGACGATGGCGGCAAAGCCCAGGCTGGTCAGGTATTCAAACTGAAACCCGGCGATGGCTCCGTCCGCTGCCGGCGTGTAAGTGCCGAAGTAGCTTAAGATGGTTTCCATATGCGTTTCCTCCTACCGCAGGGCCCTTCTCCCGGGGCCTTGCTCTTTCTGGCTTTACTATACAAAAGAGCAGGAGGAAAATCAATTTTTTGTACTTATAGAAGCAGATTTGTAACTAAAGTAAACAGAAGGACAAAAAAGAGACGATCACCTTCCCACAAACTGATATTGAATGGAGGGCCGCCCGCCGGTGCGGTAGTCGATGGAGCTTTCCAGCTCGTGGGTCTCCACCATGTGGCTGACATAGCGGCGCACGGTGATGCGGGACAGGTGGACCTGGGCGGCGATCTGCTCGCTGGTAAAGCTCTCCCCCGGGTGGGCGGACAGAAACTCCCGGATCATGGACAGGGTGGACAGGTTCAGCCCCTTGCTCAGCTCGGGGGCCGGGGGCGGGGTCTCGGGCAGCTGGATGAGCCGGTCAATGGTCTGCTGGTCCACCCCGGCGGCGTGCTGGGTCAGCAGGCTCTGCCGCTGGAGAAAGCGGTCCATGGCCTGGCGGAACCGGGGCAGGACAAAGGGCTTGATGAGATAGTCCAGCACCCCCCGCTGAAGCAGGGCCTGGACGATGTCCGGGTCGTTGGCAGAGGTGACGGCGATGACGGCGGGGGCGGGACCGGGCAGGGTCAGCAGCCGGTCCAGAAACTCCTGGCCGTTCATCTGGGGGGTGTAGTAGTCCAGGATGACTAAATCGGCCCGGTGGTCGGCTAAGTAATCTAAGGCGGGCAGGCCGCTTTTAAAAATTTGGTCCACCTGGAACCGGTGGTCAGACTCCACATATTGCCGGTCGATGGCGGCCACCATGGAGTCGTCCTCGATGATCAGCACGTGATAGGGCACGGTCAGGACCTCTCTTTCGTAAATGTCAGGGTGAAGCAGGTGCCGGTGTGGGGCTCGGTGTCCAGGTCGATGGTCCCCCCGTGGCGCAGGGTGATGTCCCGCACCATGGCCAGGCCCAGCCCCCGGCCCGGGCCCTTAGAGGAGAAGCCCCGCTGAAAGACCCGCTCCCGGATGTCCTCGGGCACCCCGTCCCCCGTGTCCTCGCAGGTGATGATGTTGCAGTCGGAGCGGGTGTAGAACCCCAGGCGGATCTCCCGCACCTTGGGGCTGCTGCGGGAGAGTTCCTCAATGGCGTTTTCCAGCAGATTGCCCACGATGGAGGTGCACTCCGTCTCGGTGAGCAGCAGGTCCTCCGGGCGGCACCGGCTGTCCGGCGTGACGGTGAGGCAGATGCCGTATTCCGCCGCGTGCATCATCTTTCCGATGACCAGGGCGCAGATGGAGGACACCCGGATGCAGTCCGCCGTCTCCCGGATGGCCTGGCTAGAGACCAGGCTGCTGTTGATGATAAGATGCTTGGCCTGGTCGATCTGGCCGGACTGGAGATAGCCCAGGATCACGTGGAGCTTGTTCATAAACTCGTGGTTAAAGGCCCGCAGGGTGTCCAGGGTGTTCTGGGTGCCGGACAGCTTGTCCGACAGGCGGAGCATCTCTGTCTTGTCGTGGAAGACGGTGAGCACGCCGCCGCCCTCCTCGCCCCGGATGGGCAGCTCGGTGGTCAGCACCTGGCGGTTGCCCAGGGTGCAGGAGCGGTTATAGCTGCCCATTTCAGCCCGGGCTGTCTCCCGGCAGCGGGAGTCTGGAAACAGCTGGGGCAGGGGGCGGCCCGCCGGGTCGTCCTCCGTCTGGAGCAGGCCCCGGGCGGCCCGGTTGCAGAAGACGATGGCGCCCGCCGGGTCGGTGGCCACCACGCCGTCTTCAATGGCGTTGAGCACGTCGGCCTGGCGGAGATACAGGTCCAGCAGCTCGGCGGGGTGGTGGCCCCGCAGACTGTTTTTCAGCAGGGCCACGATGCCGTGGGACAGGGACAGGGCCACCGCCAGCATGACGCACAGCAGCACCAGACTGTAGACCGCCAGGCGCAGACTGCCCCGCAGAATGTCAGAGGTGAAGACCGAGACCATCACAAAGCCCACCAGCGCCCCCTGGTCGTCATACACGGCGTGAAAGGCCCGGCGCTGCTCCCCCCGGGTGCTGTAGCCGGTGGCGATATAGCTGTCCCGGTCCTGGAGCAGGGCGGTCTCGTCCCCGGTGAGCTCCGTCTCGCCGCCGGACTGGCGGCTGGTGTGGTAAAAGCGCATCCCGCTGGCGTCGCACACCAGGATCACGTCAAGGTCAGACATGGTCCGGCTCATGGCGTCCAGCTCCTGGCGGACCTGGGGGTCGGGATAGCCCTGCTCCAGCATGTCGGCCACCGGGCGGAGGGAGGCCACATAGGCGGCGGTGTTGGAGATGGTGCTGTCCAATGCCTGGCGCTGGCGGGAGATGTCCAGCCACAGTGTGGTGCCGGTGAACAGCAGCAGCAAAACAGTACACAGGGAGAAGAAGCTGAGAAACAGCTGGCGCTCTAAGCTCAGCCGTTGAAATCGTCGGATCAAAGAAGATCGCCTCCCGGGGGAAGATGGGGATGTTTTCCGAAAAAATCATATCAGCGGCTGGGGGAAAAGTCAACTGCGCCCGCCCTCTTGTCTTGGACGGTGAAATGTGATACCATCAGACGACAGCGCTCGGCGCTGTCTGACATCTGACAAAGGAGTAACAGTATGCCAATTGATAAGACAAACAGAACCACCGCCGGCGGCTTTGACATCAGCGCAGCGGCCCTTCACATCATTGCCATGGCGCTTATGCTGATGGACCACCTTTGGGCGACGATCTTCCCCGCCCAGGAGTGGCTGACCTGTGCGGGAAGGCTGGCCTTTCCCATCTTTGCCTTCATGGCGGTGGAGGGATATTTCCACACACACAGCTTTCAAAAATATGCGCTGCGGCTGCTGCTGTTTGCGGTGCTGTCTGAGGTGCCCTTCGACCTGATGTACGGCGGGACGTGGTTTTATCCGGTCCACCAGAATGTGATCTGGACGCTGCTGATGGGCCTTTTGGGCATCCGCCTGATGGAGACGGTGCGGGCGAAGGGGAAGACCTGGCGATACATCCTGGCATCCGCCGCCGTGGTCCTGGCCGGAGTGGTGCTGGGGACCCTGTGCATGGTGGATTACTACGGCGCCGGGGTGCTGACGGTGTTCCTGTTCTACTTTTTCCGGGGGAAGAAGTGGTGGTGCCTGCTGGGGCAGCTCCTTGGGCTTTACTGGGTGAATGTAGAGCTGCTGGGCGGTCTGGTGTACCCCATCCGGCTGCTGGGCATGGAGCTTGAGCTGTGCCAGCAGGGGCTTGCGCTGCTGGCGCTGATCCCCATCTGGCTGTATCACGGCCGGCAGGGATACCACAGCAAGCCGTTCCAGTATGTGTGCTATGGGTTTTATCCGGTC
>URNZ01000091.1 GCA_900549405.1 uncultured Eubacteriales bacterium | reverse complement strand
CAGGCTGGACCCCCTGGCCGATGGGGTGGTGCTGTGCCACAGCGAGGGCTATCGGCGGGGCATCGCGTCCAACCACGCGGACGTGATGCACTGGTGGAAAAAATTCGGCGTGGACATGGACGATTTTCGGGCCGCTGTGGCGGCCAAATTACGGGGAGGCGAACACGATTTGACAGAGCAGCAGGTGCGGGCCATCGTCCGGGAGGAGCTGGCCGCCGCCCAAGCAGCGCGGGACAAACTGCCCGTGAGCGGCTGGGCGGCGGAAAATCTGGAGCGGGCCAAAGCCGCCGGGATCACCGACGGCGCCCGGCCCCAGGGCTGGTGTACCCGGCAGGAGGCGGCCCTGATGATCCTATCCCAGCGGGAGACAAAATAAATATGCAAAACGCCCGCCCTACAGCCAGGCAAGCTGTGGGGCGGGCATTTTTACGTTCATTCAGGCTTTTGGGAAACTTACCGCAGGACGGCGTCGCAGTCGGTCTTCAGGGTCTCCAGGATGCTCTTCACGTCCTCGTCCGCCTCCTCGCTGGTGAGGGAGCGGTCATCGGCCCGCAGGACCAGGTTGAAGGCCACGGACTTCTTGCCCTCGTCCACGCCCTTGCCGCGATAGACGTCGAACAGGCTGACCTCCTTCAGCAGGCCACGGGCACCCTTGCGGATGGCCTCCTCCAGCGCGCCCACGGTGACGGCCTCGTGGCAGACCACGGCGATGTCACGGGTGACGGAGGGGAACTTGGGCAGGGGCTGGTACACAGGCGCGCCGCCCCGGGCCTGGGACAGGGCCTCCACGCTCAGCTCGGCGCAGTACAGCTCGGCGTCCACGCCGTAGTTCCGGGCCACCAGGGGGTGGATCTGGCCGAACACGCCCAGATACTTGCCGTCACACCACACACCGGCGCAGCGTCCGGGGTGGTAAGAGGGGTCATCGCTGACGGCGCGGAACTCCACGTTCTTCGCCCGCAGCTGCTTCAGCACGGCCTCGACCACGCCCTTCACGGAGTAGAAATTCACGCCCTCGCCATACACGCCCAGGGTGAGCAGCTTCTCCTCCTTCGCCAGACCGTCCTCGCCGCCGGGGAGATAGATGCGGCCCAGCTCATACAGGCGGGCGGCCTTGTTGCGATAGTTATAGTTCCGGGTGAGGATCTCCAGCATAGAGGGCAGGGTGGTGGTGCGCATGATGGAGGTGTCCTCGCCCAGGGGGTTCAGGATCTTGAAGGACTGGCGGCGGGGGTCGTCCTCCGCCCAGCGGATCTTGTCATAGTAGGTGGGGGAGATGAAGGAATAGGTGATGATCTCGTCATAGCCGCAGGCACGGCACACGGCCCCCAGCTGCTGCTCCAGCTTCTGGGCGTCGGAATAGCCGCCCTGGGTGGTCTCGCCCCGCTGGAGGGTGCAGGGGATGTTGTTATAGCCGTGGAACCGGGCCACCTCCTCGGCCAGGTCGTTCATCCGCAGCACATCGCCCCGCCAGGAGGGTACGGTGACCTGGTCGCCGTCGATGGTAAAGTCCAGCTTCTCCAGGATGCGGACCATCTCGTCCCGCGCCACATCGGTGCCCAGCAGGGCGTTGATCTTCTCCGGCTCCAGGGGCAGGACAGTGGGGTGGGGCACATAGTTCAGGATGTCGATGACGCCGTCCACCACCTCACCGGCGCCCAGCAGCTCCACCAGCTCGCAGGCACGGTTGACGGCGGGCAGAGTGTTCATGGGGTCCAGGCCCTTCTCATACTTGGCGCTGGCCTCGGTGCGCATGCCCAGGGCCAGAGCGCCCTTGCGGATGCAGGTGCCGTTGAAGTTGGCGGACTCGAACACCACGTCGGCGGTGTCGGCGACGATCTCGCTGTTCAGGCCGCCCATGATGCCAGCCAGACCCACGGCCCGGGTGTCGTCGGCGATGACCAGGTGGTTGGCGGTGAGGGTATGCTCCTTGCCATCCAGGGTGGTGAGCTTCTCCCCCTCTTCGGCCCGGCGGACCACGATCTTGCCGCCCTTCACATAGCGATAGTCAAAGGCGTGCATGGGCTGGCCATACTCCAGCATTACATAGTTGGTGATGTCCACGATGTTGTTGATGGGGCGCACGCCCATGCTGCGCAGCCGCTCCCGCATCCACTTGGGGGAGGGGGCGATCTTCACGTTGCGTACCATGCGGGCGGTGTAGCGGGGGCACAGGTCGGCGGCGGGGGTCTCCACGTCCAGCAGCTCTACCAGGCTGCCCTGGGCCCCGCCCTTCACCTGGGGGGTGTGCAGGCGCAGTTCCTGGCCAAAGGTAGCGGCGGCCTCACGGGCCAGGCCGATGACGGACAGGCAGTCGGGGCGGTTGGGGGTGATCTCAAACTCCACCACGTGGTCGTCCAGGCCGGTCACCGCCTTGATGTCGTCGCCGGGCTTGCAGTCCTCGTGGAGGACAAAGATGCCGTCGGGGATGCAGTGGGGGAACTCCCGCTGCTCGGCGTGGAGGTCGGCCAGGGTGCAGATAGCGTCGCTCTTGGTGTTATAGGCCACCAGGTCGCCCACATGCAGGTTCATGCACTGGGTGTCGGGGCTGGCGGTGGAGCCGCCCAGGTCCAGGGTGGTGTGATAGCCGCCGCCGGGTTGAGTCTCGCACTCCAGCACCTTGGCGCACACCACGGGGCCGAACACCTTGTCCCCGGCCTTGATATCGGCGGGGATAGAGGGCTTGGCCGGGTCGATGGCCTTATAGTCGTTCAGCAGGGCGGCGGCGGTGATCACGCCATAGGGGAAGTCCCGCTCGTCCAGGCCCAGCTCGCTGAGAGAGCACAGCATACCGTTGGACAGCACGCCCCGCAGCTTGCCCTTTTCGATCTTCTTTCCACCGGGCAGGGTGGACTTGTGCAGGGCCACGGGGACCAGGTCACCCACATGGATGTTCCAGGCGCCGGTGACGATCTGCACCGGCTCGTCCTTGCCCACGTCCAGCTGGCAGATCCACATGTGGTCAGAGTCAGGGTGGCGCTCCATGCTCTGGATGCGGCCCACCACCACGTTGCCGATCTCGGCCCCCAGGTCCTCGGTGACCTCTACCTTAGAGCCGGACAGGGTCATGGACTCGGCAAATTCCTTATCGTCGGCGTCAACGGTGACAAACTCGTTGAGCCATTTACGGCTTAAATTCATAGTTAAAACTCCTTATCTGAACCGCCGGGAGCCGGGCGGCCACAGGCCGCCCCTGCTCCTTCCGGCGTATTAGGCATGAAATGATTTAGAACTGTTCAAGGAAGCGCACGTCGTTCTCGAAGATCAGCCGCAGGTCGGCGATCTTGAACTGGCGCATGGCCAGGCGCTCCAGGCCCATGCCGAAGGCCCAGCCGGAATAGACCTCCGGGTCGATGCCGCTCATCTCCAGCACACGGGGGTGGATCATGCCGGCGCCCAGCACCTCGATCCAGCCCTCGCCCTTGCAGGTGGGGCAGCCTGCGCCGTGGCACTTGTGGCACTGAATGTCCATTTCGCAGCTCGGCTCGGTGAACGGGAAGTGATGGGGGCGGAAGCGCGTGACCGTGTGCTCGCCGTAGAGCTGGCGCACGACCTCGTTGAGCGTGCCCTTGAGGTCCGCCATCGTAATGCCCTTGTCGATGGCCATGCCCTCGATCTGGTGGAACATAGGCGAGTGCGTGGCGTCGACCTCGTCCTTGCGGTACACGCGGCCGGGGGCCAGAATGCGGATGGGCAGCTCGCGCGTCTCCATCGCGTGGATCTGCATCGGAGAGGTCTGCGTGCGCAGAAGGATCGAGCTGTCCTCGGTGAAGTAGAACGTGTCGCTCCACTCGCGGGCGGGATGGCCCTCCTCGACGTTGAGCTTCGTGAAGTTGTACTCGGCAAGCTCGACCTCGCGGTCTTCGAGAATTTCAAAGCCCATGCCGACGAAGATGTCCTTGATCTCGTCGAGCACCTGATACATCGGGTGCTTCACGCCGATCTTTTCCTGCTTGCCGGGGATGGTCACGTCCACGGCCTCGGACTTGAGCTTGAGCTCCATGGCCTTGTCGGCGAGCTCTTTCGTCTTTTCCTCGATGTTCGCTTCGAGCTTGGCGCGCACGTCGTTGGCGAGCTGCCCGATCACAGGGCGCTCTTCGGCGCTGAGCTTGCCCATCTGCTTCAAAACGGCGGTCAGCTCCCCCTTTTTGCCAAGGTAGCGGACGCGCAGTGCTTCGAGGTCCTCCGCCTTGCCGGCGTCGGAGATCGCATCGAGCGCCGCCTTGCGGATCGCTTCCAGTTGTTGTTTCATATCATTTCTCCTTTTCAGGTAAAAATTTGCAGAATTTCAAAAATCGGCGGCAGGGGCAAAAAAATAGCCTTTCCTCCCGACACTCTCGGGACGAAAGACTTTCTTCCGCGGTACCACCCTGATTCGCGCCCAAAGGCGCGCGCTCGTTGCCCGTAACGGGGGCTGACCGGCCGCGCATTTCCTCGCGGCTGCTCGGGGGCGAACCAAGCGACATCCCGCAGACCGGCTCCCAGCCGCCGACCGGTCCTCTCTACGCGGAACAAACACGCTATTTTCCCTTTCACAGCATTTGTCTAAGTGGTACTTATATCACAGAAAAAAGGAACTTGCAAGGGGGAATTTGCCCCTTGCCGGCAAAAAAGCGGCAAAAGCGCAAAATATCGCGCATTTTCCTCTGCACACTCCCCTTTTTCTGCCCAAAACGCGGAAAAACCGCACTTTACAACGTGCAAAAACGTGGTATACTATAATAGTTGTTTACAAACCCACCGTGGCTGCTCTCGCAGCCGGATAAGGAGAACGATCATGGACGAAAGAAAGCGTCTTT
>URNZ01000090.1 GCA_900549405.1 uncultured Eubacteriales bacterium | reverse complement strand
AACCCGCCCAGAATACAGATGCCCACATAGCCCAGGTTGCCTACAAAGTTCATCAGCGGCATCATCATGCAGGCGGTTATCAACACCTGCGGCTTTGTGTTCCTCGCGGGCTTCACCGCGACCAACAAGCTGCACGGTCTGATGGACTGCTCCGCGTCCGCGTTCGGCTACGCCGCCTCGACCTATACCGGCCAGAACTGGGGCGCAAACCGGCTTGACCGCGTGCGGATGGGTGTCCGCTCGACGCTTGTGCTGGCGCTCAGCTTTTCCGCGCTGCTGGCGGCGGGCATGATCCTGTTCGGCCGTCACGTTGTCGCCCTGTTCATCTCCGCGGATGCTGCCAACGCCGCCGAGGCGCTGTCGGTCGCGTACGATTATCTGGTCGTCATGAGCACGTTTTTGCTGTCCGCCTATGTGCTGCACACCTACCGCTCGGCCCTGCAGGGCATGGGCTTTACGACCGCGCCCATGCTCTCCGGTCTGACCGAGTTCGCAGGCCGTGTGGGTGCATCGCTGCTGCTGACCAAGGCCATCGGCGACCGGGTCCAGCTGGTGGGCGACGACCTGTTCGTCACCAACGTGGAGCGCCTGTCCACCGGCATTGAGAAGAAGGTGGCCAACGCCATTCTGATCAAGGTCAACCAGATCGGCACCCTGACCGAGACCCTGGACGCCATTCAGATGGCCAACCGGGCCGGTTACACCGCCATCGTGTCCCACCGCTCCGGCGAGACCGAGGACGCCACCATCGCCGACATCGCCGTGGCCCTGAACGCCGGCCAGATCAAGACCGGCGCCCCCAGCCGCACCGACCGCGTGGCCAAGTATAACCAGCTGCTGCGCATCGAGGAGGAGCTGGGCGACGTGGCCGAGTACCCCGGCCTGAAGGCCTTCTTCAACCTGAAGAAGTAAGACAAGCCCCAAATGCAGTTTTTGCCCCGCAGGCTTTTCGCCTGCGGGGTATTTTTATGCCTTCTTTTGGAGGCAATCCGTCTACCGGCGGGCGGACACAGAGGTCCGCCCCTACATTGGTTTACCATAATATTCTGTAGGGGTCGACCTCTGCGTCGACCCGTCTTGTTTTGCCCAAATAAAAACTTTTTGTGAAACCAGTAGGCAAGTTTCGGGATTTGTGATATGATGATAAACAGGATTTTTATCGAATGCGCAAACAGCGTGTATTGAAATGAGAGGAGTGGGCGGCGTGAAAAAAAGAGGGGCACTGGCTCTGCTTTTGTGGGCGGCCATGGCGCTGCTGCTGACGGGCTGCCTGTTCCGTCCGCCGGACGAGCTATACCGCCGCCCGGAGCGCTCGGCGGGCTATGACCAGCTGGCGGCGGCCATCCGCTCGGTGAAGACCGGGCTGGAGGGCCAGTTCGGCGTCAGCTGCGAGGACGCGGTGATCGTCGCCGGGGACAACACCGCCTCCATCCAGCTCCAGGACCTGGACGGGGACGGCCAGCGGGAGAGCGCCGTGGCCTTTATCCGGGTGCCCGGCGTAGAAAAGTCGCTGAAAATTTATATCTTCACCGCCACCGACGGGGACTATCAGGTCCGGGGTCTGGTGGAGGGGGACGGCTCCGCCATCTATTCCGTGGACTATGTGGACTTAAACGGCGCGGGCAGCAAAGAGCTGGTGGTGAACTGGCAGGTGAACACCGGCGTCTATCAGCTGGGGGCCTATACCCTGGACGAGCTGGAGCTGGAGCCTGCGGCAGACGCCGCCGCGCTCCCCCAGAACCAGCTGGCGGACCGGGCCTCCCTCCGGGCCACAGAGCTGCTGCTGACCAGCTGCAGCACCGCCATGGAGGGCGGGGCCTATTCCAGCGGCTATCGTCTGCTGGACATCGACCAGGACACCCGCACCGAGGTGGCCGTGGTCCGGCTGGACGCCGCCGCCCTCAGCGGCCAGGTGGAGCTGTACGGCTGGCGCAACGGGCGGATGGAGAGCCTGAGCACCACCGCCCTGTCCGCCGGGATCACCGGACGGAACCGGGTGACGGCGGGCTATCTGGCCGGGACGTACTATCCCCCCGCCCTGTATATCACCTGCGCCCAGTCCGACGGCAGCCGCACCACCGACGTGGTGGCCTATCAGCCCGGCGGCCACGAGGGGGAGATGCACCTGGTGAACCTGGCCCTGAACGACCACGGGGTCAGCCGGGAGCGCCTGCGGGGCACGGCGGAACTGGGCCCCAGCGACGTGAACAACGACGTGGTGCTGGAACTGCCCCAGGTGCGCATGCTGCCCCAGGACCGGGACCCCGGCGGGGCCAGCGCCTGGCTGGTGGACTGGTATCAATATGACCAGAGCGGCCAGCGCAGCCGGGTGATGGGCACCTATTACAACGTGACCGACGGCTGGTTCTTGGAGACCCCGGACAGCTGGGAGGACAAGATATCCGTCTCTCGCAGCGACGTGGTGTCCGGCCAGCGGCAGGTGGTGTTCTCCCTATGGCAGGGGGAGGACGAGCCGCCCGTGCCCTTTTTGAGCATCTATAAGCTCACCGGCAGCAACCGCACCACCCGCGCCCAGGCGGAGGGGGTCATCACCCTGCGGGAGGAGGAGGACGTGATCTACGCCGCCCAGTTCTATGACTGCGGCTGGGACTGCGGCCTGACGGAAAACGACCTGCTGATGAAAAATTTCCAGACCATTCAGACCAGCTGGTACAGCTGAGCATAGAGCGCTGGGTGGCGTTGAGAGAGGAGTAGACTCCAAATGAGAAAGGTTCTGGTCCTGGAGGACGAGGAGAATATCCGCAGCTTTGTGGTCATCAACCTGAAGCGGGCGGGCTATACCACCATCGAGGCGGGCACCGGGGAGGACGCCCTGGTGGCCCTGAAGGAGAACCCGGACGTAAAAGTTGCCCTGCTGGACATCATGCTGCCCGGCATCGACGGCTTTGAGGTATGCCGCCGCATCCGGGCCATGGACAACAAGATCGGCATCATCATGCTCACCGCCCGCACCCAGGAGATGGACAAGGTGACCGGCCTGATGACCGGGGCGGACGACTATGTGACAAAGCCCTTCTCTCCGGCGGAGCTCACCGCCCGGGTGGATGCCCTCTACCGCCGCACCGGCGGGGACACAGAGAGCCTGTCCGCCGACGAGATCAGCGACCCGCCCTTCCTGCTGAACACCCGCAACCGCACCCTGGAGAAAAACGGCCAGCGGGTGAAGCTGACCCAGGTGGAGTATTCCATCATCAAGCTGTTCATGGAGAACCCCGGCAAGGCCCTGGCCCGGGAGGAGATCCTGGACGCGGTGTGGGGCAAGGATTACTTTGGCGAACTGAAGATCGTGGACGTGAACATCCGCCGCCTGCGCATCAAGATCGAGGACAACACCCAAAAGCCCATCTATATCAACACCGTGTGGGGCTATGGCTATAAGTGGCGGGGATAAGTCCATAGCCTCGTCTGAAAATGTGGAAAACTTTTTAGAGAAGGAGGGAGCGCGGTGGCCAAAAAGACCGATTTGAACGACCAGGTAAAGATACGGGGCATCCGCAAGCGGTGGCTGCTCAACAGCATCGGCGTGGTGCTGCTGATCTTGGCCCTGGCCCTGGGTTCCTTCTTTGCCGCCCTGTGGAACTATTACTACTCCAGCACGGCCAACGACCTGACAGGCCGGGCCAGCTCGGCGGCGGGGAGCTTTCGCAGCTATACCCGCACCCAGTATTGGGCGGCGGCCCAGCAGGCCGTGAGCAGCTATGAGGAGAAGAACAATCTGGAGCTGCAATTTCTGGACGCCACCGGAGCGGTGGTCTACTCAGGCAACGACCTGACCACCGGCGCCACCCCGGACACCGAGGACATCCGGGGCGCCCTGGAAAACCAGATCACCACCCACTGGATGGGCCGGGACCCCTCCACCAAGGAGCGGATACTGGCCGCCTCCAGCCCCGTGGTCTATCAGGGAGTGACGGTGGGCGTGGTCCGGTATGTGACCTCTCTGTCTGCCATTGACCGGCAGTTCATCTTCTCCATGGCGGTGATCACCGCCATCGCCATGGCCATCTTCGCCATGGTCTATTTCTCCAATCTGTACTTCGTCCGCTCCATCGTAGAGCCGTTGGCCAGCATCACAGAGACGGCACGGCTCATCGCCGACGGCAGCTATGGGGTGCAGATCGAGAAAAAATTCGACGACGAGATCGGCGACCTGACAGACACCATCAACGACATGTCCATGAAGATCAAGCAGTCGGAGAAGACCCAGTCGGAATTCATCTCCTCCGTCTCTCACGAGCTGCGCACCCCCCTCACCGCCATCAACGGCTGGGCGGAGACCCTGCAGAGCGGCGAGCTCACCGACCCCCGGGACGTGCAGAAGGGCATGGACATCATCGTGTCCGAAGCCCACCGCCTGACCAACATGGTGGAGGAGCTGCTGGAGTTCTCCCGCATCGAGGACGGGCGCTTCACCCTCTCCGTAGAACCCATGGACATCAAGGCGGAGCTGGAGGACGCGGTGTACACATATACGGAGTTTTTCCGCCGGGAGGGCATTACTCTCACCCACACCGACTGTGAAGAGGAGTTCCCCCCCATTCCGGGCGACCCGGAGCGGATGCGCCAGGTGTTCTGCAATCTGCTGGACAACGCGGCCAAGCACGGTGGCTCCGGCAAGCGCATCGATACGGCGATCCGCCGGGAGGGGGATGCCGCCGTCATCACCATCCGGGACTATGGGCCCGGTATCCCGGAGGAGGAGCTCCCCCACGTCAAATACAAGTTTTACAAAGGCAGCTCCAAGGCCAGAGGGTCCGGGATCGGCCTTGCGGTGTGCGAGGAGATCGTCACCCGGCACAACGGTCGCCTGGATATTGGCAACGCTGAGGGCGGCGGGTGCATCGTCACCATCCGCCTGCCGATCGGCAGCTGAGGGATAGAACGTAAGTTCGATAAAAACCTTGCATTTTTCCAATGCATTTGATATAGTAAGGACACAACGCTACATAGCGAAGGAGAACCAAACAGAATGCCTGAAAAAGAACCGCAATCCTGCGCCACGCCCTTCCGCACCATGATCGGCGGGCAGGCCCTTATCGAGGGGATCATGATGCTGGGGCCCGAGAAAAAATCCATTGTGGTCCGCCGTCCGGACGGCGGACTGGAAATCAAGACCGAGGAGCGCAAGCT
>URNZ01000089.1 GCA_900549405.1 uncultured Eubacteriales bacterium | reverse complement strand
CAAGGAGCAGGCGAAGCGGCAGGAGCTGGAGCGGGGCGAGAAGGTCAAAAACAGGGACCGGGGGCTGGAACGATGACGGGAAAGCTGAAAAAGGCCCTGCTGCCGAACCTTCCGTATCTGCTGTTTGCCTGGCTCTTTGACAAGCTCTGCCAGGCGGTCCGGCTCTCACCGGGGGCGGACGCTTCGGAAAAGCTGCTTCGTATCGCCCAGGGCTTCACCGAGGCCTTTGCCTCCCTCTGGCTCAGCCTGCATCCTCTGGACCTGCTGCTGGGCGTGGCCGGGGCGGCGCTGGCAGCTGCCGGGGTCTGCTTTTTCTGCCTGGGCAGAAACGTGACCCTGCTTTTGGTGGCGCTGTGGATCGGTGCCGGAGCGATCCCACTGAAAAAGAGGGGAAATAGGGCTTGTCATCTGGGCTGGAAACGAGTACAATAATCTGTATGTGTCATAGAGAGAAGACCGGAGGAAGAACATGAATCGCACATTGGAACATATCCTGCCCAACGTACAAAAACCCGCCCGCTACACCGGCGGAGAATATAATGCGGTGGTCAAAGACAAAAAGCAGATCAAGACCCGCTTTGCCCTGTGCTTTCCCGACACCTATGAGATCGGCATGTCCAATCTGGGCTGCCGCATCCTGTATGGGGTGATGAACCAGCGCAGCGACGTGTGGTGCGAGCGCTGCTATGCCCCCTGGGGGGACATGGAGGAGGAGATGCGCCGGGAGGGCCTGCTGCTCTATGGACTGGAGAGCGGCGACGCCATCGCGGACTTTGACATCATCGGCTTTTCCCTGGGCTATGAGATGGCATATACCAATGTGCTGAACATGCTGGATCTGGCCGGAGTGCCCCTACGCTCATCGGACCGGCCTGAGCTGTCCCCCATGATCGTGGCGGGGGGGACCTGCTGCTATAACCCGGAGCCCCTGGCCCCCTTCATGGACCTGTTTATTTTAGGCGAGGGGGAGGAGGTCACCCTGGAGTACATCGACCTGTATCAGCAGGCCAATGAGGAGGGCTGGTCCAAGGAGGAGTTCCTCCAGGAGGCCGCCAAGATCCCCGGCATCTACGTCCCCTCCCTGTACGAGGTGACCTATCGCCCCGACGGCGTGGTAGAGGCGGTGACCCCCAAGGGGGACGCCCCCGCCACCGTGACCAAGCGCATCATCCAGGACATGAACAAGGCCTATTTCCCTGTGAAGACCATCATCCCCTCCACCGAGATCGTCCACGACCGGGTGATGCTGGAGCTGTTCCGGGGCTGCATCCGGGGCTGCCGCTTCTGCCAGGCGGGCTATGCCTATCGCCCGGTGCGCAACCGGGACCCCAAGTTGCTGGCGGAGTATGGCAAGGCGGCCTGCGAGGACTCGGGCTATCAGGAGATGACCCTGTCCAGCCTGTCCTCCACCGATTACCCCTGTCTCATGGAGCTGTGTGACGACCTGCTGGACTATTGCAGCCCCCGGGACATCGGCCTGTCCCTGCCCTCTCTGCGGGCGGACACCTTCTCCATGAGCTTGATGGAGCGCCTTCAGCGGGTGCGCAAGGGCGGACTGACCTTTGCCCCCGAGGCGGGCACCCAGCGTCTGCGGGACGCTATCAACAAAAATCTGCGGGAGGAGGACCTGCTCCAGTCCTGCCGCACCTGCTTCTCCGGCGGGTGGAACGGCGTGAAGCTCTATTTCATGCTGGGCCTGCCCACCGAGACGGACGAGGACGTGCTGGGCATCGCCGACCTGGCCCGAAAGGTCTATCAGACCTGGCGGGAGTACACGCCCAACCGGGCCCGGGGGGTGCGCATCACGGTGTCCACCTCTTGGTTTGTGCCCAAGCCCCACACGGCGTTTCAGTGGGACGCCCAGATCCCGGTGGAGGAGTATCAGCGCCGGGTGAATCTGCTGCGGGACACCCTGCGCCGGGACAAGTCCATCACCTATAACTGGCACGACCCGGAGACCAGCTATCTGGAGGCCATCTTCTCCCGGGGGGACCGCCGCCTGGCCGACGTGCTGGAGTACGCCTGGGCCCACGGGGCCAAGCTGGACTCCTGGAGCGAATATTTTGATTTTCAGCGCTGGATGGACGCCCTGTCCGCCTGCGGCCTGGACGGGGACTTCTATGCCCACCGGGTGCGGGAGAAGGACGAGGTGTTCCCCTGGGCCGTCCCCTCGGTGGGGGTCCGGCGGGAATTTTTGTGGCACGAGCGGGAGCTGTGCTACCAGTCCATCACCACGCCGGACTGCCGCACCCGCTGCTCGGGCTGCGGCGCCAATCTGCTGCTGACAGGAGGTGGCCGCTGTGGCTGATCGTCTGTTGTTTTCCAAAACGGGCCGGGCCAAGTATATCTCTCACCTGGACCTGATGCGCACCTTTCAGCGGGCCTTTGCCCGGGCCCACATCCAGATCAAGCACACCGAGGGCTTCAATCCCCACCCCTTCGTGTCCATCGCCCTGCCCCTGTCCGTGGGCTACTCCAGCCAGTGCGAGATCCTGGAATTCGGCCTGATGGGGGACATGCCCTATGACCAGGTGCCGGAGCGGCTGACTGCCGCCATGCCCGAGGGCATCGTCATCCACCAGTGCTATCCGGCGGAGCGAAAGCTGAAGGAGCTGGCCTCCATCAACTATATCATGAACTTTGAATACTCCGAGGGCCGCCCCCAGGAGGCCGAGCCCGCCATGCAGGCCCTGCTGACCCAGGAGAGCCTGGTGGTACAGAAGAAGTCCAACAAGTCCAAGAAGGGCTACACCGAGGTGGACCTGATCCCCCTCATCCGGGGCTGGAACCTGGAGTGCCAGAGCGACACCATGACCCTGGACGCGGTGCTGTCCGCCCAAAACCCCGGCCTGAACCCGGAGCTCCTCCGGGCCGCCTTCTGCCGGGCCTACCCCGAATACGCCCCCGACTTCGTCACCTTCCACAGAAGAGAAGTGCTGGACGAAGAGGGGAAAGTGTTTCGATAAAACAGCCAGACGCCCTGTTCTCCTGCGTGTGCAGGAGAGCAGGGCGTTTTTTCATAGCCACCCCAAAAACACGCTCCCCGCCGCCCAGCCCAGCAGGGCGCAGCAGGGGAAGGTGAGCAGCCAGGCCAGGGCCACTTGACGGGCCACGGACCAGTCGGGGGGCGTGCCCCCGGTAGAGCCCACCCCCAGCAGGGCGGCG
This sequence comes from uncultured Eubacteriales bacterium, assembly GCA_900549405.1. Taxonomy (GTDB): domain Bacteria; phylum Bacillota; class Clostridia; order Oscillospirales; family Oscillospiraceae; genus Lawsonibacter. Next base: position 2,014 of record URNZ01000089.1, on the reverse strand, counting down.
GTGCGGGTGTGGGTGGTGGAGACGGGCAGCCCCAGCAGGGTGGCCGCCCACAGGCTCAGCGCCCCGGCCAGGTCGGTGGACAGGGCCCGGCAGGGGTCCAGGGCAACCATGTCCCGGCCCATGCGGTCAATGATCCGCCGCCCGCCCAGAGCGGTGCCCCCGGACATGGCGGCGGCGCACAGAAGAGACAGCCACAAGGGGACCGGTCCCGGCGGTGCGTCCCCCTGGCCCTGTGCCAGGGCCAGCCCCAGGAGGAAGACACCCAGCAGCTTCTGCCCGTCCTGGGCCCCGTGGAGAAAGGCGGCAGCCGCCGCCCCGGGGAGCTGGGCCAGCCGGAGAGCACGGGGGTCGGCCCGCAGGCGAGCGAGCCGCCGCTGCACCGCCCGTCCCGCCCAGAAGGCCAGGAGGACGGACAAAATCAGCCCGCCCAGGACCCGGCCCCAGGCCCACCAGCGGATGCAGGACAGATCGCCCGCCTGGGCCACAGCGGCCCCGGTAAGCCCGGCGGCCAGGGCGTGGCTCTCACTGGTGGGGATGCCCAGCCACCAGGCGGCCACCGCCCACAGGACAATGGCGGTCATGGCGGCGCACAGGGCGCACAGGGCCTGGCGGGGCGTGCCGCCGAAGCGGGCCATGGAGTAGATGGTCCGGGCCACCGGGGCTGCCGCCGTGACAGACAGCACCCCGGCGCAGTTGCACAGGGCCGCCAGGGCCGCTGCGGCGGGGAAGGGGAGCGCCCCGGAGACCACCACCCCAGCGATGGCGTTGGGGGCGTCCGTCCAGCCGTTCACCACCAGCACCGCCAGGGTGAGCAGGACGGTGACGGCCAGGGCGGGGCTGCGGGCCATGTGACAGAGCAGGTCGGAAAAAGCCATGGGCGAGAGATCACCTCCACGCCCATGGCTATGCGGGGATGGTGTTTGGTATGCCGTTACTCCCCGGGGAAGGGGTCGTGGCTGGTGGGGGCGGCGTCCAAGGGGGCAGAGGCGGGCTGGATGGCCTTGCCGCCATATTTGGCCCGGATGGCGTCCATGGTTTGCTCCAGCCGCTCCCGGCGCGCCCGTTTTTGCTGCTGGGGCTCGGCCCACAGCTCCAGCTGGGCGGCGGCCTCCTCCGCCGGGATGAGATAGATGGCTGTGACGGTGAGAGCCCGCACCGGGCGGTCCATGGACCAGCACTGGTCAGCCAGGGCCATGGCCGCCTGGGCCAGCTCCCGGCCCAGACAGGTGGGGGTGTCCAGCCGCATCTGGCGGCTGATGTCGTGAAAATCCGGGTCGCGGATGGCAAGGGAAACGCCTTGACATTTCATGCCGCACAGGCGAAGACGGGCGGCTACGTGGTCGGAGAGCTGGGTGACGCCGCCCCGGATCTCCTCCCGGCCCTGGAGATTGCGGGGGAAGGTGAACCCGTTGCCCACCGACTTGGGCGGGGCCTGCTGGGCGGCGGGGGAGACAGGGGAGCGGTCCAGGCCGCAGGCGTAGTCGTGGAGCTGAACGCCGTGCTTGCCCAGCAGGGTGAACAGGGCCTGGCGGTCAAAGGCGGCCAGGTCCCCGATGGTCTTCACGCCGAAGCGCTGAAAGGTCTCCGCTGCGGCCCGGCCCACATACAGCAGGTCGGACACAGGCAGGGGCCAGACGATCTGGCGGAAGTTCTCCCGGGTGATGACGGTGGTGGCGTCCGGCTTTTTATAGTCGCTGCCCAGCTTGGCGAAGACCTTGTTGAAGGACACCCCCACAGAGATGGTCAGTCCCAGTTCCCGGCGCAGCCGGTCCCGCAGACCGTCGGCCAGGGCCACGGCGTCCCCGCCGAACAGGTGGAGGGAACCGGTCAGGTCCAGCCAGCTCTCATCGATGCCGAAGGGCTCCACCAGGTCGGTGTAGCGGGTGTAGACCTCCCCGGCCAGTTTGGAGTAATACCGGTACTTGTCGTGGTGGGCAGGCAGGAGGATGAGGTCCGGGCACTTTCGCCGGGCCTGCCAGATGGTTTCGGCGGTTTTCACCCCAAAGGCCTTGGC
>URNZ01000088.1 GCA_900549405.1 uncultured Eubacteriales bacterium | reverse complement strand
GGCGTTGTCCGTCTGGCGGGCCAGGGCGAAATACTGCTCGGCGCTGCTGTCGGCCAGCTTCAGGCTGTCGGGGAGCAAAATATTCCGCTCCAGGTTGTTCCACCCCTGGGCATAGCCGCTGTGATTCTGCATGGTCACGTTGAAGAAGAAGGACTTCATCTGCTGCTGGGTGGTCTGGAAGATCATCTGAAAGTCCGACGCGTCGGACACATAGTGGCGGATATACTGGGGATTCACCACGTCCTCCTCATACATCTGGTCATCAAAGTCCAGGTCGTGATAGGCCAGGGGCCGGTTCCAGCCGGAGGACTTATAGGGGTGGAAGGCGGTGGTCTCATACCCCTGGCTCCCCGCCAGAGCCGCCAGGGAGGGCATCCCCTCGTCCACATACAGCTGATAGGCCACGGTGTGGGGCGGTTGGAAATAGGTGGAGAAGCCGGTGAGATACTCAAACTCCACGCTGGCCGTGCCCCCGCCGGTGACGGGGGAGTACATCCAGCCCTTAATAGTATTCTTTTTTAGGGAGTGGAGGAAGGGGGTGGGGTCCTCCGAGGACTCAAAGCTGTCGAAGATGGTAAAGTCGGCAAAGGACTCGTCCATAATGCCGATGAGGTTCACCGGATGAGTGACGCTGTCATCCCCCGCCAGGGCCGGGTACTGCTCCATCAGGTCCAGCACCGCCTGCTTGGAATAATCTCGGGGCTTGTCCACCGAGCTGTACCGCAGGGCCACGGTGAAGTTCAGCAGAAAGCCGTTGCGCTGGGTGACCCACTGCTGGGTGTAGATGTCCAGGGCGGGCAGCATCCCGGTAAAGAAAAAGGCGTAGGTATAGCCCAGAATGGCCGCCCACAGGGGGATGGACGCTGCCAGGGGCAGCCTGGCCCGCCTCCGCTGGGGGGCACACATCCACACCAGGAACAGATAGCCCACCAGTAGAATGGCCGCCTGGACGATGTACTGGTCCATGGAATAGTCAAAGCCGTCGGCCACGTTGGCCGCCGTCCGCCACCCAGCCACGTCGGCAGGGAACAGAATGCGCCCGCGAAAGCGCAGGATATAGTGGTTCAGCAGCCCCACCAGAAAGGACAGGACCGCCGACAGAGCTGCCGCCCGGCGCAGCCGGCCCAGGATCAGACGGCAGACAAAGAACAGGGCATAGTACCAGATCAGGTTCATGGCCACCTGCCAGACATCCAGGTCCTGGAATACATCGTTCTGGTTGAGCACCTCCACCATCCACAGGCACAGCCAGGGACCCAGCAGGAACACCAGCCGGGCCAGATATCGGTCCAGGTGCTCCCCAAGGTCCCGCCACAGCCATTGCAGGGGGTGTTTTCTTTCTTTTTGTATCATGGTTTCCTCCTAGAGATCAGGGCCTCGGGCCCGGGTTCATGTGTAATAGCATACCGCGCCGGCGAAAAAAAGCAAGGGGGCAGAAAAATTTTTCTGCTGCCCGTCTCAGCAATATACATATTTTTCTGTATATTCATTTTGTGTTCTTTCCCTTTCTCCGGCCCTGATTTTCCCGTATCACGAAAAAGCCCCTGTTTTTCCGAGTTATTTGTATATTTATCTATTGACTGTGCATAGGCTGCTGGGGTATACTCAAGCTAACGCCCTGGGGTCCGCCCCGGGGAAATAAGAAAGGAAGATTCCATTACTATGAAAAAGATTCTTGCAATGGCCATGGCTGTTGTCATGGCGCTGGGCCTGTCCGCCTGCGGCGGCAGCAATTCCGCCGCCTCCAGCTCTGCCGCCGGTTCCGTCTCCGGTTCCGCCAGCGGTTCTGCCAGCAACGGCGACCCGGCCTTTACCACCGTCACCCCCGGCAAGCTGACCATGTCCACCAACGCCTCCTTCCCTCACTACGAGATGGTGGCCGACGACGGCTCCTTCGAGGGCATCGACATTGAGGTGGCCGGCGCCATCGCCGAGAAGCTGGGCCTGGAGCTTCAGGTGGACGACATGGGCTTCGATGCCGCCCTGCAGGCCGCTCAGACCGGCAAGAGCGACATGGTCATGGCCGGTGTCACCGTCACCGAGGAGCGCCAGGCTGTGATGGACTTCTCCAACAGCTATGCCAACGGCGTGCAGGTGGTCATCGTGAAGGAGGGCTCCCCCATTCAGACCGTGGACGACCTGGCCAACGCCAACATGATCGGCTGCCAGATGGGCACCACCGGCTACACCTTCTGCTCCGACACCCCCGAGAACGGCGGCTTCGGCGAGGATCACGTCACCCCCTATGACGACGGCGCCGCCGCTGTCCAGGCCCTGATGAACGGCCAGATCGATGCCGTGGTCATCGACAACAAGCCCGCTCAGGAGTATGTGGCTGCCAATCCCGGCCTGAAGATCCTGGACGGCGACTTCACCAACGAGGACTACGCCATCGGCGTGGCCAAGGGCAACACCGCTCTGCTGGACGCCATCAACGGCGCTCTGGAGGAGCTGACCAACGACGGCACCATCCAGTCCATCGTGGACAAGTACATCTCCGCGAACTAAATCTGTCGCGGCTTGCAGAAAAAGGGCGGCGCTGTGCCGCCCTTTTTCCCTATGAGAACAAACAGAAAGGAGCATGTCTGTGAACCTGGCGGAACTGTATTCCTCCCTGAACCAGCGCATCATGGGGGGAGAGACGCTCCCCTTTGCGGAAAAGACCTTTGTGGGCTTTTACAAAGCCTTTGTGGACGGGGGCCGCTGGCATCTGTATATCGACGGCGTGCTGAACACCCTGCGCATCACCGCCATGGCCCTGATCCTGGGCGTGATCCTGGGCATTTTGGTGGCCGTGGTCCGCACTGCCCACGACCAGCAGCGCCCCGGCCGCAAGAACCCCGTCCTGGGTCTGCTCAACACCGTCTGCCAAGTGTACACCACCATCATCCGGGGCACCCCCATGATGGTCCAGCTGCTGATCATGGGCTTTGTCATCTTCAGCAAGAGCCGGGAGTTCACCCTGGTGGGCACCCTGACCCTGGGTATCAACTCCGGCGCTTACGTCGCCGAGATCTTCCGGGGCGGCCTGATGAGCGTGGACCCCGGCCAGAACGAGGCCGGGCGTTCCCTGGGTCTGAACTATCTGGACACCATGCGCTTTATTGTGGTGCCCCAGGCTTTTAAGAACGTGCTGCCCGCCCTGGGCAACGAGTTCATCACCCTGTTCAAGGACACCGCCCTCATCAACATCATCGGCGGCAAGGAGCTGGTCTATGCGGCCAAGGCCGTGGGCAGCAAGACCTATGACGTGATGTATCCCTACATCGGCATCGCCGTCATCTACCTGGTCATGGTGATGCTGCTCACCTGGCTCCAGGGCAAGCTGGAAAGGAGGCTGCGTCAAAGTGATCGACGTTAAACATCTGTCCAAGTCCTTCGGCGACCACCTGGTGCTGGACGACATCTCCGAGCACATCGCCCCCGGCGAAAAAGTGGTGGTCATCGGGCCCTCCGGCTCCGGTAAGTCCACCTTTCTCCGCTGCCTGAACCTGCTGGAGACCCCCACCAAGGGTTCCATCACCTTTCAGGGCACCGAGATCACCGACCCCAAGGCGGACATCAACAAGATCCGCCAGCAGATGGGCATGGTGTTCCAGCACTTCAACCTGTTCCCCAACATGACCATCCGCAAGAACATCACCCTGGCCCCGGTGCGCACCGGTCTGATGCCCCAGGCCCAGGCCGACGACCTGGCCACCACCCTGCTGCGGCGGGTGGGGCTGGAGGAGAAGGCGGACGCCTATCCCAACCAGCTCTCCGGCGGCCAGAAGCAGCGCATCGCCATCGTCCGGGCCCTGGCCATGCAGCCCAAGGTGATGCTGTTTGACGAGCCCACCTCCGCCCTGGACCCCGAGATGGTGGGCGAAGTGCTGGAGGTCATGAAGCAGCTGGCCGACGAGGGCATGACCATGGTGGTGGTCACCCACGAGATGGGCTTTGCCCGTGAGGTTGGCAGCCGGGTCCTGTTCATGGACGGCGGCCACATCCTGGAGCAGAACACCCCCAAGGAGTTCTTCGACCACCCCCAGAACGCCCGCACCCAGCTGTTTTTGTCCAAGGTCCTGTAAGACATCCAAACAAAAAACGTCCTGCCGCAAAGCCAGATGGCCCCTGCGGCAGGACGTTTTTGCTATTCTCTCTTAATAATTTTCCGCTCTCAGCTGGAAATAGGCCTGGGGATGGGCGCAGACGGGGCAGACCTCTGGGGCCTGCTTGCCCACCACGATGTGGCCGCAGTTGCTGCACTGCCACACCATGTCCCCCTCCCGGGAGAAGACCAGGCCGTTCTCCACGTTGGCAAGCAGCTTGCGATAGCGCTCCTCGTGCTCCTTCTCGATCTGGCCCACCTGCTGGAACAGGTCGGCGATGTGGTCAAAGCCCTCCTCCCGGGCCTCCTGGGCCATGTGGGCATACATGTCGGTCCACTCGTAGTTCTCCCCCTCGGCGGCAGACTTCAGGTTCTCCTCGGTAGAGCCGATGCCGTTCAGCAGCTTGAACCAGATCTTGGCGTGCTCCTTCTCGTTGGCAGCCGTCTCCTCAAACAGCTTGGCGATCTGGACATAGCCGTCCTTTCTGGCCTTCGAGGCAAAGTAGTCATACTTGGTGCGGGCCTGGGTCTCCCCGGCAAAGGCGGTGCGCAGGTTCTGCTCGGTCTTGCTTCCCTTCAGTTCAGGCATCTTAATTTTCCTCCTCAATTCTCTTAATAAGAATTATTCTTATTTATGGGTCTATCATACGCCTTTTATTCTGTCCTGTCAAGGGGAATTTTAAAAAACTCCCTCCGCCCTGCCGGCTGCGCGCCGGGGGACGAAGGGAGTTTATCCTAAATATTATGCTGTTTTCAGACTCACACGCGCTTCCACACCGCGCCTCCGGGGACGTCGGTGACCTCCACGCCCATCTCCTTCAGCTGGTCGCGGAGCTGATCGGCCTTGGCAAAGTCCTTGGCCTTCTTGGCCTGGCCACGGGCCAGGACCAGGGCGTCGATGTCCGCGTCGCCCTCGCCGGTGACAGTGTAGCCCCCCTGAGAGGTGGCCTTCTCCTTGGCCAGCAGCTCCGCCTGCTCCTGGCGGCGGGCCTGGGCCTTCTCCAGCAGGGACAGGGACAGCACCCCGTCAAAGCTGCCCAGGATGGCCAGCTTGGTGGCCCCGTTGGTCTTGGCCTTCAGGGCGTCGTACAGGGCGGTGACGCCCTGGGCGGTGTTCAGGTCGTTGCCCATCTGCTGGCGGAACTTGTCCTCATACTCCTTCACCACGGCCTGGTCCACCTCCCCGTCCTTAGGGTCCAGGGCGGCGATCTTATTCACCAGCTTCTGATAGGCCCCGGCGGCGTTATCCAGGTTCTCCCAGGTGAACACCAGGCCCTTGCGATAGTGGCTCTGGAGGCAGAAGAAGCGATAGGCCAGGGGGTCATAGCCCTTCTCCTCCAGCAGGGAGACGGTCAAGAACTCCCCCTTGGACTTGGACATCTTGCCGGTGGTGGTGTTCAGGTGGTGGACATGGAACCACTGGGGGCACCAGGGGTGGCCCAGATAGCTCTCGGACTGGGCGATCTCGTTGGTGTGGTGGGGGAAGGCGTTGTCCACGC
>URNZ01000087.1 GCA_900549405.1 uncultured Eubacteriales bacterium | reverse complement strand
TGCATGTGTTAAGCACGCCGCCAGCGTTCATCCTGAGCCAGGATCAAACTCTCAATAAAATGGTATTTAAATGGCCGAAGCCAATCAAATCGATCTTATTGAAGCGTTCCTTGCTTCAAAGAAAATAAATTGACGTTGTTCCTACAAGCTCTTTTCAAAGCTCTTAAAACAACCATCACCTTTTGGTGCTTCGTGTTTGTCACGTTGTTTAATTTACAAGGTACACGCTGCGTCCCACAACGGTTTTTAATGATATCACTTCGTTTTCCTTTTGTCAAGAACTTTTTTCAGAAGTTTCTCAACTTCTTTCAAGTTCTCTCATCCGTAAGGACTTGAAGTTCTATCACCGCCGCCCTCGCAGGCGACTTAATCAGGATACCACACTCAGTTCGCCTTGTCAAGAACTTTTTTCTAGCTTTTCAGGCTGTTTTGTTCTTGCTTCAGCGGCTGTATCCAGTTTCCTAACGGGCTTTTGCTGGGGAACAAGTCCCTCGCTCAAAGTGCTTGCTTATATTATCAGAAGCGCCCCCGTTTGTCAACTGTTTTTTACAGGTTTTTCCTCTTTTTTTACGTTTTGTCACCGGAGGCCCCATATCCCCCTTTTTCCCGCTCCACACCTCCCTTTCCTCCCCAATATTTTACCCCCTCTTGTGCAGTTTTATCCATACCGCCAGCAAAATGGGCAGAAGCAGTCCAAACCACAGGTTGGCCCACAGGGCCAGGCGCTCCAGGGTCTCCACCTGCCGCCCGGGCAGGAGCAGCGCCGCAAGGACGGCCAGAACCACCGCGCCCCGCCCCACCCACTCCTCTTGATACCGGGGCACAGCTGCCGACGCCATGGCCCGCAGGGCAAAGACCAGCAGGCCCGCCATGGTCACGTCCGCCGTCACCCACAGGGCGGCCACCACGCTCTCCACCCGCTGAAAGGCCCCCTCCACCCCCACGCTTTTGGCCAGGGCCAGGAAGGGACTGTCCAGCCGCCCGGCCAGCACCGGCCCCAGACTGCCCAGGATCACCCCCTGGGCCAGAGTGAGGACCAGACAGCCCAGGGCCGTCCGACGATAGCTCCCCTTAGACCCCGGCGGTGTCTCCCCCGTCAGAAAAGCCCAGCAGCTCCCCCAGCCCAGCACCCCCGCCGCATCCAGGCCGCCCCGGAGCACCGGCCAAACGTCCCCCGTCCACAGGGGCAGCAGCCGGACAAAACGCACCTGGGGCAGGGACAGCAGGAGGATGGCTCCCCCCGTCACCGCCAGCACCGTGAGAAACAGCTGCCCAGCCCGGGCGAAGGCGGCCAGACTGCCCCCCGCCAGCCAGAACACCACCCCCGCCGCCGCCAGCAGGAAATAGGGCAGCGCCCCGTCCCGATAGCCGGAGGACAGCATCCGCCCGGCGCACAGCCGCAGCCGCAGGGCCAGCAGCCCCAGCGCCCACACCATATAGAATAGCAGCACGCCTCGGCCAAGCCATGGCCCCAGGCCGTCCAGAATGCCCCGGGCCAGGCCCCGGTCCCTCGCCAGGCGGGTGAGCAGCCACACGGACAGCAGTGCCAGGGGGAGGGCCGCCAGAGGGGCCAGCCACGCTCCACGGCCCGCAGAGAGAGCCGCACCCGGCAGCAGCTCTGCCGCCGGAGCCAACACCCCCGCCCAAACCAGGGCGGCCAGCTGCGCCTGAGACAGCGCCCGTTTCTTCATTCCCGCTCCCTCCTTACACTTCACTCAGCCCCCGGGCAGGTCCGCCTGCACGATAAGCTCCGGCTCCAGCCGGGAAAAGGCCTCCGGCCAGTCCGGCTCTAATTTGCTCCACAGCCCCGGGTCGGACAGGGCGGCCCGGGGACCCAAGCCGGCGCAGTCCGCTTTCCAGGCCCGCAGCTGTTCCAACGCCGACGCAAGCTCCCGCTCCGCCAGCGTCTCCAGATGGCGGCAGACGGTCTCCCGCTCCGCCTCGGACAGGGGGCCGTCTCCCTCCGCCAGCTCCGCCGTCACCCGGCAGGTGAGTTTGATCTCCCCGTCCGGTCCTCCGAACCGGCTGATGGTCTTGGCCCCAGTGATGCGCACCGCCGCCCTGCTGTCGGGCAGGGGGACCTCCACCACCTCCGCCATGGGGCAGCCCAGCAGCAGTTCCAATCCCCGGGCGCTCTCCCCCTCTAAAAAGCCCGCCAGGTGCTCCCCGGCAAAGACCGCGTAGCCCGCCGCCGTCAGCTCCGCCTCCCCCACGGTCAGGGCGGGGGCATAGCTGCACCCCTGCTCCAGCAACTGGGCGTAGACCTCCCCCACCCGCCGGGGCCGGATAGACAGGCCCATCTCCCCGTCGGCGGCCAGAGTGGCCAGGCGGCTCTCCACCCCCTGGTCGCCCCCGGCCTCCAGCGCCCCGTGGGCCTCTCCGTCCTGGATGATCCACAGCCGGGCGGCCAGGCTCAGCTGGGCGTCCCGGGCCACATAGGCGAAGATATCCTCCACCCCCCGGCGGCTCTGGTCCTCCCCTAGCAGCAGCTGGTCCACATAGCCGAAGAACACATACCGGTCACTGCGGCTCTGGATGGCCTGGGCGGCAGCGCTGAGAGAGGTCCCCTCCCCCTGCCACAGCCGGGCGGGCTGCTCTGGAGCCTGTGGGCCGGTGGCGGCGCTCATGGCCGGGCCGCCCTCCCCCCGGTCCACCCCCATCACCCGCAGCAGAGCCATGTCCCCCATCTCCCTTGGCCGGGGGAGGGCGCCGCAGCCGGACAGGAGCAGGGCGGCGGCCAGGGCCAGACTCACCCCCCGCCTCACCGCTGGTTCCTCCGGTTCCGGGTGTGCTCCGGTCCGTCCCGCCATTTTAACGTGGGCAGGGGCGGACGGATCAGGTTGGGCCTGCCCCGCCTCGTCCCCGGTCCGGCGGTGAAGGGGGCCAGATAGGCCACGCCGAAGCTCTCCAGCCCCGCCAGGTGATAAAGGAGCGCCACGCAGCCCAGCACCAGGCCGAACAGTCCGCCCAGGCTGGACAGCACCGTCAGTCCAAAGCGCCACAGCCGCAGGGCGTTGCCAAAGTCCTGGGAGGGCATGGTGTACCCCGCCACCCCGGCGATGGCCACCGCAATGAGCACCGCCGGAGAGACGATGTGGGCGTCCACCGCCGCGTTGCCCACCACCAGTCCGCCCAGGATGGACACCGTGGAGCCGATGGGCCCGGGCAGGCGCAGCCCCGCCTCCTGGATGACCTCAAAGGACAGGAGCATGATGAGTACCTCGAAGATGGTGGAGAAGGGCACCTCCTGCTTGGCGGCGACGATGGACAGGGCCAGCTTGCCGGGGATGGCCTCCGGGTGATGGGTCACCAGGGCGATATACAGCCCCGGCAGCAGCAATGTGACGACGGCGCAGAAATAGCGGATGAGCCGCAGTGCCGAGGCGGCCATCCAGTGATAGGCCCGGTCCTGCCCCGTCTTGAAAAACTGGTCCGCCGTCCCCGGAGCCACCCAACCCAGGGGGATGCCGTCGCACAGCAGGCCCACCCGCCCGTCCAGCAGCTCCCGGCAGAAGCGGTCCGGCCGCTGGGTGGATAAGATCAGGGGAAAGGCGCTGGCTGCGGCGGGGACCAGATACTCCTCTAAATTTCCGGCGGACTCCACCCCGTCCACGTCCATGTCGTCCAGCCGCTCCCCCACCCGGCGCACCATGTCCGGGTCGGCGATGTCCTTCAGCCAGATCACGTCCACCGGCGTTAAGCTCTGGCGGCCCACGATGTGCTCCTCCACCCGCAGCTCCGGGGCACGGAGACGGCGGCGGACCAGGGATGTGTTGGTGCGCAGGCTCTCCACAAAGGAGTCCCGCGCCCCCTTCAAGGACGGCTCATTCTCCGGCTCCCCCACAGAGCGTTTTTCCTCCGTGGACACCGGAACGGTGAGGGCCGCCCCCTCCCCCGGAAGGAACAGGGCGCAGCAGCCCCCCACCAGGTCTGCGGCCACCTGGTCCAGGGTGGTCCGCCGGTGTACCTGTTGGGCGTACAGGGCCCCCTGCCGCAGGTGCTCCAGCAGTTCCCCCTCGGGGACCCGGGCCAGGCGCTCGTCCTGGGCCAGGGGGCGGAGGACATAGTCGTTGAGCCGCTCGGTCCGGGCCATGCCGTCGATGTAGCACACTGTCAGCGCCCGTTCCCCCGCCCCCGCCAGACAGACCGTTCGGGTCTGATAGTCGGCGCACCGGTCAAATACCCGGCCCAAATTCTCCAGGCACAGGGGCAGGGGGATGCGGGGCTCCCGCCGGGGATGGGGCCGGTCCGGGTTCTGCTTGGGCGGTTTGGGCATAAGAAGACCCTCCCTTTTTCAGTTAGGAGTGATGAGATAGGAGTCCATCACCCTCTAAGTCTGCCAGAAAAGGGAGGGGTTTATGCATGATAAAAAGCCTTCCCCTGGGGGAAGGTGGCATGGCGCAGCCATGACGGATGAGGGGGACCACGGAGGTGCATCCGTTATCGATGGGATGACAGGTCACGATGGCTCTTGTAGGGGCGGACCTCTGTGTCCGCCCCTCGATGACCACCGCGCCAACGATACTCACCCTCATCCGGTCCCTTCGGGACCATCTTCCCCCTGGGAGGGGGAAGGCTAAAAACTCCTCACTCATCCCTCCTAACTCCTACCTCTCACCTACCTCCTAACTACTTTCGCCCCCTCGCAGATGGGGATGGGCGCGGCGGCCAGCAGCAGCACCGCCAGCCACTGTTCCCCGTCCATGGGAATGACGGAGAACACCCCCTGGAGGGGCGGCAGGAGGAGGACGGCCAGTTGCAAGAGCATCCCCGTGACAAAGGCCCTTACCATGGCGGGGTTGGACAGAGGGCCCATGTGGAAGAGGGACTGCTCCTCGCTGCGGACGTTAAAGGCGTGGAACAGCTGGCACATGGTCAGGGTGGCAAAGGCCATGGTGTTGGCCGCCGCCCCCTCCAGCCCCGGGCGGGACAGGCGGGTGAGCCCTAAGTAGTATGCCGCCAGGGTCAGGCCCCCCACCATCAGGCCCTGCCAGGCCAGGCGCAGGGAGAACCGCCGGTCAAACAGCTCCGCCCGGGCGTCCCTTGGCCGCTGCTCCATCACTCCCTCCTCCACCGGCTCCACCCCCAGGGCCAGAGCGGGGAGGGAGTCCGTCACCAGGTTCAGCCACAGCAGCTGCACGGGAACTAACGGCATCTGCCCTAAGTCCAACAGGGTCGCCACGAAAATGGTGATGATCTCCCCGATGTTGCAGGAGAGGAGATAGTGGATGGCCTTGCGGATGTTGGAGTATATCCCCCGCCCCTCCTCGATGGCGGCTACTATCGTGGCAAAGTTGTCGTCGGTGAGGATCATGTCCGCCGCGCCCTTGGCCACGTCGGTGCCCGCTCTTCCCATGGCGCAGCCGATGTCCGCCGCTTTCAGGGCCGGGGCGTCGTTCACCCCGTCCCCTGTCATGGCGACCACGTGGCCCCGCTTCTGCAAGGCTTTGACGATGCGGGTCTTGTGCTCCGGGGCCACCCGGGCGAAGACAGATGTACGCTCCGCCGCCCGCTCCAGCTCCTCCTGGCTCATCCGCTCCAGCTCCGCCCCGGTGAGAATTTTATCCCCCGGACGGCTCAGGTCCAGGGCACGGGCCACGGCGGCGGCAGTGGCCCTGTGGTCCCCGGTGATCATCACCGGGCGGATGCCCGCCCCGGCGCACCGGTCCACCGCCTGCCGGACCTCCGGCCGGGGCGGGTCCATCATGCCGATGAGGCCCACGAAGGTGAGCTCGGCCTCCAGGCTCTCCGCCGCCATGGACTT
>URNZ01000086.1 GCA_900549405.1 uncultured Eubacteriales bacterium | reverse complement strand
CTGCCGCCCGCCTCGGCCCGGGCGCGGATGCGCTGGTACAGCAGGGTGGTCTTTCCGCTGCCGGAAGCGCCTAAAAGTAGTTTTAACATGATGAATCTCTCCGTTGGATGGATTTTCTGCTTATCTCTCATTGTACCACAAAATTGCAGCAACATCTATTCTGTGGTACAATGGAGAAAAATCATCTCAGGAGGATGACCCTGCATGAAAATATTAGCAGTAGATTACGGTGACAGCCGCACCGGCCTCGCCACCTGCGACCGCACCGAATTTCTTACCACCGCCATCACGCCCCAGATCACCCTCAAGGCCCGGGACAAGGTGGCCTCGAAGGTCTGCGAGGTGGCAAAGGACATCGGGGCGGAGCTGATCGTCATCGGCCTGCCGCTGAACATGGACGGCACCGAGGGCGAGCGTGCCCGCAAGAGCCGGAAGCTGGCCAAGACTGTGGAGATCTGGAGCGGGCTGCCCGTCCGGATGTGGGACGAGCGCCAGACCACCTGCGCCGCCGCCGACCTCCTCGACGAGAGCGGCACCTTCGGCGCAAAGCGGAAAAGCATCCTCGACTCGGTGAGTGCGACGGTCATCCTGGACGACTACCTCGCATGGCGGAAGGAGCACCCGGGGGAGGTCTGACCGCCCCCGCCGCCCCTGTGGCTGCTCCCGCTGCGGCTGTCGCCCCTGTGGCGGCCCCTGCCCCTGCTGCTCCCGCTGCCGCTCCCGCCCCCGCCGCTGCTCCCGCAGCCGTGGCCGCCGGTGAGACTGCCGTGAACAGCCCCATGCCCGGCAACATCTTCAAGGTGGAGTGCAAGGTCGGCGACACCGTCAAGGCCGGCGACACCCTGGTGGTCCTGGAGGCCATGAAGATGGAGATCGAGGTCTCCGCGCCTGTGGATGGCACCGTCAAGTCCGTGTCCGCCGTGGTGGGCACCGCTGTCAACACCGATGACCTGCTGGTCACTCTGGGTTGAAAGGAGGGGTAAAGTATGAATTTTCTGGTTGAAGTTTTAACTAAAATTATGCAGGGTTCCGGCTTTGCCGCTCTGGATTGGCGCACCGTTATCATGCTGCTGATCGCCTGCCTTCTGCTGTACATGGGCATCGGCAAGGGCTTCGAGCCCCTGCTGCTGGTCCCCATCGCCTTTGGTATGCTGCTGGCCAACCTGCCCGTCACCGGCCTGTTTAACGAGCCTGTGTACGACGCGGCCACCCACAGCGGCACCGTCGGTTTCATGTGGGTGCTCTATCAGGGCGTCCAATACGCCATTTATCCGTCCATTATCTTTATGGGCATCGGCGCCATGACCGACTTTGGTCCTCTGCTGGCCAACCCCATCTCCCTGCTGCTGGGCGCTGCCGCTCAGCTGGGCATCTTCACCGCTTTCCTGCTGGCCGTGCTGTGCCTGGGCTTTACCCCTGCGCAGGCCGCTGCCATCGGCGTCATCGGCGGCGCTGACGGCCCCACCGCCATCCTGACTTCGTCTAAGCTGGCTGTTGAGCTGCTGCCCGCCATCGCCATCGCGGCTTACTCCTACATGGCTCTGATCCCCATGATCCAGCCTCCTCTGATGAAGGCCCTGACCACCAAGGAGATGCGCAAGGTCAAGATGACCCAGCTGCGCACTGTGTCCAAGACGGAGAAGATCATCTTCCCCATCGCCGTGACCATCTTCGTGGTCCTGCTGATCCCCGACACCGCCCCCCTGCTGGGTATGCTGATGCTGGGCAACCTGTTCCGTGAGTGCGGCGTGACCGAGCGTCTGTCCGACATCGCTCAGAACGGTCTGATGAACATCGTCACCATCCCCCTGGGCCTGTCCGTGGGCTTTAAGGCCACTGCCAGCACCTTCCTGACCGGTCAGACCCTGTCCATCATCGTTCTGGGTCTGTGCGCCTTCATGCTGTCCACCGCCGGTGGTCTGCTCTTCGGCGATATCATGTATATCGTGACCAAGGGCAAGATCAATCCCCTGATCGGCTCCGCCGGCGTGTCCGCCGTGCCTATGGCCGCCCGTGTGGCCCAGAGCGTCGGTCAGAAGGAGAACCCCTCCAACTTCCTGCTCATGCACGCCATGGGTCCCAACGTGGCCGGTGTTATCGGCTCCGCTGTTGCCGCTGGATTCATGATCAAGGTGTTCGGCGGCTGATCGAACTTACGATCCTATGCCAACAAAAGCGCATCGACGAGTTTTCGCCGGTGCGCTTTTTTGCGTCTTTCCCGGCTGCCGCGCAGGCGGGACGGGAGAACGCCGGGATAAAAAAGTTCACAAACAAGAAAAAAACCTATTGACAGAGCAAAGTCCCGGTGCTATGATACCCACAGAATTTCTGAGATCTGCGGAAAGGAGAACCGTCATGCTGAATCTGTTTGCCGCTTTCTTTTTTGGCTACTTTTACTTTTACGGCTTTTGGACCGACAAAGTAAAAGTGCTTTTTGCTGCAAACAATGGCGTGACCACCTTTGCGTAAGAAATCAAAGGACGTTACAGGGCCTGCGGTGAAAAACACTTCACCGCAGGCCTTTTTTCGGGCCTGGGGGAAGCGCCGCACAGCGCACAAGAAAGGAACGAACTGTTATGATCATCATTGTCAAACCGGAAGTCAAGCAAGAGCGGGTGAACGACCTGATCCACTGGATCGAGAGCCAGAACCTGCGCACCCACCTGTCCACCGGCGACTACTCCACCATCATCGGCGTCATCGGCGACACCAGCAAGCTGGACAGCGACCTGATCCGTGGTTTGGATATCGTGGAGAATGTGAAGCGGGTGTCTGAGCCCTATAAAAATGCAAACCGCAAGTTCCACCCCCAGGACTCCGTCATCCAGGTGGGCGCGGACAAGCGCCTGGTGGGCGGGGGCCACTTCGCCATGATCGCCGGCCCATGTTCCGTGGAGAGCGAGGAGCAGATCATCTCTGTGGCTCAAAGCGTGAAGGCCGCCGGGGCCACCATGCTCCGGGGCGGCGCGTTCAAGCCCCGCACCTCCCCCTACGCCTTTCAGGGTCTGAAGGCCGACGGCATCGACCTGTTGGTGAAGGCCAAACAGGCCACCGGCCTGCCCATCGTCACCGAGATCATGAATGCCAACCACCTGCCCCTGTTCGAGGACGTGGATGTGATCCAGGTGGGCGCCCGGAACATGCAGAACTTTGAATTGCTGAAGGAGCTGGGTCACACCCGCAAGCCCATCCTGCTGAAGCGGGGCCTGGCCAACACCCTCCAGGAGTTGCTGATGAGCGCCGAGTACATCATGGCCGGGGGCAACGAGAACGTGATCCTGTGCGAGCGGGGCATCCGCACCTTCGAGACCGCCACCCGGAACACCCTGGACCTGTCTGCCGTGGCCGCCCTGCATGAGATGACCCATCTGCCTGTCATCGTGGACCCCAGCCACGCCACCGGCGTGGCCCGCTATGTCAAGCCCATGGCCATGGCCGCCGCTGCCTGCGGGGCCGACGGCCTGATCATCGAGGTCCACAACGACCCGCCCCACGCCCTGTGCGACGGCGCCCAGTCCCTGCGGCCGGAGCAGTTTGTGGAGGTGGCCAAGGCGGTGAACGCCATCCGGGACACCGTGGCCGGACTGGACGAGCAGTAAGCAGCGGAATTTAGAAAGGTAGGCGCTTTTTTCCATGGAGACCATTTCTGTACACGCATCCCGGGACTACGAGGTCCGCATCGGCTCCGGTCTGTTGACCCGCACCGGCGAGTTGTCCGCCCCCCTCATCAAGGGGCGGCACGCCATGATCGTCTCTGACAGCAACGTGTGGCCCCTCTACGGGTCCATGGTCCAGGCAAGTCTGGAGGACGCGGGCTTTCAGGTGGACCACTTCGTATTCCCCGCCGGGGAGCAGTCCAAAAACACCGACACCCTGGTCCAGCTGCTGACCTGTCTGGCCCAGAAGGGCATGACCCGGTCCGACGGGGTGTTCGCCCTGGGCGGCGGCGTCACCGGGGACATGGCGGGGCTGGCGGCATCCCTGTATCTGCGGGGCATCCCCTGTGTGCAGCTGCCCACCTCCCTGCTGTCGGTGGTGGACTCCTCCGTGGGCGGCAAGACCGCTGTGGACCTGCCCGAGGGCAAGAACCTGGTGGGCACGTTCACCCAGCCCCACCTGGTCCTGTGCGACACCAACGTACTGGCCACCCTGTCCCCCCAGGTGGAGGCCGAGGGCTGGGCGGAGATCATTAAGTACGGTATGATCCGCAGCCAGGAGCTGATCAACTTTCTGCTGGAGAACACCCCCGGCACGGACATCGAGTGGGTCATCGCCCACTGCGTGTCCATCAAGCGGGACGTGGTGGCCCAGGACGAGCAGGACAACGCCGTGCGCCAGGTGCTGAACTTTGGCCACACCATCGGCCACGCCATCGAGCGCTGCAGCGGCTATTCTCTCTACCACGGGGAGGGGGTGGCCATGGGCATGGCCATCATGACCCGGGCCTGTGTGCGGCAGAAGAAGTGCCCCCCCGCCTGTTGGACGGTACTGGAGACTTTGCTGGACAAATATCACCTGCCCAAGACCACGGACAAGTCCGTGGACGAGCTGCTGGAGGCCGCCCACGCGGACAAGAAGCGCCGTGGGGATGCTATCACCCTGATCCAGCCCGAGGTGCTGGGCCGGTGCGGGCTCTATTCCACCAACTATGACGAGCTGCGGCGGGTGCTGGAGCTGGGGATGCCGCTATGAGCACCACCGTTGTCATCCGGCCCGGCAAGCTGACCGGGGCCGTGACTCCGCCCCCCAGCAAGAGCCAGGCCCACCGGCTGATCATCGCTGCCGCCCTGGCCCAGGGAGAGAGCCGCCTGGAGAACGTGGACCTGTCCCAGGACATCCGGGCGACGTTAGGCTGCATGGAGGCCCTGGGGGCCGATTGGAGCCTGGAGGACCGTACCCTCACCGTCCAGGGATTTGGGGGAGAGGCGCAGCTGGACGGCCAGCTGCCCCACTTTGACTGCGGGGAGAGCGGCTCCACCCTGCGCTTTCTCATCCCCATCGCCCTGGCGGCGGCGGGGGGCGGCGTGTTCACCGGCCACGGGCGGCTGATGCAGCGGCCCCAAAAGCCCTATTTTGACCTGTTCGACCAGAAGGGCATCTTCTATGAGCAGAAGGACGGGGTGCTCACGGTGCGGAGCCGCCTGACCCCCGGGGAGTACGCCCTGCCCGGGGACGTGTCCAGCCAGTTCATCACCGGACTGCTGTATGCCCTGCCCCTGGTGGAGGGGGAGAGCGCCGTCACCCTGACCACCCCCCTGGAGAGCCGGGACTATGTGTCCATGACCCTCCAGGCGCTGGACCAGTTCGGCGTGTCCGTTCAGGAGACAGAGAAGGGCTATCGCCTGTCCGGCCCCCAGACCTATGCGGGGACGGACGGGGCGGTGGAGACCGACTGGTCCCAGGCCGCCTTCTGGTATGGGGCTAACCTGCTGGGCAGTCAGGTGGATATTCTGAACCTGAACCGGTCCTCCGCCCAGGGGGACATGCGGGTGGTGCCCTATTCTCAGCAGCTCTCCCGGCCGGGGGACGTGGAATTGGACGTGTCCCAGTGTCCCGATCTGGTGCCCCCTCTGGCCGCCATGGCGGCGGTGCGGACGGGGGAGTGCCGCCTGACCAACGCCGCCCGGCTGCGTCTGAAGGAGAGCGACCGGCTGGCTACCGTGACCCAGACCCTGCGGGCCCTGGGGGCGGCGGTGGAGGAGGGGCCGGACAGCCTGACCTTCCACGGATTGCCTATATTAGAGGGTGGCGTGACAGTGGACTGCTGCAACGACCACCGCATCGCCATGATGGCCGCCGTGGCGACCACCCGTGCCGCCGCCCCCGTCACCATCCGGGGAGCGGAGAGCGTACGCAAATC
>URNZ01000085.1 GCA_900549405.1 uncultured Eubacteriales bacterium | reverse complement strand
GCAGTGGGAGGCCAGGGCCGCCGGGGAGGGATCGTTGAGATGACGGGCGGGAATGATGACATCGGTGTCAACATTGGCCCCATATTTATAAACCTTCATGTAAAGTTTCAGTCCTTTCCTATGTCTCCGGTCCAACGGGCCAAGTCAAATTACAGCTTCCGGGGGTCGGCCACGCAGCCCGCGATGGCAGAGGCGGCGGCCACGTCGGGGCTGGCCAGGATGACCTCAGAGGTCACGTGGCCCATGCGGCCCACAAAGTTCCGGTTGGTGGTGGAGACGGTGCGCTCCCCCTCGGCCATCACGCCCATGTGGCCGCCCAGGCAGGGGCCGCAGGTGGGGGTGGACACGGCGGCGCCGGCCTGGATAAAGGTCTGGATCAGACCCTCGGCCATGGCCTGGAGCACGATGTCCTGGGTGGCGGGGATGACGATGCAGCGCACGTTGTCGGCCACCTTCTTGCCCTTCATCACGGCGGCGGCGGCCCGCAGGTCGCTGATGCGGCCATTGGTGCAGGAGCCGATGACCACCTGGTTGATGGGCAGCCCGGCCACCTCGCTGACCACTTTCGTATTCTCGGGCAGGTGGGGCATGGCCACGGTGGGCTCCAGGGTGTTCAGGTCGATGACCACCTCGCTGTCATACACAGCGTCGGGGTCGGCGGCAAAGGCCTCGCAGGGGCGGTTCACCCGGCCGTTGATATACTCCATGGTCTTCTCGTCCACGGGGAAGATGCCGTTCTTGCCGCCGGCCTCAATGGCCATGTTGGCGATGGTGAACCGGTCATCCATGGACAGGGAGGCAACGCCCTCCCCGGCAAACTCCAGGGACTTATACAGAGCGCCGTCCACGCCGATCTGGCCGATCAGGTGCAGGATCACGTCCTTGCCGGACACGTGGGGCTGGAGCTTGCCCTTCAGGGTGACTTTGATGGCGGAGGGCACCTTGAACCACAGCAGGCCGGTGGCCATACCGGCGGCCATGTCGGTGGAGCCCACGCCGGTGGAGAACGCGCCCAGCGCGCCATAGGTGCAGGTGTGGGAGTCGGCGCCCACGATGACCTCGCCGGGGGCGCACAGGCCCTTCTCGGGCAGCAGAGCGTGCTCCACGCCCATGTGGCCCACGTCGAAGAAGTTGGTGATGTTGTGCTTGTGGGCAAAGTTCCGGGCCTTCAGGCACAGCTCGGCGGACTTGATGTCCTTGCAGGGGGTGTAGTGGTCCAGAACGATGGAGATCTTATCTTTATCAAATACCTGGGTAAAGCCGGCCTTCTCAAACTCGGTGATGGCGACGGGGGTGGTGATGTCGTTGCCCAGCACCATGTCCAGCTTGGCCTCGATCAGCTGTCCGGCCTCCACCCGGTCCAGCCCGGCGGCCTTCGCCAGGATCTTCTGCGTCATGGTCATTCCCATTGAAAATTCCTCCTCAGTGCGCAGTGCATTGTAACTGTCCTATAGTATGACAGGGTGCTTGCCAAAAAAATGTAAAGCATGTTATAATTGAAGAAAATTCTTTGGGAGGTGTCTCTATGGACCGACAGACCTTGGGCGAGATGGACCTGCCCGCCCATATCTGGGAGCCTTTTGCCCAGAGCCGGGCGGCCATCCGCTGCTCCCCCGGCTTTCTCATCTATCTCCAGGGGACGGAGGCCACCTGCTTCTACTATTTAAAGGAGGGCCGGGTGAAGAGCTTCATCCAGTCAGAGACCGGGGACGAGCGAGTGCTGAACATCTATCGGGCGGGCAGCCTGTTCGGCGAGGCGTCCTTCCTGGACGAGCTGCCCCGGGTGTCCTCCGCCGTGGCTCTCACCCCCTGCCAGCTGGTGCCCATCGACCGGGAGCTGGTCACCCAGGCCATCGCCCGAGACCCGGAGCTGGCCCTGGCCATGATGAAATACCTGGCCCGCACCGTGCGGCTGCTGTCCCACCAGGTGGACCAGATGGCCTTCCGCCCCGCCCAGTGGCGGGTGGCCCGCTATCTCCTCTCCCTGGCCGACGGGGACGACTGTCTCCAGTGCAGCCAGGACGACATCGCCGACTCCGTCTCCGTCAGCCGCGTCACCGTCAGCCGCATTTTAAACGACCTGTCCCGCCGGGGCCTGGTGGAACTGGGCTACCGCCGCATCCAGATTCTGAACCGCCCGGGGCTGGAGAGGTTGTGTCAGGAGGAATAAACTGAACAGCACAGCACAGCGCCCCCAGCTGGAACGAATCTGTTCCGCCGGGGGCGCTTCACCGTTTTTGTGGGTCTTTCATAGGATGGGGCACTTGTAGGAGGTGTTCTTATGCCCATCATCTATCTCTCCCCCTCCACCCAGGAGAACAATCAGTTCGTCACCGGGGGCACGGAGGAGCAGTACATGAATCTGCTGGCCGACAAGCTGGTGCCCTATCTGGACGCCTCAGGCATCCGGTATGTGCGCAACACGCCGGAGATGACGGCGGTGTCGTCCATCGCGGCCTCCAACGCCGGGCGGTATGACCTGCACCTGGCGCTGCACTCCAACGCCGCGCCGCCGGGGCGGTATGGCTCGGCCCGGGGGTCCCTGGTGTTCTACTATCCCGGCAGCGCCCAGGGGCAGCGGGCGGCGGAGATCATTGCCGACGGGCTGAAAGCCATCTATCCCCTGCCCAATCTGGTGCAGGCCCAGCCCACCACCGCCATCGGGGAGGTGCGGCGGGTCCGGGCCCCCTCCGTCTTTTTGGAGCTGGCCTTCCACGACAACACCTCTGATGCCGTCTGGATCCAAAATAACTTAGACGCGGTGGCCCGCAATCTGGCCCTGTCCCTCACAGAGTATTTCGGCATCCCCTTCTTCTCCACCCGGCAGGACCGCCCCGCTGTGGTGGACGTCTCCTGGGGAGTGCTGAACATCCGGGACCGCCCGGATACCGACGGGACCATCCTGGCCCAGGCCCCGGACGGGGCGCGGCTGACGGTGTTCAACCAGTTTGACGGCTGGTATCTGGTGGAGTACGACGGCGTCACCGGCTATGCCAGCGGAGACTTTGTCACTCTGGCCTGACGGCAGGGCGGCCCTTCCCGGACAGATAGTTCAGATAGCGCTCCCGGATGCGCTTAAGTTCCCGCTGACGGATGGGCACCGCGTCCCCGCTGGACAGGTGGAAGGCCTGGTCGGCGGACTGGACCTGGTCCATGTTCACCAGAAAGCTCTGGTGGCAGCGGAGAAACCGCCGGTCCCCCAGCTCCTGCTCCACAGTGTTCAGCGTCTTATAGACCACGTGGGTCTGGCCGTCCCGGCAGTGGAACACGCACTTTGCGTTCTGGCTTTCCACATATAAAATGTCCCGATAGGGCAGCTGGACCACGGCGGAACGGCGGTGGACGGCATAGATCCCCTCCAGGCCGCCCTCGGGGAGGAACTTGTCCAGCACCTCCGCCACCGTCTCATAGTCATAGGGCTTGAGGAGATAGGCCGCTGCGGCCACCTGATACCCGGCCACGGCATAGGCGTCGGTGGAGGAGATGAACACCAGCGGACCGCGAAAATCCAGTTCCCGCAGGCGGCGGGCCACTTCAATGCCCAGAATGTCGTCCATGAGGTTGTCCAGAAAGGCCAGGTCAAAGTGCTCCCCGTCCTCCACGTCGTGGATCAGCCCCAGGCCGCCGCCATAGGCCGTCACCTGGATGCTTCTGCCCCGCTGGGCGGCATAGTGGTCCACCACGCCCACCAGCAGCTCCCGGTCCAGCTGGCTGTCCTCACAAATCGCGATGCGCATAAAAATAGTCCTCTCCGGTTACAAAATCGTCGAAACCAATTTGTAACTTTTCTGTCGTTATGCAAACAAAATAGACGGGTTTTTCAGTCGAACGTCTGCTCGATTTGTCAAATTCATCGGCAGCCCCTTCATTTTCATCGGCAACGGTCCAGGCGGCCCCGCGTGTGGTATAGTAGACCCAGCAAAAGCCAAGCCAACAAGAAAGGGGGCCACAAGTATGATCGAATATCGTTCCGTGCCGGAGCAGTGCTTCGATCCTGACCTGGGCAACTACAGCGCCTATGGCGTCTGTGCCTGTCAGGTGGAGCAGAACCGCACCACAGAGATCCTGGCGATCCACGACGTGTTTCTCAACGCCGCCGACGCCCTCTCTTTTGTTCGGCGCTGCAACCGGCTGGAGCTGAGTCCCGTCTCCCTCTGGGACGTGATCCAGGACACCTTAGGGGTCTGAGATCAGGGGGCCAATATCCGGTGTCAAGATCCGGCTCTACGCGCTTTTACCTGGAAATTCGGTTACAAAACCCGCACTACTCTCATTTTAGCTGCTAGATTATACCCCTTCTCCCCCATGTTGTCAAACATGTTTTGATTCCCCGGACCGTTTTGCCGCGATCCGGGGAATTTTCTCGCTTTCGCTCCGTTTGGCCGGTTATCCGGCGGCATATCTGTCCAGAATATCCATACAATGGGATAAACCGGAACAGAAAGGAGCCTGCCCCATGATCCAGCCAGTTCGCATCTCCCCCCGCCGCGCCCGGGACCCGGACGAGGCGGAGCGCCGGGCGCTGATGTCCTCCCTCTCCCGCACCCGTGCCCAGATCAACCAGGCCTATGGCTGCTTTAACCAGACCAGCGACGGGGACCTGATCGAGTCCTATGTCTTCGAGATCAACGCCCTTCAGGCCCGGTACAACTATCTCCTCCGCCGCCTGAAGCAGCTGGGGGCCCAGCCGTGACCGGCCTTGGCTCCCCCGCCCTGTGGTGCGCCGCGATCTTGGGGCTGTGCGCACTGCTGTGTCTCCGGGGACTGGTGGGGCGGCTGATGCGCCTGGCCCTGCGCTCCGGCGCGGGACTGGCCCTGCTGGCCGCCCTGGCCCGGTTCGGCTCCGCCTTAGGGCTTGGGCTGGGGGTCAACCTGACCAACGCCCTGGTGCTGGGCCTGCTGGGCGCACCCGGCTTCGCCCTGCTGTGCCTGCTCCACTGGGCGCTGGGTAAGACATAAAGCTGTAGGCCGCACCTTTCGGTGCGGCCTACGATGGTTTTTAAGTATGGATCGTTTTCAAGGTGACTTACATGCCAAACCCGGTGACCACAGCCAGGATCATCAGCACGGCCTGGGTCAGGAACAGGGCCACGCCCACGGGGATGGCGAACTTCCACCACTTCTCCACCTTGATGCCAGCCAGACCGGCCATGACGGCGGGGAAGGCGGTGGGCCACAGGACGTTGGACAGGCCGTCGCCAAACTGGAAGGCCAGGACGGCGGTGTCCCGGGACACGCCCAGCAGATCGGACAGGGGGGCCATGATGGGCATGGAGGTGGCGGCCTGACCGGAACCGGAGGGGATCAGGAAGTTCAGCAGAGTCTGCATGGCCAGCATAGCCACGCCGCAGAACCAGGAGGGGAACGCCGCCAGAGGCAGGGAGAAGTAATACACCACGGTGTCGATGATGTTGCCGGCCTGGAGGACCATCAGGATACCCCGGGCCAGACCGATCATCATACAGGCCATAGCGATGTCAGTGAAGCCCTTGGAATACAGCTCGCCGATCTTGTTGGGGCCCCAGCCCATGACGATGGCGCTGAGGATGCCCATGATGACGAAGACAGCGGACAGCTCGGCGAAGTACCAGCCATAGACCTTACAGCCGTAGACCACGGCGATGATGCCAGCCAGCAGGATGAGCAGGACCAGCTTTTCCCGGATGCCGAAGGGGGAGTTCTGGACATCGTCCTCGCTCATGGTGATGTGCTCAGTCTCGCCATAGACCAGGCTCTTGCTGGGGTCGGCCTGGATCTTCAGGGCGTAACGGATGGTAAGGGCGGAGCCAACCACCAGCAGAGCCATGTGGCAGAAGAACCGATAGCCCATGCCGGACATGGGGGCCACCTCGGCGATGCCCTGGGCCACGCCAACGGTGAAGGGGTTCATCATAGCGCCGGAGTAGCCCATGGCGGCGCCGAAGGCCACAATGGCCATACCCACTATTGCATCGAAGCCCATGGCCACGGCGA
>URNZ01000084.1 GCA_900549405.1 uncultured Eubacteriales bacterium | reverse complement strand
TGGTGTTCGGCGTGGGCTTTGCCCTGCTGCTGCCCCGGTTCTTCGGGCTGGACGGCGTGCTGTACTCCATGCCCGTGTCCGACCTGCTGGCCTTCTGCGTGGCCGCCGTCCTCATCCGGGGGACCTATCGCCGGTTGAGCGGGCCGGAAGAAGGACGAAATTGAATCAGTAAATCAGAAATTCCATTGCTTTAAGTGCAGAAAGCCGTCCCCCATTGGAGGACGGCTTTCTGGCTTCATCTCGCGTCTTGCTCAGCACCCGGTGCCGGACGATGGTTATATTTTTCAAACAACTGGAAATATACCTCCATCGAGCCTCGACACATGGGACCGACTGTGTCTTCCTCGGTGGTCGAAAATCGATACCAACAAGTTAGATCCTTCTCTGATACCGGATCGCCGCTTTTGCCGGAGGCAAAGGTCAATAAAAATTCTGTGCCGTCGGTGAGGTAAAAATCACAGTCATATAGAATACTTCCACCCATGCCGATTCCATGCAGAAGCAACTTGAGTCTGGTCCCTTTGTTTTGCATGGCATTTGCTTCATCAATCAGTGCCTGTATCTCCCCAGGATCATATATAGACCCACGTTCAGGGTAGTGTGAGCAGCTGATTTGAACATATTCTACTTCCTGGGCAGAAAAATCGATGATATGAACAGTCCCCCAACCGAAGAGCCAATACCACAGGAACGGGGCAGCAATCACCAGCAGTAGGCGGGCAATGGGCAAGATTCGATCTTTCGGCAAGCTGTTTATTTTCATTTATCTTATTATTTGGCGATGGTTATATACAGACCAACATCACGGGGATCAGAATTGGTGACTGGTGTATACTTAAACGTCATTGACCGTCCTGTTCCGGTAACAGTCAAAATTCTGACGCCGCTGTCATCTGCAGGATCCATAATTGTAGCGCGATCCAATGTCCCCGTTCCTGCAGTGTATACATAACCGCGCACAACAATGAAATGTCCTTCGACTAGTCCTTTATACGAAACACGTGCAATAATTGGATTCCCCTTGTTCGTACCAACGCCAATGTTATCCATTACAGTACCCATATTGAGTGTTGAAAAGACATGTTGAGTGGTCTCACATCCGTATTCATATGCCAACACATCTTGTATCGTATTATACGATTTTGCATCATCTTTTCCATTTGCATAATCGTTCATAATATTTGTAACGGTAAGGTGGACAGACGGCTTTAGATAACTTCCCACGCTCACCGCACATGCTGCCCAGCATCCATTATCCCACGGGGCCTGAGCGACAAGAGGTACGCTTACAGAACCGGAGACGGTGGAGTTGGTGGCAGCCGTGCTCACAAGATTCAACTCTGTCATAGAGCTTATTACGCTGCGGTTTAGTGACTTAAGCTGAGAGGTCCTTGCTGTTTCCGCGCCGAAAACACCTCGGGAATCATCATGGAGCGTCGCGCTTTGCATCACTGTTTGGTTTTGGCGGCCGTCAAAAATCGTGACTTCCGTCTGAGCAAAAATGAAGCATATCTCAGCGTCGCTCTGCTTATACTCAGTCAATTCTTCGCAGAAGAAAGTATTGTACTCACAGGTCAAAGTTTCATCATCACCTTGTATCCGAGCGATGAGTAAGCCTCGGGCTACATCATTCTGATCGAAAATCCCATAATACTTGATATTGTCGGCCTCAGTAAAAGTGTTATCGGCCAGCAGCTCGTAAATGGGGATGCTGTCAGATAGATACAGAGATGTGATCTCGCTACTATCCTGACCAGGAACGACGCCCTGGTCCAACGCAATGTTGACAAGTTCTATCGCCTCAGACTGGATAACATCGGCGGGAAAGGAGTCTTCGGAAGAAACATTAGCAGAGACAGGCACTTGCAGCATAAGAAGCACAAATGCCATAACCAGTGCAAGCATTTTTCTCTTCATGATAAGGCTCCTTTATTTATTATCTTGATGCAGCTTGTTGTTAGTAACGGCACATGGATGGTTTCAGGCGAAATCAGAACATTGGAATCACTTCCTTTCCGATACACAACGAGCGAAGGGAACCAATCAGATGGACATGAGAAAAAAGATATTTTCGGAAAATTCATTTGTCTAAAATGACGATTTTTATATAAAATTTTTAATTTTTTTGTTTGATTATAACACATTAAAAATGTCTTGGCAAGAGAGAACGACGAAAAAGATACGCTGTTCTCTCTTGATTTTTTTCTCCCCTTTTCCCGTCGACTTCCGGCGCGAAATCTTGAAAACAGGGCGGGGGTGTGGTAAAATACAATGATATTTTATCCCCCCACGAAAGCGAGGTGTGTCCATGTATCTCAAGGCGCTGATGCTCCAGGGCTTCAAGTCCTTCCCGGAAAAGACGGTGCTGACCTTTGACCAGAGCATCACCGCCATCGTGGGGCCCAACGGCTCCGGCAAGTCCAACCTGTCTGACGCGGTGCGCTGGGTCATGGGGGAACAGTCCACCCGGGCCCTGCGAGGGGGCCGGATGGAGGACGTGATCTTCGGCGGCACGGCCAAGCGGCGGCAGACGGGCTATGCCCAGGTGTCCCTGGTGCTGGACAACAGCGACCACCGCCTGCCCCGGGAGGAGAACGAGATCATGGTCACCCGGCGGTATTACCGCTCTGGGGAGAGCGAATACTACATCAACCGGGACGCGGTGCGCCTGAAGGATGTCAGTGAGCTATTCATGGACACCGGTCTGGGCCGGGAGGGCTATGCCATCATCGGCCAGGGGCGCATCGACGAGATCCTGTCCCAGCGGTCCACCGACCGGCGGGAGGTCTTTGAAGAGGCGGCGGGCATCTCCCGCTTCCGCCACCGGAAGGAGGAGGCCCAGCGCAAGCTGGAGCGCACCGACGAGAACCTGCTGCGGGTGAACGACAAGGTGGACGAGCTGGAGCTTCAGCTGGAACCCCTGCGGGTCCAGCGGGACAAGGCCAAGAAGTATCTGACTCTTCGGGACGAGCTGCGGGGGCTGGAGATCGCCGTGTGGCTGGACAGCCTGGAGCACATCCGGGCGGGGGTCATCCAGCTGGAGACCGACTTGCAGAGCACCACGGCCCAGCGGGACGGGGCCAAGACCGCCCAGGAGGCCGCCTATGCCGACGCGGAGGACTGCGCCCGGCAGATGCAGGAGCACGACGTGGCCGCCGACGGCCTGCGCCGGCAGGAGCAGCAGCGCCAGGAGCAGGCGGGGGCGCTGGAGTCTGCCGTGGCCGTGCTGAACAGCTCCATCGCCCACAACGACGAGTCCGCCCGGCGCATCCGGGCCGACCTACAACAGCAGGAGGGCCGGGAGGGTTCCCTGGCCGCCCAGATCGACCAGCGAAAGGACCGCCTGATGGAAATCGAGGGCCAGCTATCTGCGGGTTCCCAGGCCATCCAGGCCCAGCGGGAAAAAGTAGAGGAGAACGCTAAGTCCGCCGGACAGCTGGAGCAGGAGCTGGAGCGCCTGCGGGACAGCCAGGCCCTGGCCCAGGCGGACGCCGCCGACGCCCGTGCCCTGCGCTCGGCCCTGGCCGCCGCGGCCCAGGAGGTACTGGACCGGGACGGGGCCGTCCGCCGGGAGCTGGCAGAGCTGGAGGAGCAGTCTGCCAATGCCGAAGCCCAGCTGGCCCAGGCCCAGAGAGAGCAGGACGAGGCAAAGCAGTCCTTGGACCAGGGGCGCAACGCCGCCCAGGGCTATGCCCTGCTGGAGGAGAAGCGCCGGAAGAAGGCGGAGGGCTGCAAAGAGGCCCACATGAAGGCCCAGATGGAGGAGAACGCCCTGGCCGCCCGCATCCGGCTGCTGTCTGACATGGAGCGGCAGCGGGAGGGCTTCTCCCGGGCGGTGAAGCTGGTGATGGACCAGGCGGACCGGGGCATTCTGAAGGGCGTCCACGGGCCGGTGGCTGGACTGGTGAAGGCCCCGGACCGGGTGGCCCTGGCCATCGAGACCGCCCTGGGCGGCGCCATGCAGAACATTGTGGTGGACCGGGAGGAAGACGGCAAGGCCGTCATTCAGTTCCTCAAGCGCCGGGAGGGCGGCAGAGCGACGATCCTGCCCATTGCGACCATTCGGCCCCACACCCTGCGGGAGGGGGAGGCCCTGTCCCGTCAGCCCGGCTTTGTGGGGGTGGCGGACCGGCTGGTCTCCTTTGACAGGCGCTATCAGAACATCTTTTCCAATCTGCTGGGCCGGGTGGCGGTGATGGAGGACCTGGACCACGCCATCGCGGCAGCCCGGAAGTTTGGCTATCAGTTCAGGATCGTCACCCTGGACGGGCAGATGCTAAATCCCGGCGGCTCTATGACCGGCGGCTCCGCCGTGAAGGGCGCGGGCATCCTCAGTCGGGCCAACGAGCTGGAGCAGCTGGAGGGCAGGCGGGCAGAGCTGGCCGAGCACACCGCCCAGTGGGCCAGGCAGCTGGCCGACGCCCAGCGGGAGGCAACAGCCGCCGCCTATCAGCGCCAGACCGCGCAAGAACAGCTGCGGGAATTTGAAAACGCCATCCTGCTCACCCAGGGCCGCATTCAGCGCGCCCAGGGGGAGAAAACGGACCTGGAGCGGCGGCAGGCCGCCCTGCGGGGGGAGCTGGAGCAGCTCCAGGCCCGTTCGGCCAAGATCGACGCCGACGCCAAAGCCGCCCAGGCCCGCCTGACCCAACTGGAGGGGGCGGCCCAGGACAGCCAGAGCGCCCAGGTCCAGCAGGACCGCCGCCGGAGCGACCTGAAGACCCAGGCGGAGGCGCTGACGGCGGAGCTGTCCCGCCTCACCGCCGCCCAGGCCGCTTTAGAAGCGGAGCGGGAGGCCACCCAGGCGGGACTCCGTGAGCTGGAAGCCCTGCGGGAGAGCCTGGCGGGGGACCGGGCCCAGAGCCAGAGCCTGGTGGCCGAGTATGAGACGAAGAATCAGGGCTTCTCCAAGGAGATCGAAGAGAAGCAGAACGCCCTGGCCGCCCTGCGGGAGGAGAGCCGCCAATGCGCCCAGCAGCTGGAGGTGCTGAACGCCGCCCGGCTGGAGCTGGAGGCCCGGCGGGTCCGGGCCACCCGGGAGAGCCAGACCCGCAGCGACGAGCTGCTGCGGTTGGAGGCCGAGGTTTCCCGCCTGAGCCAGAAGAAATCCGCCGCCGCCATGGAGGAGAAGCAGCTGCTGGACAAGCTGTGGGAGACCTATGGCCTGTCCCACGAGGCCGCCCGGCGGCAGCGGCAGGAGCTGCCCTCTGTCCCCGCCGCCAACCGGCGCATCGGGGAGCTGAAACGAGCTATTTCTGCCCTGGGCCAGGTGAACGTGGGCGCGGTGGAGGAGTTTGACCGGGTGAACCAGCGCTATACCTATCTCACCGGCCAGCGGGACGACGTGGAGCGGGCGAGAAGAGAGCTGGAGCGCATCATCTCCGGCCTTACCGGGGAGATGAAGGCCATCTTCCAGCGGGAGTTCGCCCTCATCGACCAGGCCTTTGGCCAGACGTTCGTAGAGCTGTTCGGCGGGGGCAAGGCCCGGCTGGAGCTGGAGGACCCCAACGACGTGCTCAACTGCGGCATCGATATCAAGGTCCAGCCCCCGGGCAAGGCCCTGAAGACCATCACCCTGCTGTCCGGCGGCGAGAAGGCCTTTGTGGCCATCGCCCTGTACTTCGCTATTTTAAAGGTACGGCCCACCCCCTTTGTGGTCATGGACGAGATCGAGGCCGCCCTGGACGACAACAACGTGGCCCGTTTCGCCCAATACATGCGCTCCATGGCGGACAAAACCCAGTTTATCGTCATCACCCACCGCCGGGGCACCATGGAGGAGGCGGACGCCCTGTATGGCGTGACCATGCAGGAGCAGGGGGTCAGCCGGATGCTGTCCCTGAACTTGAACGAGATGGAGCGGGAACTGGACCTGAGATAAGGCCAGGCATAAGCGGAGGAAATCAGATTGAACGAAAACGAAAAGAAAAACGGCTGGCTGCCCATTCTGGGCTATGTGGCCCTGATCGTGGTGCTGTTCATCGGCATCAAGGTGGTCTTTGCCGGACTGGGCCGGGCCATCCCCAAGACGGAGGACGTCCAGCCCCAGTTCACCGCCCTGGACAACCGGGAGGGCCAGCAGGTGAGCTATGGCCTGCGGCTGCTCACCGACGAGGAGGCCCAGTCGGAGGAGGTCCGGAAGTGGCTGGAACAGGCCCAGGAGCAGGCCGAGCCGGACGCCGGGGCATACTGGCTGGTGCGGCTGGAGGAGGACGACTATCTCCTCTGTCTGCCGGACCAGGACCGGAGCCTGACCCCCGGCAGCTTTACCGCCACAGAGGAGCGGGACCCGGACGGCATGATCGCCCTGGTCCTCCGCGTCCGCACCCCGGAGACGGGGGAGAGCGTGGAGCCGGGCAGCCAGCTGTTCTGCCTGCGCACCCAGTCCAACCAGTGGCAGGGCGTGCGCCTGCGCATCATCGTGGACGGCCGGGAGCAGGCGGTCAACAAGCTGGCAGAGCAGAACGGACAGCTGTATTCCACGGAAGAGGTATACGTGGGACGGGATAGATAAAGATTCATCATATCTT
>URNZ01000083.1 GCA_900549405.1 uncultured Eubacteriales bacterium | reverse complement strand
CGCCGCTCCCGGTGATCAGGCGTCAGAGGACTTCAGCTCTGCTGAAACGAGCACACCCGCGTTTTTCGATGACCTGGGCAAAACGCTTCGTGAGTTGGAAGACGCGCATCCTGACGGCGCGTGCGCTGTAAGTCTGGATAGCTTCCCGGACCGGGCCGCCGCGTGCTATGCGGTCCCAGGGGCGGAATACGCTTCCCTCTTCTTCGCCGGGCACAGCGGCGACTTCAAAAAGGCCATGACGGAATGCGCAGACCAGCTGAAATGCGCCGGGTTCGTCACCCGGGCAAGAGCCCTCTTCCCCAGCATGGACGACGAGATGTCTTTTGAAGATTTCTTCTCCCTGATCGGCGTAGACGAGTATGAATACTTCGGAGACAATGACAACACCATCACCGCAGAGGGTTGGCTGCGATTCCAGTATCGCGGCATGGAGGTCATGATAAACACAAACGAGGCCGACGACGTCGGCGTGTACTCTGTGTTTACAGGCGCAGAACGCGTGAGATACGATGCTCCGGCGTCTATCGTGGATTTGGAACTGTTGGCGGCTGATCAGAATATGGTCGACACAGTCATGTTTGACTGAAGAACACAAAAGGGACCGTTCCCAAAATTCGAAAATATCCACCCTCTTCAGAGCAGCTGCGTTCCAAAGAGGGTGGATATTCTTTGTCTGTCCACAATTTATTTGCGTATGCCTTTGTCCCAACTTCGTTCACCTGGATATTGCTTAATGTCGCGCTCCGTGGTAAAATAGTACAATATTATGCGGGCGTGTTTCTTGATGCGCCTGAATTTAAAGGAGCCGACAACCATGGATGAAAAGAAAGTAATGCTCTCCGGCATCCAGCCCAGCGGCGATCTGCACCTGGGCAACTATCTGGGGGCCATCAAAAACTGGGGTGCCCGGGCCGAGGAGTTTGACTGCTACTACTTTATGGCCGATATGCACACCATCACCGTCCGTCAGGAGCCCGCCAAGCTGCGCCGCCGCACCCTGGAGCAGCTGGCCCAGTACATCGCCTGCGGCCTGGACCCGGAGAAGAACACCCTGTTCGTCCAGTCCCACGTCCCCGCCCACGCGGAGCTGGGCTGGGTGCTCAACTGCTACACCATGTTCGGTGAGCTGTCCCGCATGACTCAGTTCAAGGATAAGTCCGCCAAAAATGCCGACAATATCAACGGCGGCCTGTTCACCTATCCCGCCCTGATGGCGGCGGACATCCTGCTCTATCAGCCCGACTTCGTCCCCGTGGGCAACGACCAGAAGCAGCACGTGGAGCTGACCCGGGACATCGCCAAGCGCTTCAACGGCATCTATGGCGACGTGTTCAAGATCCCCGAGCCCTATATCCCCAAGACGGGCGCACGGATCATGGGTCTGTCCGACCCCACCTCTAAGATGTCCAAGTCCGCCCCCGAGGGCTGCGTCTTCCTGATGGAGAAGCCCGAGGACATCCAGCGCAAGTTCAAGCGGGCTATCACCGACAGCGACACCGAGCACTGCGTCCGTTTTGACCCGGAGCACAAGCCAGGCGTGTCCAACCTGATGAACATCTACTCCGCCGTCACCGGCAAGACCATGGAGGAGATCGAGCGGGAGTTCGACGGCCAGGGCTACGGCGCGTTCAAGCCCGCCGTGGGCGACGCGGTCATCGAGGCCCTGCGCCCCATCCGGGAGGAGGCCACCCGCATTCTGGCCGACAAGGCCTATCTGGAGTCTGTGTATAAGCAGGGCGCGGAGAAGGCCGGCTATGTGGCCAACAAGACCCTGCGGAAGGTCTATAAAAAGGTGGGCTTCCTGCCCCGCTGAACCCTTCCCCGCAGATGAGGAATCTGGAACATAAAGAGGATCTATCATGACCATTGAACTTTCTGTTGTGGGCACTGCCGCTGCCGCCCTGCTGGCGGCGGCGGTGGTGGCCCTGATCTCCACGCCGGTGGTCCGCTCCCTGGCCTTTCGGGTGGGCGCGGTGGACGTGCCCAAGGACGGCCGCCGGATGCACAACCACCCCATCCCCCGCATGGGCGGCCTGGCCATCTTCTTTGGCTTTCTGCTCAGCGTGCTGGTCTTCCTGCCCCTGTCCAAGCAATACCGGGGCATGCTGCTGGGGGCCGTTATCATTGTGATCCTGGGCATTTTCGACGATATCTATGCCCTGCCCGCCAAGCCCAAGTTTTTGGTGCAGATCGTGGCCGCCCTCATTGCGGTCCACGCGGGCTGCCGCATCTATATCCTGTCCAACATCAACATCTTCAGCAGCGACCCCTTCTGGGTGCTGGGCTGGCTGTCCATCCCCATCTCCGTGTTCTGGATCGTGGGCATCACCAACGCGGTGAACCTGATCGACGGACTGGACGGACTGGCCTGCGGCGTGTCCACCATCAGCTCTATGACCCTGCTGGTCATCGCCCTCACGGTGTCCGAGCCCGACGTGGCCGTGCTCACCGCCGCCCTGGCCGGGGCCTGCATCGGCTTTCTGCCCTATAACCTGAACCCGGCCAAGATCTTCATGGGGGACACGGGCTCCACCTTCCTGGGCTTCATCCTGGCCACCGTGTCCATCCAGGGGCTGTTCAAATTCTATACCATTATCTCCTTCGCCGTCCCCTTCCTGATGCTGGGCCTGCCCATCTTCGACACCAGCTTCGCCATTCTCCGCCGTCTGGCCAAGGGGCAGTCCCCCATGACCCCGGACCGGGGGCACATCCACCACCGGCTCATCGACATGGGCTTCTCTCAGAAGCAGGCGGTGGCCGTGCTGTATGTCATCAGCGCCATTCTGGGCCTGTCCGCCGTGGTCCTCACCACCAGCGGCGTGGTAAAGGCGACGCTGCTGCTGGTGGCCCTGTGCGTCACCGGCTGGATGGCCATCCGCATCTTCATCTCTCACAACAGCACCATTGAGGAGCACCTGCGCCAGCTGGAGGAGCAGGACGGTCAGGATGACCAGCCCCCCAAAACTTCTGACCAGAAGGAGGATACCACGCCATGAGCGATATCAAAGTGATGACCATCTTCGGCACCCGGCCCGAGGCCATTAAAATGGCCCCCCTGGCTCTGGAGCTTCAGCGCCGCCCGGGCATCCAGGCCCTGTGCTGCGTCACCGCCCAGCACCGGGAGATGCTGGACTCGGTGCTGAACATCTTCAAGCTGAAGCCCGACTATGACCTGAACATCATGGAGCCCCGGCAGACCCTGTCCACCATCACCTCCAAGTGCCTGCTGGGCATGGAGGGCGTGCTGGAGGAGGCCAAGCCCGACCTGGTCCTGGTCCACGGGGACACCTCCACCACCTTCGCCGGGGCCCTGGCCGCCTTCTATCACAAGATCCCTGTGGGCCATGTGGAGGCCGGTCTGCGCACCTATGACAAGTGGTCCCCCTTCCCCGAGGAGATGAACCGGAAGATGGTGGGTGCCCTGGCCGACCTGCACTTCTGCCCCACCCCCGCCAACCGGGACAACCTGGCCCGGGAGAACATCACCAAAAACGTCTTTCTCACCGGCAACACCGTCATCGACGCCCTCCAGACCACTGTCGTAAAGGATTTCACCTTTGCAGAGGACATTCTCAATCAGCTGGACTATCAGGGGAAAAAGATCATCCTGGTCACCTGCCACCGGCGGGAAAATTACGGCCAGCCCATGACCAACATCATGACCGCCCTGCGCCGGGTGGCCGACGCTTTCCCCCAGGTGGAGCTGGTCTATCCTGTCCACCTGTCCCCCGTGGTGCAGGAGGCCGCCCACAAGTATCTGGATGACCACCCCCGCATCCACCTCATCGCCCCCCTGTCCGTGGACGAGATGCACAACCTGATGGCCCGGTGCTATCTGGTGATGACCGACTCCGGCGGATTGCAGGAGGAGGCCCCCGCCCTAGGTCGCCCCGTGCTGGTGCTGCGGAAGGAGACCGAGCGCCCCGAGGCCGTGGCCGCGGGCACCGTCCGCCTGGCCGGCGTGGAGGAGGAGGACATCTTCCGCATGGCAAGCGAGCTGCTGTCTGACCAGGCGGCCTATCACAAGATGGCCCACGCCGTCAACCCCTATGGCGACGGCCAGGCCTGCCGCCGCATCGTGGACGCCATCCAGTGGCACTTCGGCCAGCTGCCCCAGCCGCCGGAGCCCTTCGGCGTATAAACTATGGAACCGAAAAATCGGCTGCTGGTCACCCTGGCTGTGGTGGCTCTCATCGCCGGGGCCATGCTGGTCAGCTTTGGCCGCAATCTGGTGGCCCTGAACACCCCCCACGTGGTGCTGGCCGACGCCAGCGGCAGCGGCAGCAGCACCTCCGACGGCTCCCAGTCCGCCTCCAGCGCCTATCAGCGGGTGGAGGTCACCCCCCGCACCGTCCAGAGCGTTATCGCCACCCTGGACCGGTCAGACAGCTATTATCGGGAGCTGACGGTGGAGTCCTTCTGGACCGGCGGCTCCTCCTCCACCGCCGTGCAGGTGTGGTGCGACGGGGACTGGTGCCACGTGCGTCAGACCCTGCCCTCCGGGGCGGTGCGCCACGATCTCACCGGCGGGGACAAGCTCTATTACTGGTACGACGGCTCCCAGCAGTATCAGACCGCCCCGGCGGACGGCCTGTCCGCCGACCTGGCCCAGCACATCCCCACCTATGAGACGGTGCTCCAGCTGCGGCAGAGCGCCATCGTCACCGCCGACTATCGCCAGCTGGAGGGCCTGTCCTGCATCTATGTGGAGGTCCGCCTGGACGACCCCCAGCGGACCGAGCGCTATTGGATCGGGCTGGACAGCGGCCTGCTGGTCCAGGCGGAGACGGAGGAGGAGGGCACGCTGACCTATCGCCTGTCCGCCCTCTCCCCCATCACCACGGCCTATGACGCCGCCGACGCCTTCTCCCTGCCAGACGGCACGTCCCTGCATAATGTAACGTAATTTCCAAACACCTACGGGGCGGCCACTGTGCCGCCCTGTGTGCTATTCTCCCTCTTCTCTTTCCCGCTGCCCAGACCCAGCACCAGGGTCAGCCCCAGGGCGATGACCAGGTCTAAGTCGTCCCCCTCCGCCAGGAGATAGAGGACGATGAGCAGCAGCAAAATGTCCCCCGCGTCCACGTTGTCCGGCAGCAGACGGCTCACCAGGCCCTCCGCCCCGGAAAACAGGCCGCCCAGGTTCCCAAGTCCCAGGGCGGACAGCACGGAGGAGCCGGGGGCGCTCTGTCCCCCTGCCCGATCTGCCCTCGGCGGGGACGGCGGTGGGTTTTCCGGCGGCGGGACCACGGGGATATAGTCCTCCTCCTGTGGGATATAGCGGTTATACACGGCCCTCCTCCCCCTTTCCGCCCATGGTGTCCAGGGCCGCCCGGATGATCCGCGTCACCCCCACGATCTGAAGGGCCCGGTCCAGCCCCGCCCGGCGCTCCTCCTTGAGAAAGGGCCGCAGGGCCCGCAGCAGGGCGGCGTTCCGGTCATCCCGCTCCTTGCAGTTTTTCAGCAGACTCAGCCCCATCTGCATCAGCCTGGGGTCCACCTGGCCCAGCAGGGCGGATAAATCGGGGACCTCCGGTTGAGACGCCGGGGGCGGCGGGGGAGTCTCTCCCGGCTCCGGCGGAGGTGAATTTGGCTCACCCGTGCCCCCTCCCCCGCCCAAGGAGCGGGCCAGGGCCATGATCTGCCCCATGGCGTTGGGGTCGCCCAAAATGGCATTCAGTTTTTCCTCCAGCTCCGCCACGGGCCAGCCACCCCCTCAGTCTGTTACTCCAGTCCCGCCTGCTTGGCCTGGGTCCCGATGCGGTCCACCAGCGCCGCCCCCTCCGGGGTGTGCATCAGGCGGTCCATCATGGCCATCAGGGCCGCCGGGTCCCCCGCCGCTGCGGCCTGGGCCGCCTGCTCCACACCGCCGCCCTGGCGCAGCAGCTCCATCAGCCGCTGGGCGTCCCCCGACTGGGCCAGCTTGCTGATGGCCGCCCGGTTCTGCTCCAGCGCCTGGGCCGGACCGCTCTGAGTCCCTTTTCCCTGCATAGGTATCCCTCCCAACACGATCTCAATCTAAGTATATGCGCCCCAGGCGCAGAGGTGACAGCTTTGAAAATTCTTGTTTTCTCCGATTCCCACCGGTCTGTGGCCGGAATGCTCTCCGCCGTGGCCGACGAGGCCCCCGACCAGATCATCCACCTGGGCGATCTGGAGGAGGACGCCGAGGCGGTGTCCTATGCCTATCCCCGCATCCCCGTGTGCATGGTCCCCGGCAACTGCGACGGCTGGACCACCCACGCTTTAAAGAAACAGATCACTCTGGACGGGGTGCGCATTCTCCTCTCCCACGGGCACCTGTGGGGGGTAAAGGGCGGCTATGACGCCGCCGTGGCCGACGCCCGGGCCTGCCAGGCGGACATTCTCCTCTTCGGCCACACCCACCGCCCCCTGTGCCAGCAGCTGGAGGACGGCCTGTGGATGCTCAACCCCGGCACCGCCCGGACCACCTATGGCGTGATCGAGCTGGACCGCGGCCACATCCACTGTTCCCTGCGCCAGATGCCCTGACGCCGCCCGCCCCAAAGGAGGTGCTTCCCCCTGAAAAAACTGTTCTATTTCCTGTTCCACCGCTCTGTGCTGGTGGCCGTCTCCCTGCTCATCCAGTTCGCCCTGCTGGCGGTGATGGTATTTACGTTTTCCGAGCACATTCAGAATTTCTATTGGGTGTGCATTTTGATGAGCGTTGCCGCCGCCCTGGCCATTGTGGGCAGCCGGATGGAACCGGCCTATAAGATCGCCTGGCTGCTGGTCATCCTCCCCTTCCCGGTGTTCGGTGGTATCTTCTATCTGTTTATCGGCGGCGGGCGCGTCTCAAGCCGGCGGCAGCGCCGGATGCAGGGCATCTGGGACCGATCCATCAAGGCCCTGGCGCCCGACTTCAAGGCCGACGACCTGCTGCCCCTGGGAGGCGAGGCCGCCACCCAGGCCACCTATCTGGAGCAGCGGGCCGCCTGCCCC
>URNZ01000082.1 GCA_900549405.1 uncultured Eubacteriales bacterium | reverse complement strand
TGGGGGTGGCCGTCCGGCACAGCTCCAGCAGCGCGTCCATGTCCTGAAGCCCCAGGTCGGGCAGTGCGTCGGCCAGCAGATAGGTGGGGGACACCCGCAGCGCCTGACACAGCAGCACGAACACCTGAAGGCTGGGGACCTTGGCCCCTGATTCGATCTGCCGGAGGTAGGTGGCATTGATGCCGCACGCCTCGGACAGGCGCTCACTGGTCAGGCCCCGCTCCTTCCGAGCGGTGTTGATGCGTTTTCCAAGCAGCGTTTTGTCCATATGCCCACCTCCGAATATAAGCTGATAGCATTAAAATTGTATGCTTATAGCTTACATATTCGTTGACAGGAAAAATAGCAGCTGTTAGAATACTAAATGTTAGCTATTAGACTACAGAAGGCGGCGAGAGAGATGAACACAGACCGCAGCTGCGCAGTATTTGGACAACATCCCCTGCGTTTTCCCTGGGGCTTTGACGAGGAGGCGGAGGGCTGCCGACGCATGAAGCTGGAACTGGCCCAGAGCATTCTGGAATTGCGTCAGCAGGGGGTGACAGAGTTCCAGGTGGCCTGTGACCCTGGGGTCGGTCTGTATGCAGGGGAGATCGTTCACGCATTGGCAGAACAGGAGAGAAATATCCGTCTTGTCTGTGTCATGCCACACGAGGGGCAGGCTGCTAAGTGGACGCCCCAGCTGCGGGAGCGCTATTTCGATATGTTGGCCTTCTGCGACGAGGTCAGATGTCTGGCACCTCGGGCGCAGCCGGGAGGGCAGCTGTTGGCCTATCAAAAAATCGTTCGGGACACGAACATGACCTTGGCCGTGTATGCCCCGGAATTGGCCAATGGCAGCCCGGAGGACAAGGCCGCCGCCTACGCCATGGCGCTAAACAGGCCCATGCTGATGATACAGCCGGTCAGTCTGGTGCGCAGCTGGAACAACAGGCACTGAGATATGAGATAAGATCGGACAAAAAATAACCCCGCGCTGCCGAGAGGACCGGCGGCGCGGGGCTGGTTTGTCTGTTTGCAATAAAGAGGATGTAGGCGCAAAACGATAGAGTGATTACTTTTCAGGCTATTTTATGATCCCAAAGCGTTTTGCCAATGCTTGATTGAGCACGATGATATCTATGTCCCAAATCTTCATCCAGCGCCGCAGGCGGTCCTCTAGGACCGATTTGATCGGGGATAGCCAATCGGTTTCAGCGGCTGG
Source organism: uncultured Eubacteriales bacterium (assembly GCA_900549405.1). Lineage (GTDB taxonomy): Bacteria > Bacillota > Clostridia > Oscillospirales > Oscillospiraceae > Lawsonibacter. The sequence continues at coordinate 5,770 of URNZ01000082.1, read as the reverse complement.
ATTTGTGATGACCAGTGCAAAAACGATTTTTATCCCTGCCAAATCAGGGCGCTGCAGAGAGACTCCGATTTCCGAAGTATCTGGATATCTTTTCAGCAAGGCCGCCGTGTAAACACCCAACGAATCTATAAATTTATCGGGGACTTTCCGGAAAAACGTCTCGAACTTTTGGCGCTTTTCTGAGGAGTCGTCTTTGTTTTCTGGATTTGGGGCATTTGTTTTGGCTTCCACAAAAATAATGTTATTGTCTGCCTGTAAGACGAATTCTGTGGCCTTCAGCCCTTGCCCCAAATCCTGATATAGTTTCGACTGCTCGATATGGAACAGTTCTTCTTCTCTGTATGGACCGAAGTCCACACCGGACTCATGGATGGTTTTCATTTGAGGCTTACCCCAATCTCATCTTCATACAGCTTTCGGAATGTTTCCATGATGGTGTTGTGTTCCAGCAGCTTAAATTCAGATGCCTGCTCCACACAGATATGCTCTTTTCCGTCACCCTCTGCTGTTTTGTAGAACGAGTAATAACGTACAGTGTTTTTCGTGCTTTTCAGTACATCAAAATATTTTGCAAGGAAATAATCATGGGTCGAGACGAACACTTGAACGCCGTCTTCCTGCAGCATCAAAAGTATCTTTGCGATTTCCGGGATAAACTTTGGGTTGATGTTGGCTTCCGGCTCGTCCCAAAATAGGACTGCGCCTTTTTCAAGCGTTCCGTTTTTGATCAATTGCCAAAGCAGAGCGATTTTACGCAGACCCTCGGCAACTAAGTTAAATTCTAATTTTGCCCGGTTGCCCGGCCTCAGATAAAAATGCTCCTGCTGGACGGTCACGGTGCCTTTGCTGATCTTTTTCAGTTCGTCCAGATATTTCTTTTTGCGGCTGCTGTCTGCTTCTGTCGCCACGTTTACCTCGGCGGCGGCAATGATGTCCAGATAGGTATCATCAAAGATGATATTGCCCTGCCTCACGGCGTTGGAGAGATTCCACGCGTTGGAGAGGATCTCTTTGGCCGGAATGAACACGCTGCTCAGATCGGACAGCTGCTTCTCCCAACTGGCCTTCCCTGTAACGTCGGCGTCGTATTTTGTGGTCTTTTGGGAAAACTTCATGGCCATGCTGGCGTCATCAGAGCTCACCCGCACAGACGCACCGTTTGTGCTGTCTGCGTTTCGGTTTACAAGCCGACCAAGATTGGAGTCATCCGGGCGAAATACCATCACGGTCTTATAGGGAAAGGTCACTTCTGACTTTTTGGCCTGACATGCCGCATAAAGCAACTTCATAATGTGCGTCTTGCCAACGCCGTTCTCGCCCAGAAGAATATTCACACCGGGGTCAAATTCTACGGCTAATTCGTGAAAGACGGTTACATTATTTAACTCAATTTTTGTCAGCGGCATAGCAAGGACCCTCTCTTTGCGTTCATATAAACAGACTACATCATGCTTATTGTACCTTTTGTAGCAGCCTTTTACAAGCGATTTTTCTGACTTTAAAAGTTTTTCATTTTTATGTTCCTGCATTATCCGAGCAAGTTGCGAAGATTCTTCTTGTGCTGTTACGGGGAATCAAGTATAATGAAGAAACTAAACTAAATGCTACCAGCAGGCGAGGAGAGAATGGGCATGGAAGGACATGGACCGTTGACAGACCCGCTTTCGTCCCAACAACAGCACAGGCGCAAAACCGGGTGCTCCATCTGGAAACGGATGGCGGCTGCCGGGGCCTTAGCCTGTCTGCTGGCGGGCGTTTTGACCGGCTGCGGGGGCGTGGTGCCCCGGGCCAAGGCGGACGAGGACCGGCCCACCGTCACCGTGGGCTGCGACACCTATTTTCCCTTCAGCTATGTGGACGTAGACGGCAACCTGACGGGCATCGACATCGAACTGGCCAGCGAGGCCTTCTCCCGCATGGGCTATGAGCCGGAGTTCACCATCATCAACTGGGAGGAAAAGAAGGACCTGCTCCACAACGGGGACATCGACTGCGTCTGGAGCAGCTTCACCATGGACGGCCGGGAGGACGAGTACCGGTGGGCCGGGCCCTATATGCGCAGCCACCAGGTGGTGGCGGTGAATGTAGACAGCGACATCTACACCCTTCAGGACCTGGAGGACAAGGTGATGGCCGTGCAGTCCTCCACCAAGCCGGAGGATATCATCCGCAGCCACGACGGCACCCTGCCCCAGCTGCGCAAGGTCATCTCCGTGCAGAAGCGGGACCTGCTCTTCGCCCTGCTGGGCAAGGGCTATGCCGACGCCCTGGCCGCCCACGACACTTCGGTGGAGCAGTTCATGGCCGAGAGCGGCCTGGAGTTCCGCATCCTGGATCAGCCCCTGCTCACCGTGGGCCTGGGGTGGCCTTTGACAAGAACGACACCCGGGGCCTGAACACAAAGCTGGACGAGGTGCTGAAGGAGATGAAGGCGGACGGGACCACCCGGGCTGTTCTGAGCGAGTATATGTCCGACCCGGACCGGTATCTGGAGGGCGGAGATGAAAGCTAAAAAAGTCACCCTCCGCTGGCGGCAGCTCATCCCCGTGGAGATACTGGTTGGCATTCTGCTGATGACGGTGATGTTCGTCATCGCCTCTAACGACGACATCTCCACCGCGGAGCAGGAGCTGGTCAGCAAAGTGGAGTATATGAAGGAGCAGTGCAACAACAGCCAGCTCATCAACCTGGCCTCCGAGGCCAAGAGCCTGCTGCGCCTGACGGAGAGCGCGGAGCAGATCCGCTGGCGGATGAAATATGGCCCGGAGCTGAGCCGAGCGGCCACGGTGGACGACGCCCTGGCCACCCTGGCCAAGGACAGCTATCTGGACGGCCTGTTCCTGCTGGGGCCGGACGGCACGATCACGGCCCAGTATAACAGCGTGAATGTTCCGGCGGACCGGCTGATGCCCCGGCTGGACCTGAATTCTCTGCTGGACACCATGGACTTTCAAGAGAAGACCTATGTGGTCCGGGTGAATTTTGAAAACGGCTCCTTCATCGACGTGGCCGCCGTGGGGAGGGCGGACGAGAGGGGCGTGATCGTGGGCTATTACTACACCTCCGCCGGATATGCCAAGGTGTTCAACAACTCCATCCGCTCCCTCATTGCCAGCTATGCCCCGGAGCGGGACGGCACCGTCGTGGTCAGCGCGGGGACCCACGTGCTGGCCTCCAATGACAAGACGCTGGTGGACACGGAGATCGATGACACGCCCATTTTAAAGCGCATCATGGAGCGGGGCACCGGGAAAAAGCTGATCCACGCCAAGGACGGGCGCACCGTGCTGGGCCACGACTTCGGCCTGATGGAGAAGAGCCGGGACTATTACATCTACGCCTTTATGACCGAGCGCACCGTGTTCGCCACAACCCCCCAGGTGATGCTGTACACCCTGTTCGTCTACCTGATGCTGCTGGTGATGGTCCACATGCTGTGGTGGCGGACGGAGCGGGGCTATCACAAGGAGACCCTGCGGGTGCAGCGGGAGTATACCCAGGCTCTGGAGGCGAAAAACGACCAGCTGCGGGCGGCGGCGGCCCAGGCCCAAAAGGCCAACGAGGCCAAGAGCCGGTTCCTCTCCCGCATGAGCCACGACATCCGCACCCCCATCAACGGCATCATCGGTCTGCTGAACATCGACGAGGCCCACTTTGACGACCGGGCGCTGCTGCTGGCCAACCACCGGAAGATGAAGGTGTCCGCCGACCACCTGCTGTCCCTCATCAACGACGTGTTACAGATGAGCAAGCTGGAGGACGGGAACACCGAGCTGACCCACGAGGTCATCAGTCTGGTGGACCTGACAAGGGACATCGTGACCATCGTCATTGACCGGGCCACAGAGCGGGGCCTGATCTGGGACTATGAAAAGGGAAAGTCCAACATCCCCTATCCCTATATCTATGGCAGCCCCGTCCATCTGCGGCAGATTTTTTTGAATATCTATGGCAACTGCATCAAGTATAACCGCCCCGGCGGCAGGATCACCACCATCGTGGACACGTTAGAGGAGCATGACAACATCTGCACCTATCGCTGGACCATCTCTGACACCGGCGTGGGCATGAGCCAGGAGTTTTTGCAGCGCATCTTCGAGCCCTTTGCCCAGGAGAAAAACGACGCCCGCAGCGTCTATCAGGGCACCGGCCTGGGCATGTCCATCGTGAAGAGCCTGGTGGACAAGATGGGCGGGACCATTGAAGTGTCCAGCCAGGTGGGGGTGGGCTCCACCTTCGTCATCACCATCCCCTTTGAGATCGCCCCGGCCCCGGAGGAAAAGGCCGCCCCCGCCCCGGCGGCGGAGGGGAGCATCCAGGGCCTGCATCTGCTGCTGGCCGAGGACAACGACCTGAACGCCGAGATCGCCCAGACCCTGCTGGAGGACGAGGGGGCAGAGGTGACCCTGGTCACCGACGGAAAGCAGGCAGTGGAGCGCTTCCAGAGCGAACCGCCCGGGACCTTCGATGCCATTTTGATGGACATTATGATGCCCGTGATGGACGGCCTGGCCGCCACCCGGGCCATCCGGGCCCTGGACCGCCCCGACGCCAAGACCATCCCCATCCTGGCCATGACGGCCAACGCCTTTGACGAGGACGCGAAAAAGTGTCTGGAGGCGGGCATGAACGCCCACCTGGCCAAGCCCCTGGAAATGAAAAAGCTGATCGAGACCCTGTCCGGCTGCTGCGGGACAAAAGCATAACGGCATAACAAAACGCTCCCCCCGTGACCGGACTGGACCGGCCTGCGGGGGGAGCGTATTTTCTTAATAGAGCAGCTCGAAGAGACAGCCCCACACATAGTCCAGTTCTTCAAAAGCGATGTGCGGGGAGAGCTGGAAGCGGAGACCGTCCCCGTCCAGGCGGGTGCGGACACCGAAGCGCGTCTCCAGCTGCCGCCGAATATCATCGGCGTCGTGGCCAGGGAAGCGAGCACGGACTTGGCCAGTCTTTTGGTCGGCGGAGAGGAGCTCCGGCCCGCCGGGGCCGAAGTCCTGGAGCCGGGCGGCCAGGTGGCGGACCTGCCGGGCCAGATGCTCCGGGTCATAGCCCTGGGGGAGAGAAACTGTAAAGTCAATGTGCTTCATAGACGTGTCTCCATGGGGATGCGGATGAGATAGTGGTTGTTCTTCATCTGCCGCAGCAGGGTGGGCAGCACCCGGACGGCCCCGGGGTCGGCGTCCATGGTGAGATAGACAGTCTGGCGGTCCAGCCGGTCCAGGCGGCGCAGGGTGTTGGCGGAGAAGGTGTTCACCCCGGAGGACAGGGTGGGGGAGAGGGACAGGCTCTGCTGCCAGCACACCCAGCCCTGGGCGGAGAGGGCGGCGCGCTGCTCGTCCGGCACCATGGCCAGGGTGGTGCGGCTGTGGGCCGTGCCAGCCAGCAGCTCGCTGCCCCGCTCCAGCAGCCGCCGGGTCTGGTCGGCGGTGTCCCCCAGGGCCAGCAGGCCCACGCTGTGTCCCTCGCCCAACATGCGGCGGACCAGGTCGCCGTGCTCCTCCAGCACCTGGGGGGTGAGGAAGAAGACGGCGTAGGCTGCCTTGGCGTCCAATGCGTCCAGCAGATCGGCCAGGCTGTCCCCGTCGGTGCAGCGGAAGGCCAGATAGACGGACACGTCGCTTGCGGTGACGGGTTCCTCCACTGCCGGGTCGGTGCTGGGGGTGGAGGGGGTGACGGCGGTGACCGTCCTGCCCAAGGCCCGGGGGCTGGGCACGGTGGACGTGGTGGTCACCGGGCCCAACGGCCTGCCGGGGGAGGACCTGGTGGA
>URNZ01000081.1 GCA_900549405.1 uncultured Eubacteriales bacterium | reverse complement strand
ATCTTCTCCTGCATGGACTTGCCCGTCATGGTGGACATACAGGCAAAGCCCAGGGCCACGGGCAGCAGACTGAGCAGCCCCAGCCGCCAGTCAAAGGCCAGCAGCAGCACCAGCAGTCCGGCCACCGTGGCCATGGCCCGGTATTGGTCGGGGAGCTGGTGGGCCAAAAAGGTCTCCGCCGCCCCGGCGGTGTCGGCAATGGTGCGGCGGAGCTTGCCGCTGCCGGACACCTGGATCTGCCCCAGGGGCAGGCGGGCGATGTGCTCTGTGAGGGCCAGGCGCAGATTGGTGGCGATGCGGAAGGCGGCCAGGTGGGAGCACATCAGCCCCGCGATGTACAGCAGGACGGACAGCACGGCAAAGCCCACCGCCCGCCAGCCCCAGGGGACGATGTGGATGGCGGCGGCAAAGTCGGGGGCGGTCTCCAGCACCTCCTTTAAGATGCGCCAGATGTACCAGAATGGGACCAGCGCCACCAGGGCGCTGACGGCGGACAGGACCCAGGAGAGATAGGTCAGCACCCGCCGCCCCCCGGCATAGCCCAGCAGCCGGGAGAGATCGGACGATTTTTTCAAGTGGCATACCTCCTAGAAAAAGAGTGATAGTCAGTTAGTTATAACTAACCGACGGGGAAAAACTAAGGGGCAAAAGCCCCGTAGTTTGCAAAGGGAACTTACGCCTGCCCCATGATCCTGGCCCAGCCGGCGGTGAAGAAGTCATTCAGCTCCTCCAGATAGCGCTGGGCGGCGGCGGGGGGCATGTCGTGGAGGACGATCTCGAAATAGCCCTTCATCATGGCGGTGACCAGGATGTGCTCCAGCCAGGGGTCGATGGGGGGGACGGGCTGGCCCAGCTGGGCCAGGGTCTGGTAGTATTTGTGGGTGGAGTCCACCTCCCGCTCCACGATCTCGTCGATGAGAAAGGCGTATTTGGTGCCCTCGGCACACCGGAGCAGCAGGTGACAGGCGTCCCGGTGGGCGAACATATATTGCAGCATGTCCTTCATGCACTGGCGGCTGATCTTACCCATCTGCTCGGGCTGCTTTTCTAAGGGCAGACTGGCAAAGGCGTCTAAGGCGGCCTGATAGGTGGCCAGGATGGTGTCGTACACCTCCCCCACCAGGGCGCGGAACAGCTCGGCCTTGCTGCCGTAGTAGCCATAGAAGGCCCCGGTGGTCACCCCGGCGGTCTTGACGATGTTCCGCAGGGAGGCCTCCTGAAAGCCCTTCTCCAAAAATTCGTCCCGGGCGGCGGCGTGGATGCGCTCCAGGGTGGAGAGATGTTCTGCGCTCATAGGCGGGCCTCCTCTTATTTTCAGATCATTCTCAGAAATATAGCAGTGTTATATAACGATGTTATAATAAAACAACGGGAGAAGTTTGTCAAGAAAAAACCGCCGCGCAGAAGAAAATTTCTGCGCGGCGGCGGTCAAGTTCCAATTTGCTTACAGGTTGGCCTTCAGGGCGTCCACCCGGTCGGTCTTCTCCCAGGTCAGGTCCAGGTCGTCCCGGCCAAAGTGGCCATAGGCGGCCAGCTGGCGATAGATGGGGCGGCGGAGCTTCAGGTCCCGGATGATGGCGCCGGGACGCAGGTCAAAGGTCTTCTCCACGGCCTGCTCCAGCTGGGCGTCAGACACGGTGCCGGTGCCGAAGGTGTCCACCCGGATGGACACGGGGTGAGCCACGCCGATGGCATAGGCCAGCTGCACCTGGCAGCGCCGGGCCAGACCGGCGGCCACCACGTTCTTGGCCACCCAGCGGGCGGCATAGGCGGCGGAGCGGTCCACCTTGGTGGGGTCCTTGCCGGAGAAAGCGCCGCCGCCGTGGGGGGCGCTGCCGCCGTAGGTGTCCACGATGATCTTACGCCCGGTGAGACCGGAGTCCCCCTGGGGTCCGCCCACCACAAAGCGGCCGGTGGGGTTGACATAGATCTTGGTCTCCTCGTCCAGCAGGTCGGCGGGCAGGATGGGCTTGATGACCAGCTCGATCATGTCCCGGCGGATCTGCTCTAAGTCCACCTCAGGGCCGTGCTGGGTGGAGACGACCACAGCGTCGATGCGCTTGGGACTGTTGTCCTCGTTATACTCCACGGTGACCTGGGTCTTGCCGTCGGGCCGGAGGTAGTTCACCAGGCCCTGCTTCCGCACCTGGGTCAGGCGCATAGACAGCTTGTGGGCCAGGGACAGGGGCAGGGGCATCAGCTCGGGGGTCTCATCGCAGGCATAGCCGAACATCATGCCCTGGTCGCCGGCGCCGTTGTCCAGACCGTCGTCCTGCTCGCCCTCTTTCACCTCCAGGCACTTGTCCACGCCCATGGCGATGTCGGGGGACTGCTCGTCGATGGAGGTGATGACGGCGCAGGTGTCGCAGTCAAAGCCGAACTTGGCCCGGTCATAGCCGATGTCCCGCACCACCTGGCGGGCGATCTTGGGGATGTCCACATAGCAGGAGGTGGTGATCTCGCCCATCACGTGGACCAGACCGGTGGTTACCGTGGTCTCGCAGGCCACCCGGGCCTGGGGGTCCTTGGCCAGGATGGCGTCCAGCACCGCGTCAGAGATCTGGTCGCAGATCTTGTCGGGATGCCCCTCGGTAACGGACTCGGAAGTAAACAATCTTTTTGCCATTTTTGAATTTCCTTTCTTGTCGGGAGGATGAAAAAACGCTCCGTACCAGACGGAGCGTGAACAGCCTTCACACCCTCATCTTGCGATACGCTTCGCCGGATTTGGCACCTTGCCCCAAAAAGCAGGTTGCCGTGGCGTCATAGGGCCGGTCCCTCAACCACTCTTGATAAGGCTATTGAATTTTACCCGACGATTATATCAGGCTTTCTCCCCGGGGTCAACCGGTTTCAGAGAAAAAACCGCTTTTTCTGGATACTTCCTTGAAAAGCCCCGGCGGGACCGATATAATAAAATGAGATGGCGTACCCAGGTGCCCATGCCGCCGCCCTTAAAGCAGGGAGAGAACGGAGGAGCGCAATGGTCGAACAGGACAAAAAGCTCATGCGGCACATGTGGGCCAACATCGTGATACTCATCGTGGCGGTCTTTGCCATTCTGCTGCTGACCCAGCAGGAGAACTATGCCCGGCAGATGCAGCAGATCAACAAATACATCGGCGAGCTGTCTGACCGCACGGCCCAGCACGCCCGGGACGTGTTTCAGGACCGGCAGGACGCCATCTCCTCCATCGCCTATTTATATGGCCAGGCCATGACCGCCCCCCAGGTGGACATGGACCATCTGCGGCAGCTGGAGGCCCGCTCCGGCTTTGACCGCATCCGGTTTGTGAACCGGTCTGGAGAGAGCTATACCAGCGACGGAAAGATCGCCGACGTGGCAGACCGGGACTATTTCATCCGGGGCATCGCCGGGGCGACGGGGCGGACGGTGGTCATGGAGTCCCGGTTTAACCGGGCCCGGCTCATCGGCTTTTTTGCCCCGGTGTACTACCGGGACGAGCTGTGCGGCGTGATGGTGGGCTTTTTGGACCAGAACACCGTGGCCAATGTGCTGAGCACCGACCTGTATGGCTGCCCCGCCGACACCTATGTGATGGACGGGGATGGCACCACCCTGGGCAGCAGCGTGAGAAGCGGGCGGACCGAGGCCCAGAGTCTGGCCGACCTGGCGGACAAGCTGGCCGAGGGGCAGGAGTCCCGGGTCTGGGCCGCCTTGGCCGAGGGGGAGCGCACCCGCTTTTCCTATGAGGGGGACCAGGGCCAGTCCTTTGGCTATGTGGTGCCCATCGGCGGCACGGGCTGGTCGGTGCTCCAGCTGTTCCCCTCTCAGGCCCTGCGGACCATCGTGAACCAGGTGAACCAGGACGAGCACTTTGCCCTGCTGCTGCTGGGGGCCGTGGTGGTCTGGTTTGCCGTGCAGCTGGTGTACATTACCAAGCATAAAGCGGCCATGGAGCACGGGGAAAAGGGCCGGGAGCGGATGATCGCCCTGCTGGAGGGGGTGGCCGACGACTATCTCTGTCTCATCGACGTGGACCTGACCACCAAAAAGGAGGAGCAGTTCCGCCTGTATCAGGGCACGGCCCTGGCCGACTGGGCCCAGGGGGATTATGACTATGAGCACTGCGTCGAGAGCTATGCCCAGAGCGTGGTCAGCCCCGCGGACCGGGAGCGCTTTCTTCAGATCAACCGGCTGTCTAACCTGAAAAAGGTCCTGGCGGAGCAAAAGACGATCTACATTGAATATGACGCGGTGCTCTCCGGCCAGCCCCGGCGGCTTTTGAGCAAGAACACCCTGGACCTCAGCCGCCCCGGCCAGCCCCACATGCTGGTGGGCATCCGGGACGTGACCGAGCAGACCCGGGCCATGAAGCAGGCCAAGGAGGCCGCCGAGGCCGCCAACCGGGCCAAGAGCGTCTTCCTCTTCAACATGTCCCACGACATCCGCACGCCCTTAAACGCCATCATGGGCTTCTCCTCCATGGCGGAGAAGTATCTGGACCAGCCGGACCGGGTGCGGGACTGCCTGCAAAAGATCAACCTGTCCGGGGAGCATCTGCTGCGGCTCATCGGCAACGTGCTAGACATGGCCCGCATCGAAAGCGGCAAGTCCCAGCTGGACCTGCGGGCCCACCGCATCCCCGATGCCCTGAGGGACGTGGAATGCATCTTAGCCGCCGACGTGAACAAAAAGGGCCTGAAGCTGGAGGTGTCCTGGGACGTCCAGAACGAGATCGCCTTTTTCGACGCCCTGAAAATGAAGCAGATCGAGCTGAACGTCCTGGGCAAACGCGGTGAAATACACCCCCGCCGGGGGCAGCATCCGCTATTTTGTCCGGCAGCTGGGTCCGGCGGAGAATGGCCGGGCGACCTACCGGTGCTCGGTAAAGGACACGGGGGTGGGCATGAGCCAGGAGTTCTGCCAGCACGTGTTCGACGCCTTTGAGCGGGAGCGGAACGGGGCCGAGGCCCAGACGGAGGGCTCCGGCCTGGGGCTGGCCATCACCAAGCGGCTGGTGGAGGAGATGGGCGGCTCCATCTCCTGCCGCAGCCAGCTGGGAAAGGGCTCGGAATTTGTGTGGGACCTCCCTCTGAAGGTGGGCGGCCAGGCCGACCTTGACCGGGAGGCCCCGGTCAAGGCGGAGACCCTGAATGCGGCGGGCCTGCGAGTGCTGCTGGTGGAGGACAACCGGCTGAATATGGAGATCTCCCGTGACCTGCTGGAGAGCGAGGGCTTTGCAGTGGAGGAGGCGGAGAACGGTGCTGTGGCCGTGGACAAAGTGAAAGCGGCCCCAGGGGGTTATTACGACCTGGTGCTCATGGACATCCAGATGCCGGTGATGGACGGCTATGCCGCCGCCCGGGCCATCCGGGCCCTGCCCGACGCAAAACAGGCGTCGGTGCCCATCATCGCCGTCACCGCCAACGCCTTTGAGGAGGACAAGCAGGCTGCCCTGGACGCGGGCATGAACGGCCACATCCCCAAGCCCATCCACGTAAACCTGCTGCGCCGGCAGCTGGGGGCCTGTTTGAACGAGAGAACATAACAAGAGGACACAGACGCCGCAGACAAAAACGCCGCTGCGGCGTCTGCCTGTTGCTTTGGATACAGCTCCGGTGGGATAAAATTTTTAGGTCTTGCAAAAATAGGGACTATCTGATAAAATATAAAGACATATGGGCAGTAATGCCCTGAGCAGAAAAAGACGAATTTAGCCGGAGCGAACCCCTCGCCCCGATTTGAGGAGATTGAACGCGAATGGATAAAAATCAAAGAGAGGTCCGCCTGCGTCAGGAGGACGCAGACCTCAACCGCGGCCTGCTGTGGGTCGTGGGAGCGGTTCTGTTAGAGTGCCTGCTGATGGTGGTCAACCGCTGGTATATCAACTTTTACCCGGCGGAGATCGGCGTGGCCGAGGCTATTTTGAACGTGATGCGCGTTCTGCGCCTGGGCGGCGGCGTTGTGGGCATCCTGGCCCTGGTGTGGGCGGCCCTGTGCTTCCACAGGGGGGGCAAAGCCGGTTGGCCCGCAGTGGTGGGTCTGGTGCTGCTGGCCCTGGCCGTGTGTTCCCACGTCACCCTAAGCTATGAGAAGAACGGCGTGCGGATGCTGTTTATGCTGGTGCCAGCCTGGGCGGCCCTGGCCCTTGTGTACTATCTCTATCAGCCCGAGTGCTTCCTGGCCGTTACCGCCGGAGGCTTTGGGGCCGTTGGGCTGTGGTTTGTCCGGTTTGGCGGCATGACAGTGGACGTGGCCCTGTGCCTGGTGGGCGCGGTGCTGGTGGCCCTGGTCACCCTGGGTCTGAAGAAGAGCGACGGGGCCCTGATGCAGGCCGGGGGCAAGAAGGTCCAGTGGGCCCCCCAGGGCATCTCCTATGCCCTGGTGCTGGCCAGCTGCGTGCTGGGCGTGCTGGTGGTGATCGCCGCCGCCGCCCTGGGCAGCAACGCGGCCTATTACCTGATGTTCGCCATGGTGGCGTGGCTGTTTGCCCTGGTGGTCTATTACACCGTGAAGATGATGTAATGGCCTGTCAATTAGAAAGTTAAATGCGTTGGAAGGCAATCTTGCCGGTCGCGAAGTCGATCTGGCACGGGTTGCCTTCCTTTTGTGGCCTGCCGGTGGAAACGCCGGGGGCAGTTCAAGAGACAAGGAGGAAGAAAAGTTGGAGCAAAACGTGAGAGAAAACAAGATGGGCACCATGCCGGTGAACAAGCTGCTGCTGAACATGGCGGTGCCCATGATCGTATCTATGCTGGTCCAGGCCCTTTATAACGTGGTGGACAGCGTGTTCGTGGCCAAGCTCAGCGAGGATGCCCTAAACGCCGTGTCCCTGGCCTTTCCGGTGCAGAACCTGATGATCTCGGTGGGCGTGGGCACCGGCGTGGGCATCAACGCCCTGCTCTCCCGCAGTCTGGGCCAGAAGGAGCAGGACAAGGTGGACCGGACGGCCATGAACGGCCTTCTGCTGGCCGCCATCAGCTGTCTGGTGTTTATGCTCTTCGGACTGACCTGCGGGCGGCGGTTCTATGCCATCCAGACGGATATCCAGACGATCATAAGCTATGGCGGGGACTATCTCACCATC
>URNZ01000080.1 GCA_900549405.1 uncultured Eubacteriales bacterium | reverse complement strand
GATGCGCCGGGGAGGGGAGAAGGTCTCCTTTGACCCCATCGTGGCCGCCGGGCCCAACGGCTCCCGGCCCCACGCCGTCCCCGGGGACCAGGTGGTGGACACGGGCATGTTCATCACCATGGACTTTGGCTGTAAGGTGGATGGCTACTGCTCCGACATGACCCGCACCGTGGCCATGGGGGAGCCAACCGACGAGATGGAGCAGGTCTATGCCACGGTTCTGGCCGCCCAGCGGGCTGGCATCAACGCCGCCCGGGCCGGGGCCACTGGCCGGGAGGTGGACGCCGCCGGACGGCAGGTCATCGCCGAGGCGGGCTATGGGGAGTATTTCACCCACAGCTTTGGCCACTCCCTTGGCATCGACATCCACGAGTCCCCCAACGCCAGCCCCAGCGAGACCCGGCCCCTGCCCGCCGGGGCGGTCATCTCCGCCGAGCCGGGCATCTACATCCCGGGCCGCTTCGGCGTGCGCATCGAGGACGTGCTGGTGCTGAAGGAGGGCGGCTGCGAGGACATCACCCGCTCCCCCAAGGACCTGATCGTCCTGTAAAGGGTCCCCGGAGCAGGGCGGAGGGCCGATTCTGTCAAAAACAGACAGAAAACTTTGCCCGAACGGCCCCGATTCCTAAGGATACCCTCTTGTCAAAGAGAAAAAAATAGGGTAGAATAAATTAGCTTAATCTATAAAAACAGTGGAGGATGATTCCAATGGCAACGATTACCGCAGGCGATTTCCGCAACGGCGTGACCTTCGAGATGGATGGCCAGGTCATGCAGGTCGTGGAATTCCAGCATGTTAAGCCCGGCAAGGGCGCGGCTTTTGTCCGCACCAAGATGAAGAACGTTCTCAGCGGCGGCGTGACCGAGACCTCTTTCAACCCCACCGCCAAGTTCGAGACCGCCTTTATCGAGCGCAAGGACGCCCAGTACAGCTATAACGACGGCGACCTGTACTACTTCATGGACCAGGAGACCTTCGACATGATCCCCGTGGCCAAGGCCGATCTGCCCAGCAGCTTCGACTTCGTCAAGGAGGAGACCATCTGCAAGCTCATGTTCTATAAGGAGAAGGTCGTGGGCGTGGAGGCCCCCAACTTTGTGGAGCTGGAGGTCACCCAGACCGATCCCGGCTTCAAGGGCAACACCGCCACCAACGTGACCAAGCCCGCCATCGTGGAGACCGGCGCCGAGATCAAGGTGCCCCTGTTCATCAACCCCGGCGACCGCATCAAGATCGACACCCGCAACGGCGGCGAGTATCTGGAGCGCTGCAAGGGCTAAACTAAGCGTCCCAGCCGCGTGAGCGGCAAACCGCAATTCCGTGAGGCACAGCCTCAGAAAGGGAGATAGCTATGACGATTTCTGAAAAAGTTGCTTACCTGAAGGGGCTGGCCGAGGGCCTGAACCTGGACACCGAGAAGTCCAAGGAGGGCAAGCTCATCTCCGTGATGATCGGCATCCTGGAGGAGATCGGCCTGTCCATCGAGGACCTGGAGGAGAACACCCAGGCCCTGGGCGAGGAGATCGACGTGCTGTCTGACGACCTGTCCGACGTGGAAGACGTGGTCTTTGACGAGGATGAGGACGAAGACGAGGACGACGAGGATTATGACGACGACTGGTTCGAGGTGGAGTGCCCCACCTGCGAGGAGCCTCTGGTCATCGACGACAAGGCCCTGGCCGACGGCATGATCCAGTGCCCCAACTGCCACGACAAGTTCGCGCTGGACCTGAGCGACGACACCGTGGAGGCCGACGACGAGGAGTGATTCCCCGCCGGACACAGACATCATAACGTCAACAGCCGCGCAGACGAAAAATCTGCGCGGCTGTTTTTCTGCCCTCTGGGCTTTAGAGATCGAACACCTGCTTGCGCAGGGCGGGGTTGCCCAGGATGGCCACATACCGGCGGAGGTTCTGCTCCTCCCGCTGGACCAGGCGGCCCAGCAGGACCAGCGCCGCCTGGAACCGGGGGTCGGTCTGGTGGGCGATGAAGTCGTAAAAGGCCTCCCGGAAGAAGGACTTTTTGTCGCATCCGGCGATGTTCTGGAACAGAGTCTTCAAAAATTCCTGGGGGGAGAGGGTGACGTGGATGCCATCCAGCTCCTGGGCCAGGCCGGCCATCCAGGCATTCATCTCGTCGGAGAAGTGGATGTCGCCGTCGGGCGTCCAGTAATAGGCCATGTCGTCCGGGTCCAGCTTCAGCCACTCCTGGGTGGAGATGGGCGGCACCGGGGGACAGGGGACGGGTGTGCGGTCAGTGTCGTCGCGGAGAGGGAGGACGTCATGCAGCTTGTCCAGGTAGGGAAAGACCTCCAGATCGAAGACCATGGCCACAAAGACGGCGGCATAGGCCCGGTTGGGGAGGGCGAACAGCAGGGGCAGTTCGTCCCCCGTCTCTTTGGCCAAGGCGCGCAGGTCCTCCTCGGGCATGAGGAGATAGCGCTCGGCCTGCTTCAGCGTCCCGCCCTTGGCGCGGAAGTCCACCAGGGCGTCGTAGAGATAGTTGTGATCCAGGCAGTGCTGCATGTCGTGCTTGCCGGAGGCGAGGATCTTCCGGCGGGTCTCCGGGTCACGGGCCAGCGCCTCGTTTTCCTTTAACCGCTTTTTCATGTCAGGGGCGCTGGACACGATGCCATAAAAGACGAGGTCGTTGATGTCAACGTTTTTCTCCAGCCCCTGGTCCCAGATCAGAGCGGTCAGGTTTTTGTTGTCGCGCAGGAGAGACTCACGGTCCTCCTCCATCAGCAGCTTATAAAACTTCCACATCTGGGTGTCCCGCCAGTTGGTGAACTGGGTGCCCAGCACATAGTTGATCCAGCCGATGAAGCGGCCCTCATACAGCAGCCGGCTCTCCAAGGTGGCGGCGCTGAAGCTCTTGCAGTATAGAGAGGTATACACCCCCATGGCCAGCGCCACCGCATGAAACTGCCGGTAGCCGATCTTGCCGCAGGCGAAGCGGCCATTTTTGGCGTCCAGAGACCAGTTTTCCCAGCAGTCGTCCTCAAAGTAGTTATAGCAGCCGTAGGCCCGGCCCTCCTCGTCCAGCTCGGGGGGATGGAGCAGATAGATCTGGTGCCCGAACATAGACGTGGGCTCAGCGATCAGCATCCCTCCGGCCCGCAGCAGCTTTAAGGCCCCCTGGGCAAACTTCTCCCGGCGCTCCTCCGGGATGTCCATCTCTCCTAAGAAATATGAAAAGGTTCCCATGCGCTTGCATCCTCCTGATACGATTTGATAAAGCCGCGGATGAGCCGCGTCACATAGTGCTGGGGGGATATCCCCAGCTTGGCGCAGCCCTGGCGGATAAGCTGAAGGGTCTCCTCCTCCAGCTCCAGGTCGGTGGACACGGTGTGGTCCAGAAAGCGGTCCAGGGCAAAGTGACACAGGGAGCGCTGATGCTCCTTGAGATAGGCCGCCATGGCCTGGCGCTCCGGCTCGGAAAAGCCGTCATACTCCTCCCACCACACGCCGGGGATAAGGGCCAGGGCCTCCCGCCCGCCTTGGACGAACAGGACCATGGCTGCACCGTTTTCCATCAGCCCAGAGCAATAGACCCGGACGTCCTCCCCCTGATCGCCATAGAAATAGAGTGTGCGCTCCCTGCGCCGCAGGGCGTCTTCCACGGTAAACTCCCCCATTCTTTTGTTCGTTGAGGCCAGTATAGCCCCTTTTGCCCCGGCTGTAAATGAAGCGGTGCTTCAAAATGCCCCGGCGTTTTTCTGCCGCCGACCCCTTCAAATTTTCCGGCAAGTCTGGTATAATAATGGTTCAAGAATTGTATTTTGGAGGTCCCTATGGATCGTTTTGAATGCTTGCAACAGGAGCTGGCCCGGCGGTGCCCTGACTTAGAGGTGCGCGCAGGCGAGCCTATGTCCCGGCACACGTCCTTCCGCATCGGCGGCCCGGCCCGGCTGATGGCCCTGCCCAAGTCGCCCGCCCAGGCCAAGGCCGCTGTTCTGGCCGCCCGGGAGGCGGACATCGTCCCCTTCTTCCTGGGCAACGGCTCTAACCTGCTGGTGCCCGACGAGGGAGTGGAGCGTTTTCTCATCCAGCCCGCCGGGCGGTACGCCGCCGACCCGCTGAACCGGGTTTGGGAGGAGAACGGCCAGCTGTGCGCCGGGGGCGGCGTGTCCCTGGCCATGCTGGCCAGTGCCGCCCTGGGACGGAATTTGACGGGGCTGGAGTTTGCCTCCGGCATCCCCGGCTCGGTGGGGGGCGCGGTGGTGATGAACGCCGGGGCCTATGGCGGGGAGATGGCCCAGGTGCTGGTCTCCGTCACCGCCCTGGATCTGGATGGGAACATCCAGACCATCCCCGCCGAACACTGCGGCCTGGGCTATCGGAAAAGCATCTTCTCCGACGGGCAGCGCCTGGTGCTGGAGGCCCGCTTTCAGCTGGAGAGCGGCGACCCGGACGCCATCCGCGCCCGGATGGACGAGTTGGCTGCCAAGCGGAAGGAAAAGCAGCCCCTGGAGTATCCCAGCGCCGGGTCCATGTTCAAGCGGCCCGAGGGCTATTTTGCCGCCGCCCTCATCGACCAGTGCGGCCTGAAGGGCTTTACAGTGGGCGGGGCCCAGGTGTCGGAAAAGCACGCGGGCTTTGTGGTCAACCGGGGGGGCGCCACCTGCGCCGACGTGCTGGAGCTGGTGCGCCAGGTGCAGGCCCGGGTGCAGGAGCAGACCGGGGTGACCTTGAAGATGGAAGTGAAAGTGCTGCGCTAAAGGGAAAATCCTATCCAGAGCGTATAAAAGGGGAGAAAAATCATGGAATTTGTGATTATTTCCGGCCTGTCCGGGGCGGGGAAGAGCAAGGCGGCCTCCTTTATGGAGGATATGGACTTTTTCTGTGTGGACAACCTGCCCGCCCCCCTCATCCCCAAATTTGCCGAGCTGGGCATGGCCGGGTCGGGGGAATATGACCGGGTGGTTCTGGTGACGGACATCCGGGGGGGCACCAACTTTGGCAGTCTGTTCCAGGCCCTCCAGGACCTGACGGACATGCAGTGTGAATATCACATCCTGTTTATGGAGGCGGCCACCGAGGTCATCATCAAGCGGTATAAAGAGACCCGCCGCAGCCACCCCCTGGCCGAGGAGTGCGACAGTCTGGAGCAGGCCATCGAGCTGGAGCGGAAGATGCTCGCCCCCCTGCGGGAGCGGGCGGACTATGTCATCGACACCTCTAACCTGTCCACCGCCAAGCTGAAGGGGGAGCTGCGCCGCCTGTTTGCCAAGAGCGGCTCGGCCCAGGGCCGGATGGACGTGCGGGTCAGCTCCTTCGGCTTTAAATACGGCATCCCCATGGAGGCCGACCTGGTCTTTGACGTGCGCTTTCTCCCCAACCCCTATTACGTGGCCGAGCTGCGGCCCATGACCGGCCTGGACGCCCCGGTGCGGGACTATGTGTTCCAAAGCCCGGTGACCGACGAATTCTTGTCCCGGCTGGGGGACTTTGTGGGCTGGCTGCTGCCCCGGTATGAGGAGGAGGGCAAGACCGCCCTGGTGGTGGCCGTGGGCTGTACCGGGGGGCACCACCGCTCCGTGGCCGTGGCCCACGCCCTGGCCGATCTGGTCCGCCGGGCGGGCTTCCCTGTGTCGGAGAGCCACCGGGACCTGGGCCGGAACTGAACACACTGGGAGAGGAGCCGAGCTATGGCTGAACTGTCCGTGAACCCCCAGCAGTGGGAGCGGGGGCCCAAGATCGTCGCCGTGGGCGGCGGCACGGGTCTGTCTACCATGCTGCGGGGCCTGAAAAAATACACAAAAAATCTCACCGCCGTGGTGACGGTGGCCGACGACGGCGGCGGGTCCGGGATGCTGCGCCGGGACATGGGCATGCCGCCCCCGGGGGATATCCGCCATTGCATGGAGGCCCTGGCCAACACCGAGCCCATCATGCAGAAGCTGCTGACCTATCGCTTTACCGAGGGGTCGTTGGCCGGACAGTCCTTCGGCAACCTGATCTTGGCCGCTCTGAACGGGGTCACCGGCTCCTTTGAGGAGGCGGTGAGCCAGATGAGCCAGGTGCTGGCCATCACCGGCCAGGTCATCCCTGTCACCAGTGCCAACGTGCAGCTGGAGGCCGTGTTTGAAAACGGCGTCCGGGTGGTGGGGGAGTCGAAAATTTACCACGTGAAAAAGGAGCAGGACTGCCGCATCGCCCACGTGGCCCTGATCCCGGAGCACCCCGCCCCCCTGCCCGCCGCCCTGGCGGCCATCCGGGAGGCGGACCTGATCCTGCTGGGGCCGGGGAGCCTCTATACCAGCGTCATCCCCAATCTGCTGGTGGACGGGGTGGCCCAGGCCATCGCCCAGTCGGACGCGCCGAAAATTTATGTGTGCAACATCATGACCCAGGAGGGGGAGTCGGAGGGCTATACCGCCGCCGACCATCTGGAGGCCCTGCTGGCCCACGGCTGTCCCGGTTTAGTAGACCTGTGTCTGGCCAACTCCACCCCCATGCAGCCCGGTCTGGTGGAGAAATATCAGGCAGAGGGGGCCGCCCCCCTTGTCATTGACCGGGAGCGCATCGCCGCCTTAGGGCTGGAGCTGGTGGAGCGGCCCGTGGCCGCCCATCATGGTGACTTTGCCCGCCACGACCCGGACAAGCTGGCCGAGGCCCTGCTGGAGATCTACCGCCGCCGTGCGGTGCGCATCTTCCGGGGGGCGCGGCGCTATATTTTGGAGGAGTGACCCATGTCCTTTTCATCAGAGGTGAAGCAGGAGCTTTGCCGCGTCCCGCTGAGCCGAAAATGCTGCGCCCAGGCCGAGTGCTATGGGGTGCTGCTCTATTGCAATACCTTCTCCCCCAGAGAGATCCGGGTCATCACCGAGAGCGACCCCTTTGCCCAGCGCCTGCCCCAGCTGCTGCGCCGGGCCTTCCGCTTCTCCTTTGACCGCCTGCCCGACGGGGAGGGCAAGCACATCTTCGCCGTGGAGGACCCGCGCAAGCTGTCCGCCGTGCAGCAGCTGCTGGGAGGAGACGACCGGGCCCCGGCCCTGCACATCAACTTCGGCGTGCTGGAGGAGCCCTGCTGCCGGGCGGCCTTCCTCCGGGGGGGCGCCTTCAAGCCCCGCACCTCCCCCTACGACTTCC
>URNZ01000079.1 GCA_900549405.1 uncultured Eubacteriales bacterium | reverse complement strand
GCCGCATCCGTAAGGCTCCTTCGTCGCCAACGGCTGCGCAAAGGTCGGCCCCTACGGCGTGTCACGATGGCTTTTGTAGGGGCGGACCTCTGTGTCCGCCCGCACGATGACCACTACACCCACGATAGTCACCCTCATCCGGCCCTGCGGGCCACCTTCCCTCTGGGAGGGGGAAGGCTTGGCATCGTGTCATTGCGAGGAGCGAAGCGACGCGGCGATCCGTCCCCCAAAATCGTCTTGACAAACCTGGTTTATTCTGATAAACTCGGGCTAGAAGAAAGGTTTATCGCAATAAACTAGAAGGAGGCGATCCCATGGAAAAGCTATTTGACGGGGAATACAAGCTGATGGAGGTGCTGTGGGAGGCGGGCGCGGTCCACTCCGCCCAGCTGGTGGAGCTGTGCGCCCAGCGGCTGGGGTGGAACAAGAGCACCATCTATACCGTCCTCCGCCGCCTGAAAAACAAGGGGGCGGTGGACCATCGTGACACGGTGGTCACCCCCCTGCTCACCCGGGCGGCGGCCATCCGGGCGGAGGGGGCGGAGCTGGAGCGCCGGGCCGGGGGACTGTCCCCCTTCCTGGCCGCCTTTTTGGGGGGCAGAAAGCTGACCCCGGCGGAGGCGGAGGAGCTGAAGGAGCTGATCGACCAGACCACATGGGAGGGGTGACCATGAACAACTCGATTTGGGCGCTGTGGCTGACTTTGAGTTATGAAGTGGCCAACATGTATTTCAGCGTGGGTATCGTGACTGCTCTGACCTTCGGGGTCATCATCCTGCTGCGCCCGGTGACCAACCCCCTGCTGGAACCCCGGGACCGGGGGCGGCTGTGGTCCTTCGGGTGGTATTGCAGCTATCTCGTCTACTTCTGGGCCCTGTATGGCCGGGTGAAAATTCTGCCCTGGTCCTTCCGGGGGCTGCTGCGCCTGCGGCTGCATGACCCCATACAAAGTCCCACTATTCTGCCCGACCCCTGGGCGGAGGGGGCACAGGACACCCTGGCTCTGCCCGGTGGGCTGCGCATTCCCTGCCCGCTGTCCCAGGGGCAGATGATGGCCATCGGCCTTGTGTGGCTAGGTATGGTGGCGGCGGTGCTGGTCTGGAGCACCCGGACGGAGAGCCGCCTGAAATGCCTGGGCCAACAGGGGGAGCGGCTGCCGCCGGAGAGCGTGGCGGAGTTTGGCCTGGACCCCAAGACAGTGGCGGTGCGGCTGTGTGACGGTCTGCCCACCAGCTTTGTCCGCAGGGGCCACGACACGGGGGCGGGGGACGGCGTTCAGCATGTGATCTGTCTGCAGCGGGAGCTGCCCCCGGAGCGGATGGGGCTGGTACTGCGCCACGAGGGGGAACACATCAAAATGCACCACCCCTGGTGGAAGATGGCCAATGCCATCTCCATGGCTCTGTTCTGGTGGAGCCCCCTGCACTGGGCGGCCTATCGCCTGACCAACCGGGACATGGAGCTGGCCTGCGACCGGGCGGTGCTGAACCGGCTGGAGCCGGAGGGGCGGCGGGAGTACGCCCGGATGCTCACCGAGCTTGCCGCCGGGCGGCACCTGTGGGGCAGCGTGTCCGCCTTTGGGGAGTGCGACGCCGCCATCCGCATCCGCCGGGCCGCCGCCTGGAGACCCAAACCGGAGTGGCGACGGGGCCTGTCCCTGATCCTGTCCCTGCTGCTGATCCTGTTCCTGTTCACCGGAGGCTGGGCTGGATAACTAAAGACGCAAAACGCAAAAAGCCGTGAGAGCAGATCGCTCTCACGGCTTTTGTCGCAGCTCAGGGGGAATTACTTGATGGGCTCTCCGGCCTCTTTCTTGGCGCGGATCTCTTTCAGGGCGTCCTTATAGGACAGGTTGACGCGGCCCTTGTCGTCGATGTCGGTGACCTTGACCCAGATCATGTCGCCGATGTTCACCACGTCCTCCACCTTCTCCACCCGGCGGTCAGCCAGCTTGGAGATGTGGACCATGCCGTCCTTGCCGGGGGCCAGCTCCACAAAGGCGCCGAACTGGAGGATGCGGACCACCTTGCCATAGTACAGGCCGCCCACCTCGGGGACGAAGACGATGGTCTCGATCATCTTCTTGGCGGCGTCGCAGCTGGCGGCGTCGGGGGAGGCGATGTGGATGGTGCCGTCGTCCTCAATGTCGATCTGGGCGCCGGACTCGGCGGTGATCTTCTGGATGACGGAGCCGCCCTTGCCGATGACCTCGCGGATGCGGTCAGGCTCGATCTTCATGGTGATCATCTTGGGGGCGAAGCGGCTGACCTCGGCCCGGGGGGCGGAGATGCAGGGCAGCATGATCTCGTCCAGGATGGCGAAGCGGGCGTCCCGGGTGATCTCCAGGGCCTCCTTGATGATCTCGTGGGTCAGACCGTCGTTCTTCAGGTCCATCTGGATGGCGGTGATGCCGGACTTGGTACCGGCCACCTTAAAGTCCATCTCGCCGTGGAAGTCCTCCACGCCCTGGATGTCGATGAAGGTCTGGAAGGAGCCGTCGTCGTCCTGGATCAGGCCGCAGGAGATGCCGGCCACGGGGGCCTTGATGGGCACACCGGCGTCCATCAGGGCCAGCGTGGAGCCGCAGATGGAGCCCTGAGAGGTGGAACCGTTGGAGGACAGCACCTCGCTGACCACGCGGATGGCATAGGGGAACTCGTCCACGCTGGGCAGCACGGGCACCAGAGCCCGCTCGGCCAGAGCGCCGTGGCCGTACTCACGACGGTTGGTGGAACGGGGAGCCTTGGCCTCGCCCACGGAGTAGGGGGGGAAGTTGTAGTGGTGCATATAGCGCTTCTCGTCCTCTTCCCAGATGGTGTCCAGCTTCTGGCAGGCGGACAGGGTGTTCAGGGTAGCCACGGACAGGACCTGGGTCTGGCCGCGGGTGAACAGGCCGGAGCCGTGGACGCGGGGCAGCACGCCCACCTCGGCGGCCAGAGGACGGATCTCGTTCTTGGCGCGGCCATCCACGCGGTGGCCCTCCAGCAGCCAGGCCTTGACGATCTTCTTCTGGAACTTATAGGTGAACTCCTCCAGGTACTGATCCATATCGGGATACTCCTCCAGATACTTCTCGTGCCAGTGGTCGATCATGGCGTTCCAGCGCTCCTCGCGCACGTTCTTGTCGTCGGTGTCCATGGCGGCCTTGGCCTCGTCCATGAACTCGGTGGTGATCTTGTCGAACAGCTCCTGGTTGAACTGGGCGTGCTCATACTCCATCTTGGGCTTGCCGATCTCAGCCACGATCTGGTCGATGAGGTCGATCTGCTTGCGGATCTCCTCGTGGGCCTTCACGATACCGGCGTACATGATCTCGTCGGGGATCTCGTCGGCACCGGCCTCGATCATGACCACCTTCTCCCGGGTGGCGGCCACGGTGACGTCCATGCGGGAGGTCTTGCGCTGCTCCTGGTTGGGGTTCAGGACGATCTGGCCGTCCACATAGCCCACCTCCAGGCAGCCGATGGGACCGGCGAAGGGGATCTCGGAATAGCTCACGCAGGCGGAGGCGCCGATCATGGCGGCCACCTCGGGGGAGCAGTCGTAGTCCACGCTCATCACGGTGCAGGTGATGCACACGTCGTTGCGGAAGTCATAGGGGAACAGGGGGCGCATGGGCCGGTCGATCAGGCGGCTGGCCAGCACGGCGGGCAGGGAGGGGCGGCCCTCACGGCGCATGAAGGAGCCGGGGATGCGGCCCACGGCGTACAGCTTCTCCTCAAAGTCCACGGACAGGGGGAAGAAGTCCACGCCGTCACGGGGACGGGGGGCCACGGTGACGGCCACCATCACGGTGGTCTCGCCATAGGTGACCATGGCGGCGGCGTTGGCCAGCTCGGCCACCTTGCCCACCTCAATGGTCAGGGGACGGCCGCACAGGTCCATGGTCCACTTCTTGTTCTTGGGGAACTGCTTGTGCTTGATAATAGTCGACATAAAAACACTCCTTTTCCTGTGGTCCACCGGAGCGCGCCGACCCTTTAGCACTTGGAGCCGGATCGCAGCGTGCAGAACAAAAAACTGCGGCCCAGGTCCAACTGCTAAAAAAGCGGGTCGCTCCGGCGGTGGTAAAATGGCGCAGGATGTGAACATAGGGCAGCACGATAGGCGCGCTGCCCTATGAGACACAAAACTTACTTACGGATGCCCAGCTTGGCGATGATGGCGCGGTAACGCTCGATGTCCTTGGCCATCAGATAATCCAGCAGCTTGCGGCGCTTACCGATCATCTTGTACAGGCCGCGGCGGCTGTGGTTGTCGTGGATGTGCACCTTCAGGTGCTCGGTCAGCTCGGCAATGCGGGCGGACAGGATAGCGATCTGGACCTCGGGGGAGCCAGTGTCGTTCTCGTGGGTGCGGTTGGCCAGGATAACAGCAGTCTTTTCGTCCTTACGGATCATGGGAATTTCCACCTTTCATGTTTGTTTGCCCAATCTTCCGCGTAGCAGGTGGGTGAAGCCCCGGACTGTTGTCCGGGCCGTGTCCCGCAACGAGGAGGGTGGGCATGAAAACGCAATTATCATGCTGGGCTACTATATCATAATTCTGCCCGGCTGTAAAGGGAAAAAACACATTTTCGTGGAAATTCCGGGGGAGGCCCTCTCAGTCACGGCTACGCCGTGCCAGCTCCCCCACAGGGGGAGCCAAGACCGTACCTTTGGAACTGTGCCCCTTGCCTCCCCCTGTGGGGGAGGTGCCCCCGAAGGGGGCGGAGAGGGTCAGCTCGCCAATTTCTCCGCGGCCCGGACCAGCATGTCTTCTGTCACCTGATAGGGGTAGTGCTCCAGGTCGGCGTCTCGGAGGATCTCGGGGGCGGCGCGGCGGACGTCGTCCACGGTGATGTCCACGTCCTGAAGACAGGTGGGCAGGTTCACCGTGCGGTTGAAGTCCTGGAGCTGGCGGCACTCCCCCTCTCTGCCGTCCACCAGCAGGAGCATGAGCACCCCCAGGGCCACCACCACGCCGTGGAGCCGCTTTTCGTCGTCGGCAAAGCCGGGCAGGCTGCACAGGCCATAGTAAAAGGCGTGGGCCACGCCGCCGTTATAGTCCATGGTGTGATCCCGGGCCACCAGCATGGACACCCAGCCCGTGGTGATGACGATGGTCAGCACCACCTGCTCCAGGTCATAGGTGGACTGCCCGGCCCGGTTGGCCTCCAGCGCGCTGGCCCCGTGCTCTCGCATGGTGTCCAGACACATGCGGCACAGGGTGACCCCGGCGGCACGGAACTGTTCCAGCCGCTCCCCCCGGGCGGAGATACTCACCTCATAGAACTTGGCATAGGTGTCGCCGATGCCCGCCCACAGGAAGCGGATGGGGGCCTGGGCCATGATCTCCGTGTCCAGAAAGACGTGCTTGGCCGACTGGAGGAAGTGGACAAAGTCGCAGAAGCTGCCGTCCTCGTTGTACACGATGGCCAGGGCGGAGGAGGCCGCGCAGTTGGAGGCGATGGTGGGGAAGGTGAAGAAGGGCTTGTTTAAGTCCAGGGCCACCAGCTTGGCGGTGTCCACCGCCTTGCCCCCGCCCACGGCGAAGATCATGTCCGCGTTTTGGATGGCTGGCTCTGTCTCCAGGGCATGGGCGGCGGAAAAGGTACACTCTGTGCCAAAATGGAAGAACCCGGAGATGGCGATCTCGCTGCCGTCCACTGCGGCAAGCAGCTTATCGTGGGCGGCGGCCATGGCCTTTTTCCCGCCGATGACCACCGCGGTGGTCCCATAGACCCGGCAATACTCCGGGATGCTCCGGTACGCCTCGGGCCCCACCGTGTAGGGAGGGACGAGGACAGTGTAGTTTTCCATTTTGACACACTCCTTAATATGCTTCCCCCAATCAGGCCTTGTGTTCCCCGCCAACGGCGGGGAACGAAGACACGCCGGGAGAAAAGATTTGCACAAATTACCCTTTTCCGAAAGGTGGTCTTAGTATACCAGAAAAAACAGGTTCTGTATATCCACGCACTAGTGAAATAGAGTGTGAAATTGTTTGGGGGCCGTTGTGGAGTTTGCATAGAAAAAGCCGCCGCCCGGACAGAACGGGCGGCGGCTGGAGTCTGTATAAAGTTGGGGGCTTACTCCTCGATGTTCAGGGCGGCGACCACCTTGGCGCAGCGGGGGCACAGGGCGGGGTGCTTGGCGTCGGAGCCCACCAGGGGGTGGTGCTTCCAGCAGCGCTGGCACTTCTCACCCTGGGCGGGGGAGACGGAGACGGACAGCTCGCTGCCCACGGTGAGGGCGGCCTGGGAGACGATGAACAGGTCGGCCAGCTCGTCGGCGTTCATCTCGGCCAGGAAGGCGTCCTCGGCGGGGACGGTGACGGCGATCTGGGCCTCCAGGCTCTTGCCGATCTTCTTCTCGTTCCGGGCGCTCTCCAGGGCGGCGTTCACGGCGGTGCGGACGGAGATGATCTTGTCCCACTTGGCCATGGCGGCCTCGTCCAGGGCATAGTCGGCGAAGGGCTGGTTCATCTCGTTCAGGACCACGTTCCGGGCGTCGTCGCCGGTCTTGTGGGGCATGGCCTGCCAGATCTCGTCGCAGGTGAAGGCCAGGATGGGGGCGAACAGCTTGGTGATGGTGTCCAGGATGAGCCACAGGGCGGTCTGGGCGGAGCGGCGGGCCAGGCCGTCGGTCTCCTCGCAGTACAGGCGGTCCTTGATGATGTCCAGATAGAAGCTGGACAGCTCCACCACGCAGAAGTCGTTGACGGCGTGGGAGACCACATGGAACTCGTAGTTGTCATAGGCGGCGAAGCACTGCTGCGTCAGCTCGTTGAGCTTGGTGACGGCCCAGCGGTCCAGCTCCAGCATATCCTGGGGGGCCACCAGATGGTCGGGGTCGAAGCCGGCCAGGTTGCCCAGGCAGTAGCGGGCGGTGTTGCGGAACTTCAGGTAGTTCTGGCTGAGCTGCTTGAAGATGGCGTCGGAGCAGCGCACGTCCACGTGGTAGTCGGCGGAACCGGCCCACAGACGCAGCAGGTCCGCGCCGTACTTCTTGAAGATGTCGGCGGGGTCCACGCCGTTGCCCAGGGACTTGTGCATGGCACGGCCCTCGCCGTCCACGGTCCAGCCGTGGGTGATGATCTGCCGGTAGGGCGCCACGCCCTTGGCGGCGATGCTGGTGAGCATAGAGGATTGGAACCAGCCGCGGTACTGGTCGCCGCCCTCCAGATAGATGTCGGCGGGGAAGTGGAGATAGGGGCGCTCGTCCAGGACGGCGGCGTGGGTGGAGCCGGAGTCGAACCACACATCCATGATGTCGGTCTCCTTGGTAAAATGGGTGTGGCCGCACTTGGGACATTTGAATCCGTCGGGGAGCAGCTCTTCGGCCTCCCGGTCGAACCAGACGTTGGACCCGTGCGCCCGGAACAGCTCGGAGACGTGGTCGATGGTCTCAGGGGTGACGATATCCGCGCCGCAGGCATCGCAGTAGAAGATGGGGATGGGC
>URNZ01000078.1 GCA_900549405.1 uncultured Eubacteriales bacterium | reverse complement strand
CGATTTCCTTTTTCTCTACCCCAACTATTGACGTAGAACCGAAAAAGCTCCGCCGGGTGGCGGAGCTTTTTGCTGTCTGTTACTGTTCGCCGTGGTACTGTTTGGCGGCGGCGATGAACTCCCGGAACAGGGGGTGGGCCTTGTTGGGGCGGCTCTTCAGCTCGGGGTGGAACTGGACGCCCACGAACCAGGGGTGGTCGGGCAGCTCCACGATCTCCACCAGGCGCTCGTCGGGGGAGAGACCGGCCAGCTTCAGGCCCGCCTGGGTCAGCTCCTGGCGGTAGTCGTTGTTGAACTCATAGCGGTGGCGGTGGCGCTCGGCGATCTCGTCGGCGCCGTAGGCCCGATAGGTAAAGCTGTCGTGGTCGGTGATGCGGCAGGGATAGGCACCCAGGCGCATAGTGCCGCCCTTCTCCGTGACCCCGCGCTGGTCGGGCATCAGGTCGATGACCGGGTGGGTGGTGGTCTGGGACAGCTCACTGGAGTGGGCGTCGGCCATGCCGCACACGTGGCGGGCAAACTCCACCACGGCCATCTGCATCCCCAGGCAGATGCCCAGGAAGGGGACCTTGTTCTCCCGGGCAAAGCGCACGGCGGAGATCTTGCCCTCGATGCCCCGGTCGCCAAAGCCGCCGGGGACCAGCACGCCGTCGACCCCCGCCAGCAGCTGGGCGGCGTTCTCGTCGGTGACAGTCTCAGAGTCCACCCAGCGGATCTTCACCTTCTGCTGGTTCTCGATGCCGCCGTGGGTCAGGGCCTCCACCACGGAGAGATAGGCGTCGTGGAGGGCCACATACTTGCCCACCAGGGCGATCTCCACCGTGCCGGTGGGGTGCTTGGCCCGGTGGACCATGGTGGCCCACTCGGTGAGGTCGGGCATGTGGCAGATCAGCCCCAGGCGGCGGACCACCACGTCGGCCAGGCCCTCCCGTTCCAGCATCAGGGGCACCTCATACAGAATGTCCGCTGTCAGGTTGGGGATGGCGTTCTCCACAGGGATGTTGCAGAAGAGGGAGATTTTCTCCAGGATGTCCTTCGGAACGGGGGCGTCGCTGCGGCAGATGATGACGTCGGGCTGGATGCCCAGGGACAGCAGCTCCTTGGCCGAGTGCTGGGTGGGCTTGCTCTTCAGTTCGCCGGTGCCGGGAATGGAGACGATGAGGGAGACGTGGATGAACATCACGTTCTGGCGGCCCCGCTCGGCGGCCACCTGGCGGATGGACTCTAAGAAGGGCTGGGACTCGATGTCGCCCACGGTGCCGCCGATCTCCACAATGGCCACGTCGGTGTCGGGGGTGTCCAGGGAGTAGATGTTCCGCTTGATCTCGTTGGTGATGTGGGGGATGATCTGCACGGTGCCACCCAGATAGTCCCCCCGGCGCTCCCGGTTGAGCACGTTCCAATAGACCTTGCCGGAGGAGACGGAGGAGTTGAAGGTCAGGTTCTCGTCAATGAACCGCTCGTAGTGGCCCAGGTCCAGGTCGGTCTCCGCCCCGTCGTCGGTGACGAACACCTCGCCGTGCTGATAGGGGCTCATGGTGCCGGGGTCCACGTTGAGATAGGGGTCCAGCTTCTGGACCTTGACCCGCAGGCCCCGCTGCTTCAGCAGACGGCCCAGGCTGGCCGCCGTGATCCCCTTGCCCAGACCGGACACCACGCCGCCGGTGACGAAAATATACTTTACTGCCATATAGATTCCTCCGTTTTAGAATTGGAATGACAAAATCTTACCCCCTAAAAAAGGGGAGGGACGCCCCTGGGAGATCCTTCTCCCAACGGGCGCCCCATTGCGCTTATCTGTGATAGAGTTTGTTGGTCTGATACTGGGGCTCGCAGGTGAGCTGAAGTCCCAGCTTGCGATAGGTGATCTCGTCCGCCGGAGACAGGATGACGGAGCAGTGGGCCTGGCAGCCCTTTAGATCGGCCAGGGCGCGCAGGGCCTCGGCGGCCTTGGGCTCCGCGTTGGCGGAGGAGGCCAGGGCGATGAGCACCTCGTCGCTGTGCAGGCGGGGGTTGTTGGAGCCCAGATACTTCACCTTCACCGTCTGGATGGGCTCGATGGCCGACTGGGCGATGAGGTGGACCCCGTGTCCGCCGGTGCCGGAGAGCTTCTTCAGGGCGTTGAGCAGGGCAGCGGCAGAGCAGCCCATGAGATCAGAGGTCTTGCCGCACACCAGGCTGCCGTCGGGCAGCTGGATAGCCATGGCGGGCGCGCCCGTCTCCCGGGCCACCCGGTTGGCCTCGGTGACCACGGGGCGGATGTCGGCGGTGACGCCGGCCTGCTGCATCAGCAGCTCCAGCTTGTACACGGCACTGTCGCTGCCCTTGCCCTGGCGGCGCTCGCACAGGGCGTCGTAATACCGGCGGATGATCTCCTGCCGGGCGGCCTGCTGACAGGCCTCGTCGTCCACGATGCAGTTGCCCGCCATGTTCACCCCCATGTCGGTGGGGGACTGGTAGGGGCAGCGGCCTAAAATTTGCTGGAACATGGCAGACAGGACGGGGAAGACCTCCACGTCCCGGTTATAGTTCACCGTGGTCTCCCCATAGGCCTGGAGGTGGAAGGGGTCGATCATGTTCACGTCGTCCAGGTCGGCGGTGGCCGCCTCGTAGGCCAGGTTCACCGGGTGCTTGAGGGGCAGGTTCCAGATGGGGAAGGTCTCGAACTTGGCGTAGCCCGCCACCACGCCCCGCTTGTGGTCGTGGTAGAGCTGGCTTAAGCAGGTGGCCATTTTGCCGCTGCCCGGGCCGGGGGCGGTGACCACCACCAGGGGGCGGCTGGTCTCCAGATACTCGTTTTTGCCAAAGCCCTCGTCGCTGACGATCTTGGCGATGTTGTGGGGATAGCCGTCGATGGGATAGTGGCGGCAGACTTTGATGCCCAGGCCCTCTAAACGGGCCTGGAACAGGTCGGCGGCGGGCTGGCCGGTGTAGCGGGTGACGACCACGCCGCCCACCAGCAGGCCCCGGCCCCGGAAGATGTCGATGAGCCGCAGCACGTCGCTGTCATAGGTGATGCCCAGGTCGCCCCGGACCTTGTTCTTCTCGATGTCCCCGGCGTTGATGGCGATGATGATCTCCGCCTTGTCCTTCAGCTGCTCCAGCATACGGATCTTGCTGTCAGGCTCGAACCCGGGCAGCACCCGGGAGGCGTGGTAATCGTCAAACAGCTTGCCGCCGAACTCCAGATACAGCTTGCCGCCGAACTGGGCGATCCGGTCACGGATGTGCTGAGACTGCATTTGCAGGTACTGTTGGTTATCAAAGCCAACCTTTGCCAAGGCGATCTCCCCCTCTTAACAAAAAAATACACAATCATCAAATATTCTACCCCGCCTTGGGAACAGCGTCAAGAGGTTTTCCGCCGGTCAGGGGCCAAAGTGCGGCGGGATTTCCGGGAAAATTTCGATGATTTTTCCGTTTTCCTCTTTACTGCTGGTAATGCTTTCAGGTATACTATACCAAGTGTATTGTGAACAATTTGAGGTGACTGCTTGTGAACGAAGAATTTTCCCGCACCCTGTCCCTGCTGCGGCAGGAGAAGGGGGTCAGTCAGCGCACCGCCGCGGGGGTGCTGGGCATCTCCCAGGCGCTGCTGTCTCACTATGAAAACGGCATCCGGGAGCCGGGCCTGTCTTTTGTGGTAAAGGCCTGCGACTATTACGGGGTGTCCGCCGACTTTTTGCTGGGCCGCACCCTCAGCCGCCAGGGCACCACCATCGCCCCGGACGAGCTTTATGATTTGAGCGACGAGAAGGACAACTCCGTGCGGGGGGGCGTGCTGGCCCTGCTGTCCAAAAAGCTGCTGGTGAACTCGGTGGGCGCCCTGTTCGACCTGCTGGCCAAAACGGGCAGCCGGGACGCCATCCGGGCCGCGTCTAACTATCTGTCTACCGCCCTGTATGTGGTCTATCGCCACCTGTATCAGGCCAACCCCGACAACAACCCGGACTTCTTCTCCGTCTCCCCCCAGCACTTCCACGCCGGGCTGGCCGACGCGGACATGAAGTGCTCCCAGGCCGAGCTGGAGGACGCCCTGGCCACCCGGGTGAAGGAGAAGGGCCCCATGCCCGCCATGTCCAACGACGACCTGGTAAAGAGCTGTCCCACCCTGTATCCCTCTCTGCTCCAGGTGGTCCACAGCGCCGGAGAGCGGGTGGCCGCCCTGCTGCCCCCCCGTCAGAGCGGCAAAAAATAACGGCCAAAATATGCTGTGTTTCTCCCCCCGTTGGGGGTGAGAGATCGGGATTTGTTTCAACTTCTGGAGGATATCTATGACCGAACGAGATAAGATCAGAAATTTCAGCATCATCGCCCACATCGACCACGGCAAGTCCACCCTGTCTGACCGGCTGATCGAGCAGTGCCACGCCGTGGAGCAGCGGCAGATGGAGTCTCAGCTACTGGACAACATGGACCTGGAGCGGGAGCGGGGCATCACCATCAAGGCCCGGGCCGTCCGCCTGGAGTATAAGGCCCAGGACGGGGAGACCTATCACCTGAACCTCATCGACACCCCGGGCCACGTGGACTTTAACTATGAGGTGTCCCGGTCTCTGGCCGCCTGCGAGGGCGCGGTGCTCATCGTGGACGCCAGCCAGGGCATCGAGGCCCAGACCCTGGCCAACACCTATCTGGCCATGGAGCACGACCTGGAGATCCTGCCCGTGCTGAACAAGATCGACCTGCCCGCCGCCGACCCCAAGCGGGTAAAGGACGAGATCGAAAATATTCTGGCTCTGCCCGCCCAGGACGCCCCGGAGATCTCCGCCAAGCAGGGCATCAACATCCCCGCCGTGCTGGAGGACATCGTGCAGAACATCCCCGCCCCGGAGGGGGACCCCAGCGCCCCGCTGGAGGCCCTGATCTTCGACAGCCAATATGACCCCTATCAGGGCGTCATCGTCTATTTCCGGGTGATGAACGGCACCATCAAAAAGGGCATGAACGTGAAGATGATGGCCTCCGGCGCGGAGTATCAGGTGCTGGACTGCGGCTATCTCCGGCCCTTAGGGATGGAGTCCTCCGGCCAGCTCACCGCCGGGGAAGTTGGCTGGTTCACCGCCTCCATCAAAAACGTGAAGGACACCCGGGTGGGCGACACCATCACCGGCGTGGAGACCCCGGCGGCCCAGCCCCTGCCCGGCTATCGCCCCGCCCAGGCCATGGTCTATTGCGGCATCTACACCGAGGACGGCAGCAAATACCCCGACCTGCGGGACGCGCTGGAGAAGCTGCAGCTGAACGACGCGTCGCTGTCCTTTGAGCCCGAGTCCTCCGTGGCCCTGGGCTTCGGCTTCCGGTGCGGCTTTTTGGGGATGCTCCACATGGAGATCATCCAGGAGCGGCTGGAGCGGGAGTTTGACCTGGACCTGGTGACCACCCTGCCCTCCGTCATCTATGAGGTGACCAAGACCGACGGCGAGGTGGTACGGGTGGATAACCCCCACAACTACCCCGACCCCGGCTCCATTTCCGAGGCACGGGAGCCCTTTGCCAAGGTGACCATCATCGCGCCCCCCGACTATGTGGGCAACATCATGCCCATGTGTCAGGACCGCCGGGGCATCTTTAAAGACATGCAGTATCTGGACACCAACCTGGTGGAGCTGCACTACTCCATGCCCATCGGAGAGATCATCTATGACTTCTTCGACGCCCTGAAGGCCCGCACCAAGGGCTATGCCAGTCTGGACTATGAGCTGGAGGGCTATCAGCCCAGTCAGCTGGTGAAGGTGGACCTGCTGCTCAACGGGGAGCAGGTGGACGCCCTGTCCTTCATCGTCCACAAGGACAAGGCCTATGCCCGGGCCCGGCGCATCTGCGAAAAGCTGAAGGAGAACATCCCCCGCCAGCTGTTCGAGGTGCCCGTCCAGGCCGCCATCGGCGGCAAGGTCATCGCCCGGGAGACGGTGAAGGCCATGCGCAAGGACGTGCTGGCCAAGTGCTACGGCGGCGACATCAGCCGGAAGAAGAAGCTGCTGGAGAAGCAAAAAGAGGGCAAAAAGAAAATGCGCTCCCTGGGCTCCGTCCAGCTGCCCACCGAGGCCTTCATGGCCGTGCTCAAATTGGACGAGGAGTAACGATTCTATAAGAAGGCCGCCGCCCCACCTGGGACGGCGGCCTTTAGCATGGGAAATCCCACGTCGGGGGATTGACAAATTTCCAAATCATGTTATACTGAACATAAGAAGAGGCGCTGCCGGTAGACGGGGGTCCCTCAACGATCAAGAAGTAGTAACCGTCGAGCGGCCAAGCTAGCGGCGGTTACTTCTTTTTTATGTTAAAGTAGATGTAAGCGATGAAATTCAAAGCCTGCATGACCAGCAGGCCCGTCTCGATGAGATCGGAATAAGTCATCATATCCACTCACCTCCTCCCGGAGCGGGAGGAGAACAAGAAGTATGCAGCTCCTCCCAAAGGAGGGACTACCCGCCTACCGTGTACTGGCAGCGCCAGCGCATATCCATGCGCCAAAGTCATTATAGCATAATATGTCGAATTTGGCAAGAAAAACCGGATGCTTTTAAATCCGCTCAAAACACAAAAATTCCCGGATGCTGGGGAAGCATCCGGGAATCTTTTTTGTAAATATTACTTGGCGTATTCGATGGCCTTGGTCTCGCGGAGGAGGTGGACCTTGATCTGGCCGGGGTACTCCAGCTCGTCCTCGATCTTCTTGGCGATGTCCCGGGCCAGCAGGACCATCTGGTCCTCGCTGATGACCTCGGGCTTGACCATGATGCGCACCTCGCGGCCTGCCTGGATGGCGAAAGATTTCTCCACGCCGGGGAAGGAGGAGGTGATCTCCTCCAGCATCTCCAGCCGCTTGATATAGTTCTCCACGTTCTCACGCCGGGCGCCGGGGCGGGCAGCGGAGATGGCGTCGGCGGCCTGGACCAGGCAGGCGACGATGGTCCGGGGCTCCACATCGTTGTGGTGGGCCTGGATGGCGTGGATGATGTTCTCGCTCTCGTGGTACTTTCGGGCCAGCTCCACGCCGATCTGCACGTGGGAGCCCTCCACCTCGTGGTCCACCGACTTGCCCAGGTCGTGGAGCAGGCCGGCCCGCTTGGCCTCGGCCACATTGGCGCCGATCTCGGCGGCCAGCAGCCCGGCGATGTGGGAGACCTCGATGGAGTGGTTAAGCACGTTCTGGCCATAGCTGGTACGGTAGCGCATGCGGCCCAGCAGCTTGACCAGCTCCGGGTGCAGGCCGTGGACGTTGGTCTCGAAGATGGCGCGCTCGCCCTCGGACTTGATGACGGCGTCCACCTCGCGCTTGGCCTTCTCCACCATCTCCTCGATGCGGGCGGGGTGGATGCGGCCGTCCAGGATCAGCTTCTCCAGGGCCAGCCGGGCGATCTCCCGGCGGACGGGGTCGAAG
Source organism: uncultured Eubacteriales bacterium (assembly GCA_900549405.1). Taxonomy (GTDB): domain Bacteria; phylum Bacillota; class Clostridia; order Oscillospirales; family Oscillospiraceae; genus Lawsonibacter. The sequence goes on along the minus strand of URNZ01000078.1, from coordinate 141 downwards.
CAGGAGACGGTGATGGCCTCGGGCGTGTCATCGATGATGAGATCCACGCCGGTCAGGGTCTCCAGCGTGCGGATGTTCCGGCCCTCGCGGCCGATGATCCGGCCCTTCATCTCGTCGTTGGGCAGGGGCACCACAGACACG
>URNZ01000077.1 GCA_900549405.1 uncultured Eubacteriales bacterium | reverse complement strand
AATCGACTGACCTTTCTTTTTTACCCAACAATATCTTTAATTAAGGGAGACGGGGGCCGTCCAACCCCTGGCCGACAGCGTGAAGAGCCTGGCCCAGGTATTCCAGGTCTCCACCGACTACCTGCTCAACGACGACCTGGACGACCCCACGCCCCTGCACCCCCCTCAGCCTGCGCCGCCACAGGAAGAACCCACGCCCACCCGGAAGCACCGGAAGTGGCTCCTGGCTCTGGCGGCTCTGGTAACTGTGGCCGCCATTGCAGGAACGGCGCTCTATCACAAATGGAAAGAAGACCAACCAGTATCCATTTATGATATGAATCGAGAAACTGCTGAGGAGAGTATTCGTGACCGCTCTGTCGTCATGTATTCATTTGACGAGTGGTAATTGATAATGGAATGAGGTGCAGCGCTTTGTTCTTCTATATAAAACGCAAATTCCATGATACAATGCTTACAGAACCACCATTCCCATATCCTCCCCCTGTACATAAAACGACTGACCGGCCCGTTCGGGCCACAACGGAGAAAGGAGCTGACCACATGAAACACACCTGGAAACGATGGATCACGGCGGCGCTGGCTTTGGTTTTGGTTGCGGCGCTGTTCGGCTGCGCCGGAGAAAAGTCGGACAAAATGACCTGGACTCCCGGTGCGTTTGAGAAAAAAGACGGCAACGGCGACCCGTCTTACAGCATCCGGCTCCCCCTGTCGGAAGACAACACGGGGATATGCGTCAGCTCCACCCATGACGGTACTGCCATCGCCATGGCCGATTTAGAACGTGGTCGAATCGACTTCATCCGCGTGGACCACAACACCGGCGAGGTCACCCGCTGGACCACAGAGAATGTACCATTCAGCGACATCTATGACCTTCCTATGGAGACCGACTAAAGGCCGACAGAGAAAGGAGCCAACTATGATTTTATGGAACGAGCGCCAATGGCGGCGGGAGATGCTGCTCTGCGCACTGGTCTTTCAGGTCATTTTCCTGGTGGAGCTGGTGGGCCTTTGGGAGATGATTGTGGTGGACCCCGGGGTGCATCGCATCAGCTATGAAAACTGGGGCTGGCTCATCAACGACTGGCAGGCCCCCGCCTATTGGGAGAACTACTTCCTCCGCATCCTCAGCGTGGCTCTGGCCCTGAACTGGGTGGCACAGGTCCTCTTCTGGGCCAACGCTGTCTATGTCTGGCTCCACCGGGAACGGTTCGGGCACAGCCGTCCGGCCATCGCCGTGGAGATCGTTCTGGTCACGGCGGCGGCCCTGTTCGTCCGGTGGTACATCAAGTATCACGTGGATTTCTACCGCCTGTTTATGTACGCCATCTACCCGGAGCTGCTCATGCTCCTCCAGCTGGTCTGGGTGCTGAAAGCGGCGTCGTGCTCCGCCAAACGGACATCCTGAAAAATACCCATAAAAATTTCCGGGCAGAGCCATGTGTAAGTTGCATGGCTCTGCCCGGTTTTTTGTTTTTGATTTACCGCTCTTCCCGGAAATAGTTAAGTCCCAATGCGGCGGGGCAGCCGGAGCCCTCTCGTTTCCGCACGGAGGTGGCCACCAGGACCACGGCGGTGATGAGGAAGGGCAGGGCCTGATAGAGCTGGGTGGGGACCTTGGCCAGCCAGCCCAGCCCGGCGGGGAAGGCGGCGGCCAGGCTGCTGCCGGACACCCGCAGGGTGCTGAAAAAGCCGAAGACGAAGGTGCCCAGAATGGCCATGGCCGGGTTCCAGTTGGCGAAGATGACCAGGGCCACCGCAATCCAGCCGTAGCCGTTGATCCAGCAGCTGCTGGAGAAGGAGCCGGACATATTCAGGCCCATGTAATAGCCGCCCAGGCCCATGATGCCGCAGCCAATGCAGATGTGGATATACTGAAAGCGCTTCACGTTCACGCCTACCGAGTCGGCGGCGCCGGGGTTCTCCCCCACCGCCCGCAGCCGCAGGCCGGGGGTGGTGCGGTTGAGATACCACCAGGCCACAATGGCGATGACCACGCCCAGATAGACCAGCATGTTGTGGTCGAACAGGCCCTCGCCGATGAGGGGCAGCTTGGACAGGCCGGGGATGGGTAAATTCGCAAAGCCGTTTTTGATGCCGGAATAGTCGTTCATGGCGGGCCAGCGGACGGCCTTCAGGCCGTTGCCCACGAAGAAATATACGCCCAGGCCAAAGGTGGTCAGGGTCAGGCCGGTGATGTTCTGGTTGGCCTGGAGGGAGACGGTGAGGGCGGCAAACAGCAGCCCGCACAGGGCCCCGGCCAAAAAGGCGGTGAGGATGCCGATGAGCAGACTGTTGGTGTAGCAGCCGATGATATAGCCGAAGATGGCGCCCACGGCCATGATGCCCTCCACGCCCAGGTTCAGGCTGCCCGACTTCTCCACCATGATCTCCCCCACCGTGCCGTACAGCAGCGGGATGTTATAGACCACAATGTTGTGAATGAAGGAGGTGACCACCCCCAGCTTATCCATTTCCATTGTCGTTTCCCCCTTTCTTCACGGGAACCACTTTAAACCGGGTGCAGAAGTCCGCCGCCAGCACCAGGAACAAGATCACGCCCTGGAGCATGTTGGCGAAGCTGGAATCCACCCGGGAGAAGGTGGCCGCGGCCACCGTGGAGCCATAGCGCAGCACGCCGATGAGGGCGGACACCACAAAGATGGCGGCGGTGTTCATCTTGGACAGCCAGGCCACAATGATGCCCGTCCAGCCCACGTCGTCGGTGATGGCGGTGGCCAGCACCCCGGCGGTGCCCACCTTAAAGGCGGCGGCCAGGCCGATGAGACAGGCGGACAGGAACACGGTGCGCAGCACGATGCGGTCCACCTTCATGCCCGCATACCGGGCGGTGCCCACGCTGTCGCCCACCACGGCGATCTCATAGCCGTGCTTGGTGTACTTCAAATAGACATACACCAGGATGCCGATGAGAAACGTGAGGATGACGCACACGTTCAGCCCGAACTTACCGAAGGGGATGCGGGGGAAGGCGGCGTACTGGGAGAAGGTGGCGAAGATGGGCCGGGCAGAGGTCTTGTCCAGATAGAAGTTCCAGTCGGCCTGGGTCTCCCCCAGGAAGGTGACAAAATACAGGGCCACATAGTTGAGCATCAGGGTCATCAGGGTCTCGTTGGTGCCAAACTTCACCTTCAGCACCGCCACGATGGCCCCGTAGATCCCGGCGGCCAGCATCCCGGCCAGACACATAAGGATCAGCGTCACCGCCGAGGGCAGCACCGGCCCCAGCTTAAAGGCCACGGTGGTGGCGGCCACCGCGCCCAGGATGAACTGTCCCTCGCCGCCGATGTTCCAAAAGCGCATTTTAAAGGCCAGGGACAGTGCCACCGAGGTCAGCGCCAGGGGCACGAACACTTTTAAATAGTTCTCAAAGGTCTTATAGGCGATCTTGTTGCCCACCATGCCCATGGTGAACATGCGGCTGTAATAGGCCAGGGGATTGACTCCCAGGGCCAGCAGCACCACGCCGCCCAGGATCAGGGCGGCCAGCACCGCCAGGACATACAGCCCCAGCTTCTTCCACAGGGGGCAACCGTCCCGCTTTACCACATGAAAGCGCATCTCACTTCTCCTCCTGTTCCTGGGCCTGCTTTTCGGCCTCTGCCTGCTCCCGGCTCTGGCGCTCCAGCTCGGCCAGCTTCTGGGGGGTGATGTTGGTGTCCTTGGCATAGCCGGTGGGCTTGTCCTCATACCGGTTGGTCAGGTCCAGGGCGCCGGTCATCATCAGGCCAAGCTCCTCTTTCGTGGTCTTGTGGGCGTGGACCACGCCCATGACCCTGCCGTGGCACAGCACCATGATCTTGTCGCACAGGGCCAGCATCACGTCCAGGTCCTCGCCCACGAACAGGATGCCCACGCCGCTCTGCTTCTGCTCGTTCAAGATATTATAGATGGCGTAAGAGGAGTTGATGTCCAGCCCCCGCACGGGATAGGCGGTGACGATGACGTTGGGTCCGGCCTTGATCTCCCGGCCCAGCAGCACCTTCTGCACGTTGCCGCCGGACAGGCGGCGCACCGGCGTCTCGGTGGAGGGGGTGACCACCTCCAGCTCCTTGATGACGTGCTCCGCGTCCGCCCGGCCCCCCTTCCGGTCCACAAAGGGACCCTTGGCCAGGGCGTAATTCTTCAGGATCATGTTGTCCGTGATGGACAGAGAGGGGGCCAGGCCCATGCCCAGCCGGTCCTCGGGGATGAAGGACATGGAGATGCCCTTTTCCAGGATGGCCTTGGGGGACAGGCCCACGATGTTGTCCCCCTTGTGGATCATCAGGCCGGACTGGACAGGCCGCAGACCGGCGATGGCCTCGCACAGCTCCTTCTGGCCGCACCCGGCGATGCCCGCCACGCCCAAGATCTCGCCGCCCCGGATATAGAAGTTCACGTGGTCGATGGCCACGGCCCCCTCGTCGCTGCGGATGGTCAGGTCCCTAATCTCCAGCAGGGGCCGGGTCTTCTCCACCAGGGGGCGGTTGATGTTCAGGTCGATCTTCCGGCCCACCATCCACTCGGTCAGCTCCTGCTCGCTGGTCTCGGCGGTGTTCACGGTGGTGATATACTCGCCCTTGCGCAGGATGGCCACCCGGTCAGACAGCTCCATCACCTCGTTCAGCTTGTGGGTGATGATGATGATGGAGTGCCCTTCGTCCCGCATCCGGCGCAGGACGGTGAACAGCTTTTCGATCTCCTGCACCGTCAGCACGGCGGTGGGCTCGTCCAGGATGATGACCTTGGCCCCGTAATACAGCACCTTGATGATCTCCAGGGTCTGCTTTTCCGACACGGCCATGTTGTGGACCTTCTTCTTGGGGTCCAGTTCAAAGCCGAATTTGCGCACCATGTCCTGGATCTCGCCATAGCGGTCCTTTTTCAGACCGAAGCCCGCCTTTTCTTTTCCCATCCAGATGTTGTCCGCCGCGGTGAACACGTCCACCAGCTTGAAGTGCTGGTGGACCATGCCGATGCCCAGCTTTTTGGCGTCCTCCGGGGAGTCGATGGACACGGGCTTGCCCTCCACCAAGATCTCCCCCGCGTCCGGCTTATAGATGCCGGAGAGCATGTTCATCAGCGTGGTCTTGCCCGAGCCGTTCTCCCCCAGCAGGGCCAGGATCTCCCCCTGGCGCAGGTCCAGGTGGACGTTGTGGTTGGCCGTCACGCTGCCAAAGGTCTTGGTGATGCCCCGCATCTCAATGGCACAGGGTCGCTCCGCCATAAAAAATTCCTCCTTTGTCCCGGCGGAACCCTCCGCCGTTGTTCTCTCCTGTTCGGGCCGGCAGCTGCACTGACTCCGGCCCCAACAGCAAAGGCCGACCTGGGTCGGCAAAAAAGTCCGGGCCGGCCGGATATCCGGCCGGCCCGGGTTTCGGGTCTTTGATTGTCCGGGCAGGGGGCCTTAGGCCTCCTCCACCCCGGCCACAAAGTAGTTCATGGAGCCGGTGATGACGCTGTCCTCCACGCTGGGGCCGCCGGCGGCGACGATCTCGTTGCCCGCATTGTCCACCAGGGCCTCGTCGGCCTGATCCACGGACACGGTGCCGTCAGTGTTCACGTTGACGTGCAGCTTCACGCCGGAGAACACGTCCCACTCGCCGGAGACGATCTTGGCCTTCACGGCCTCGATGGCGGCATCGGTGCCGGGGGCCACGGTGGTCTCGTTCAGGGGGGACACGTCCACAAAGTCCTCGGCCAGGCCGCCGTAATAGGCGGAGCCGCCCATCTTGGTCACAAACTGAGAGGCATCGCCGTTGCAGTCCATGGCGGCCTGGATGGCGGTGTGATAATACACGTTCCAGTTCCAGATGGCGGCGGTCAGGTGGGCCTTGGGAGCGTCGGCGGTCATGTCGGAGTTATAGCCGCAGCCGAACACACCGGCGTCCTGAGCGGCGATCTGGGGCTGAGCGGAGTCGCAGTGCTGGGAGATGACGCCGCAGTTATAGTTCTGGATCAGCTCCTTGGCAAAGGCGGACTCGTTGACCTCGTCGGCCCAGGCACCCAGTTCCTTCACATAGACCTTGGCGTCGGGGTTCACGGCCTGAGCGCCCAGGGTGAAGCCGTTGATGCCGGAGCAGGTCTCGGCGTACTCAGTGCCATAGGCGGAGACATAGCCCAGGTTGTTGTTGCCCGTCTCCAGGCTCTTCAGGCCGGCGGCCACACCGGCCAGATAGCGGGCCTGATAGATGCGGCCGAAGTAGTTGTTGAAGTTGGTGTCGTTGCTCATATAGCCGGTGGCGTGGGAGAAGATCACGTCGGGATACTCCGCAGCCTTGTCAGCCACAGCCTGCATATAGCCGAAGGAGATGGCGAAGACGATGTTGCAGTCGGCGGCCACCAGGGTGTCCACGGCGTTGGCGATCTTGTCATAGTCGTCATCGCTCACCTCGTCCACAATGACCAGCTGAGAGTCAGGGTCCAGACCCAGCTCCTTCATGGCGGTGGTGATGCCGTTGTGGTGGGCATAGGTGTAACCGGCGGTGTCGTTCTTGCTGTTGATGTAGATGGCGCCCACCTTAAAGTCGGTGTTGGCGGCGGGGGTGCTGTTCCCGCCGCAGGCGGCCAGGGACAGGGTCATGGCCACAGCCATGACCATTGCAAGCAGTTTCTTCATGGGTGAATAATTCCTCCTTGATATTTTTGCGGTTTTTCTTTCTCGGGCAGAATGTTCTTCCGCCCTATCTTAAAGCCGGTCCCCCGGCCTTAATTCCAATTCAGTCGTCCACAAAGACCACGCCGGTCTCCTCGCTCATGGACTTCACCCGGGCCAGAGATTCCACCCGGACGCCCTGGGCCCGCAGCCGGTCTCCCCCGGGCTGGAAAGCCTTCTCGACAACAATGCCAGCGCCCACTAACGTGGCCCCCGCCTGGCGGACCAGGTCGATGAGGCCTTCCAAAGCCGCGCCGTTGGCCAGGAAGTCGTCGATGATGAGCACCCGGTCCTCCGGACCCAGGAACTTCTTGGAGACGATCACGTCATAGACCTTCCCGTGGGTGAAAGACTTTACTTTGGTGGAGTACACCGCGCCGTCGATGTTCTTGCTCTGGCTCTTCTTGGCGAACACCACCGGGCAATGAAAAGACTGCGCCGTGACACAAGCGATCCCGATGCCAGAGGCCTCGATGGTCAATATCTTGTTCACGCCGCAGTCTGCATACAGCCGCTTGAATTCCTTGCCGATCTCCTCAAAAAGGGCAACATCCATCTGGTGGTTCAGAAAACTGTCCACCTTCAGCACGTCGTTCCCCTTCACAGTGCCATCCTTGCGGATGCGCTGCTTCAACAGCTCCATAGTCCTGTTCCGCCCTTCCTCTTCATAAAATGACAATGGCCCGGAAAAACGGGCCACGCGGATCATGTCGATACAGTGCTATTGTACAAGAAAATTTTTCGCCCTGCAATCCCTTTTTTTAATTTCTTTCCCCCCGCCGCCTTTCTTTTTTGTCCCTCCCCCCGGGCAGGCGGGCCCCCAGACACCCAACGCACAAAAAACGTCAGCGTTCTCCCCCGCTTTTCACACTTTCCACCGACTTTTCCACAAATTTATTTCAGGTTTTGATTTTTTGCGGTTTCAGGCGGAATTGGCCGGGTTTTCCGGGGAAATGGGGTGGTTTTGATACGAGGGGTTGAATCTGATTTTAATATTGCGGGGTGTATTCGAAAAGCCTTCCCCTGGGGGAAGGTGGCGCGGGCGCAGCCCGTGACGGATGAGGGGAAGGCTTTCGGCATTTGAATGCTCCCGTCAGAACGGTCATAGCCTTCGCCCCGCAGGGGAGAAGGTGGCATGGCGAAGCCATGACGGATGAGGGG
>URNZ01000076.1 GCA_900549405.1 uncultured Eubacteriales bacterium | reverse complement strand
CTGCCCCGCCTATACCAACACGGTGACGGAGTATTTCTCCCTGGGGGACCTGGCCTTCCCCCGGATGCTGGCAGAGCTGGAGAAGGCCCAGCGGTATATCTTTCTGGAATACTTCATCATCCAGCCCGGGGTGTTCTGGGACAGCATTCTGGACGTGCTGGAGCGGAAGGCCGCCCAGGGGGTGGAGGTGCGCCTGCTGTATGACGACATGGGCTGCATGTTCACCCTGCCCCAGCACTATGACCAGCAGATGATGGCCAAGGGCATCCAGTGCCGGGTGTTCAACCGCTTCCGCCCCGTCATGACCCCCCGGCTGAACAACCGGGACCACCGTAAGCTGATGATCATCGACGGGCAGGTGGGCTTTACCGGGGGCATCAACCTGGCCGACGAGTATATCAACCAGAAGGAGCGCTTTGGCCACTGGAAGGACAGCGCCATATTGCTGGAGGGGGACGCGGTGTGGTCCATGACGGTGATGTTCCTGTCCATGTGGGACCACTGTGCCGGGCTGGAGGAGGACTTTGACCGCTTCCGTCCCCCCGCCGCCCCGGTGCGCCCCTGGACGGGCTATGTCCAGCCCTATACCGACACCCCCCTGGACCAGGAGACGGTGGGCCAGTCGGTCTATCTGAACATGATTGCCCGGGCCAAAAAGTATATCTATATCACCACGCCCTACCTCATCGTGGACGTGGCCACCAACACCGCCCTGTGCAACGCCGCCAAGTCCGGCGTGGACGTGTATCTCATCACCCCCCACATCCCCGACAAGCGCTATGTGTTCGAGGTGACCCGCGCCCACTATCCCCCCCTGCTGGACGCCGGGGTCCACATCTATGAATACACCCCCGGCTTCATCCACGCCAAAAACTTTGTGGTGGATGGCCGCTTCGCCACGGTGGGCACGGTGAATCTGGACTACCGCAGCCTGTTCCTCCACTTTGAGGACGGCGTGTGGCTGTGCGACGCCCCCTGCATCCACGACATCGAGCGTGACTTTCAGGACACCCTGACGTTAAGCGAGCCCATCACCCTCCGCCGCTTCCGCCACCTGAATATCCTCTTACAGCTTTATCGAAGCATTTTACGCGTGTTTGCGCCGTTGATGTAAAGCAAGACCTGCCTGTTTTCCAGGCAGGTCTTTTTTAACGGGAACGGGCCGACGCAGAGGTCGGCCCCTACAAGAGCCATCGTAGCCTGGTGTAGGGGCGGACCTCTGTGTCCGCCCGCCGATAGCGCAAGCACCTCCGTGGCCACCCTCATCCGTCATGGCTGCGCCATGCCACCTTCCCCCTGGAATGGGGAAGGCTATTTTAACTCCTCTCTCATCCCTCCTAACTCCTAACTTCATCCTCCTCCCGTCAGAAACATGAAATTACCCTCTGAATTAGTGGGCTGATTTTTTGCAAATACCCATTGACTTTATAGGGAAAGTAGGTTATACTCTGTTCATCCTCAAGAACGAACCGACTGAAAGGAGGCCCCCAGCATGATCGCCGCGTTTGAAAAGCTGCTGCGCAGCAACTTCCGCTTTGGACGAATGTCCCCTTCCCGGACACAACTGCTGTGCGGGTCTTGTTCCTGTGCCCTTCTTCCCCTGGAATAAGGGTAAAGTGATTTTCCCTGTCAGTATTCTTGCGTCCGGGTGCTGTTTCCTTGTGTAACGGCTGCCCGGATTTTTTGCGCCATGAAAAGGAATGAGACCATTTGCTTGACCAGTATTCAAGGACCCAGCTGCTGCTGGGGAAGGACGGCATGGACCGTCTCCACAGCGCCCGGGTGGCCGTGTTCGGCATCGGCGGCGTGGGCGGCTATACCGTAGAGGCCCTGGCCCGCAGCGGCGTGGGGGCGCTGGACCTGATCGACGATGACCGGGTCTGCCTCACCAATCTGAACCGCCAGATCTTCGCCACCCGCAGCACGGTGGGCCAGTATAAGGTGGATGTGGCCGCCCAGCGCATCGCAGACATCGACCCCAAGATCGCCGTGACCACCTATAAGACCTTCTACTCCCCCGCCACCGCCGACCAGTTCGATTTCGCCGCCTATGACTATGTGGTGGACGCCATCGACACCGTCACCGGCAAGCTGGAGCTGATCCAGCAGGCCCACGACGCCGGGACCCCCATCATCAGCTGCATGGGGGCGGGGAACAAGCTGGACGCCGCCGCCTTTCAGGTGGCCGACATCTACAAGACCTCTGTCTGTCCCCTGGCCCGGGTGATGCGAAAGGAGCTGCGCAAGCGGGGCATCCGCCACCTGAAGGTGGTCTACTCCCAGGAGCAGGCCCTCACCCCTCTGGATGACATGGCCATCAGCTGCCGCAGCCACTGCATCTGTCCCCCCGGCACCGCCCGGAAATGTACCCAGCGCCGCCAGGTCCCCGGCAGCACCGCCTTTGTCCCCGCCGCCGCCGGACTGATCCTGGCCGGTGAAGTGGTCCGGGACCTGTCCGCCGGGACCGCACCCAAACCGTAACAGACTTCACGCTCTTCTCCCCCTGTGGGACCCAAATAAAAAAATATTTTGATGAGGTGTTTACTCATGAGTCATTATAAGTTCGAGACCCTGCAGCTCCACGTCGGTCAGGAGCAGGCCGACCCCGCCACCGACTCCCGCGCCGTCCCCATCTATCAGACCACCTCTTATGTGTTCCATAACTCCGCCCATGCCGCCGCCCGGTTCGGTCTGGCCGACGCAGGTAACATCTATGGCCGCCTGACCAACTCCACTCAGGACGTGTTTGAAAAGCGCATTGCGGCTCTGGAGGGCGGCGTGGCCGCTCTGGCCGTGGCCTCCGGCGCCGCCGCCATCACCTATGCCATCCAGGCCCTGGCCGCCGACGGCGGTCACATCGTGGCCCAGAAGACCATCTACGGCGGCAGCTATAACCTGCTGGAGCACACCCTGCCCCACTTCGGCGTGTCCACCACCTTTGTGAACGCCCACGACCTGGCCGAGGTGGAGAACGCCATCCAGGACAACACCCGTGCCATCTATCTGGAGACCCTGGGCAACCCCAACAGCGACATCCCCGACATCGATGCCATCGCCGCCATCGCCCACAAGCACGGCCTGCCCCTGGTCATCGACAACACCTTCGGCACCCCCTATCTCATCCGGCCCATCGAGCACGGCGCTGACATCGTGGTCCACTCCGCCACCAAGTTCATCGGCGGCCACGGCACTTCCCTGGGCGGCGTGATCGTGGACTCCGGCAAGTTCGACTGGAAGGCCAGCGGCAAGTATCCCGCCATCGCCGACCCCAACCCCAGCTATCACGGTGTGTCCTTTGTGGACGCCGCCGGTCCCGCCGCCTTTGTCACCTACATCCGGGCCATCCTGTTGCGGGACACCGGCGCCTGCATCTCCCCCTTCAACGCCTTCCTGCTGCTCCAGGGCGTGGAGACCCTGTCCCTGCGTCTGGACCGCCACGCGGAGAACACCAAGAAGGTGGTGGAGTTCCTGGCCAACCACCCCCAGGTGGCCCACGTGAACCACCCCTCCCTGCCCGACCACCCCGACCACGCCCTGTATGAGAAGCATTTCCCCAACGGCGGCGCCAGCATCTTCACCTTTGAGATCAAGGGCGGCCAGGAGGAGGCCTTCCGCTTCATCGACAACCTGAAGATCTTCTCCCTGCTGGCCAATGTGGCCGACGTGAAGTCCCTGGTCATCCACCCCGCCACCACCACCCACTCCCAGTTGTCCGCCGAGGAGCTGGCCGACCAGGGCATCACCCCCGCCACCATCCGCCTGTCCATCGGCACCGAGCACATCGATGACATCATCGCCGACCTGGAGCAGGGCTTCGCCGCCGCCAAGTGATCAGAGCGGCAGCGCTTATCTTACCTTTTCTTTCTTCTTTTTCCCTCTTCTAAGTCATCCGGGAGGAGAGCCTCGTCTCTCCTCCCGGATGGCTTTTTGCGTTGTTTGTCGCTTTTTGTCGAACGAATTCTTTTGCATTATTTGTCAGTTTCTACTATAATATGGTAAAGTAGAAGCCGATAATTTGCCTTATATGCACAAAGCTGAAAAAAGTTTTGGGTATGTTGAAGAATCGACGCTTTTCCTCACCAATCCACCACCCGGTCCACGATGGCCCGCTGCTCCGTGGCCGTCTTGCGCAGATAGATGCGGGTGGTCTCGATGCTCTCGTGGCCCATCAGGTCGGCCAGAAAGGCGATGTCCCCACAGCGGTCCAAAAAGCTCTTGGCAAACCGGTGGCGGAAGGAGTGGGGATAGACCACGTCCGGGTCGATGCCATAGCGCACAGCCAGCTTTTTCAGCTGGGCGGACACGCCCCGGGCGGTGATACGCTGCCCTTGGCGGTTGAGAAAGACAAAGCCGCTGGTCATTTTCCGCCCGGCCAGCCACTTGCTGGCCTCCTGCTGAAGGGCCTGGGGGATATAGATGCGCCGCAGCTTGCCGCCCTTGGTGTACAGGTCCAGATAGCCCCGGCGGATGTGCTCCACCTTCAGCTGGAGCAGCTCGCTGATGCGGGCCCCGGTGGCCGCTAAAAACCGGACCACAAAGTACCAGAAAAGCTCGTCATCCTCTTTCAATCGGGTCTTAAAATACTCATAATCCGCCTCGCTGATGACGTTTTCCAAAAAAGCCTTCTGCTGCACCCGCACAAAGGGCAGCCGCCACTTCTCCCGGCCCACGCTCTCTAAATAGCAGTTGATGGCCTGGAGCCGCAGGTTCACCGTCTGGGGCTTATAGCGCTCCATCAGCCAGCTTTTATACCGGCACAGGTTGGTCTGGGTCACGGTGCCATAGCGCTGGCGGAACTGCCGCAGGGCAAAGAGATAGGCTGTGATGGTGTTTTCCGAGAGATGCTTTTCCCGCAAATGTCTTTCGTACTGTTCTGTCATAGCGAAAGACCTCCTTTCCCCGTCATTATACGATGCTCCCCTTTTGCCTGATCTGCCTTTGCTTTTTCGCCCCCTTCATATAAGGCAAATTATCGGCACCATTTGGCCTCATTCGGGCGCAAAAACGCCGCCGCTTGTTCAAGCGGCGGCGTCTTCTCTTATCTTCTGGCTTTAGAGCCACTTGTTTTTTCGGAAATACCACAGCAGCCACGCCACGATCAGCACGCTCAGGACGATGACCGCCGGATAGCCATAGCGCCAGCGCAGTTCCGGCATCCCCACAAAGTTCATCCCATACCACCCCGCCAGCAGGGACAGGGGCAGGAAGATCACCGTGACCACGGTGAACAGCTTCATCAATTCATTTTGCTGGATGGACAGCTGGGACTGATATGCCTCCCGCAGCTGTGCCACCGACTCCTGCAAATTCCGCACGGCGTTGAGATACCGGTCCATGCGCCCGCCCAGAATGGCCATGCGCCGGACGCTGGCGTGGGACAGCAGGCCGTTGTCGTTGGCGGTCAGCTCGTCGAAGATGGAGTCCAGCTGCTCGTAATACCGCTTCAGCCGCAGCAGTTCCCGCCGCCACTGGACGATGCGGTCCATGTCCTCCCGGTGGGTGCCGGACAGAATGGCCGTCTCCCCCTCGCTGATGTCCGCCTCCAGCTGCTCCAAATGGGACATGTCCCCGTGGATCAGCCGCACGAAAAAGCGATAGAGCAGCTGCTGGTTGTCCAGCGGCCCGCCCGCCGTCACCTCACGGAAGATGGCGTTGGCCTTGTCCTCCGCCGCCTGGTCCTCGCAGAAGAAAAACAGGTCCTCCCGGTCCAGATACAGCAGCATCTGTTCATTCTGGGTGCGATCGCTGTGTACGTCATACCAGTCAAAGGCGATCAGGCTGAATTCTTCAAAGCTCTCAAAGCTCTCGATCTGGCCCTCGTTCAAATATTGCAGGGTCTTGGGGTCCATGTGGGGCGCGGCCTCCCCCATGCGCTGCATGGACAATACCCTCTGCATAGCTGGGTCCTCCTTTCTCTCGGTTGCTCTTCTATTTTATAGCACGTTCCGCCGGAAATGTCACCCCCGCTTTTCTCTGTCTTGTCTTTTCCCGTAAATGGGGGTACACTAGGGAAAACGCAGAAAAGGAGCGTTCCCCATGAAATTGATCACTGAAGAAGATTTCCGTGCCTATGCCAAAAGCAATCCCTTTATGGAATATAACCACATCTCCATCGTCTCCGTCTCCCCTGACCGCTGCGTGGTGAAGGTGGACCTGGCCCCGGAGTCGAAAAACCGCAACGGCTATGCCCACGGCGGGCTGCTGTACGCCATGGCCGACTGCGTGGCTGGCATCGTCTCCCGCACCGACGGGGCGGATTATGTCACCCAGAGCGCCCACATGAACTTTCTCCACAATGTACAGAGCGGCACGCTCTATGCCGCCGCCGAGACGGTGCGCCGGGGTCACAAGCTGGCCATCTTCCACGTCACCGTCACCGACGAAAAAGGCGATCTGCTCATCGACGGCGTGGTGGACATGTTCCGCATCACCCCCTGACCGGATTTGATGCAGTTTGACGCTGGATTTTTGGGCTGAATTGTTGTAAGATACAGTGTGTGTATGTCGCTGAATCCCTCAGTCATCGCCTGCGGCGATGCCAGCCCCCTTTCACAAGGGGGCCTAATGGAGCAAAAAACAGCCCCCCTTGTTAAAGGGGGGAGGGCCGCGAAGCGGCGGGGGGATTCCGTCATCGTAAAAAACCTAATACCCACCACTTCGTCTTACAAGGAGGACACTATCATGTCTGTTACCGTTGGTATGAAGGCCAAGGCCGAGGCCGTGGTCAACGACCAGAACACCGCCATCACCGCCGGGTCCGGCACCCTGCCCGTGTTCGCCACCCCCTGGATGTGCGCCCTGATGGAGCAGGCCGCCTGGACCGCCGTGGCCCCCGGCCTGGCCGAAGGGGAGAGCACCGTTGGCACCAAGCTGAACATCTCCCACGTCTCCGCCACCCCCGTGGGCCTGAAGGTCTGGGCCGAGAGCGAGGTCACCGCCGTGGACGGCAAGCGCCTGGAGTTCAAGGTGGCCGCCTATGACGAGAAGGGCCTGATCGGCGAGGGCACCCACGAGCGCTTCATCATCACCGACGAGCGCTTCCTGGGCAAGGCCGCCCGCAAGCTGGAGAAGTGATCTCAACGCGAACGCGATGACATACTGTCATTGCGAGGAGCGAAGCGACGTGGCAATCCGTCCAAAAATATCCGGGACCGCAGCAAAAGCGGCCCCGGATATTTTTTACCCCTCCTGATTCTCCTCCCACTTCCAGGCCCCCAGAATATGCAGACAGCGCAGGGCCTGATAGGGATAGCTGCTCAGGGGCCGAAAGTCCGCGTCGTCGCTGTGGGCGGCCACCAGAATATTCTCCGGCGTGGGCGGACTGCCCAGCTCCACCACGATGGGCGTGTGCTCAAAGCGATCTTTGTTCAGCCGCAGCTGGAGAAAGTCCCCCACCTCGATCTCCTCCAGGGGCACCTCCCTGGCAAAAGGCCCCGGAGAGGGTTTGGACCGGACCAGGAAATTGCGGAAATAGGGCACCCCCGTCCAGGCCGGGGCCTTGTCGTTGGGATTTAAGTAGTACCAGCCATAGATGGGCGTGAAGTTCATCACTCCCGTCCCCGCATACAGGCACTGGGAGGCGAAATTGGTGCAATCGCCCCCGATGTCGTCGTAATTATAATACCGCGGGTTGCGGCAATAGGCCCAGGCGTGGGCATACCGCACCGCTGCCCCCCGGTCATAGGCTATCTCCCTCAGCTGCTTCATGGATGCGCTCCCCCCTCTCCCCTGATGGTATGCGGGAGGGGGCAAAAAATTCCCCGACCCATGCGGATCGGGGAATTTTTCTTTTGATCCTTCCCGATGTTTCCCGCCCCGCAGGGGCGGAAAACACAAACCCGGAAGAATTCTATGTTGCTTGAAGGGAAATGGCTCAGGCCTTGCCGGCGCAGCCCAGCACGTCGATCAGCTTGTGACGCACCAGCTCCTTGATGGCGGCACGGGCGGGCTTCAGATACTGACGGGGATCGAAGTCGCCGGGGTGCTGCACAAAGTGCTCGCGGATGGTGGCGGTCATGGCCAGGCGCAGATCGGAGTCGATGTTGATCTTGCACACGGACAGCTCGGCGGCGTGGCGCAGTTCGTCCTCGGGGATGCCGATGGCGTCGGGCATCTTGCCGCCGTTCTCGTTGATCATCTTCACAAAGTTCTGGGGCACGGAAGAGGAGCCGTGGAGCACGATGGGGAAGCCGGGCAGGCGCTTGGAGACCTCCTCCAGCACGTCGAAGCGCAGGGGCGGGGGGACCAGGATGCCCTGCTCGTTGCGGGTGCACTGGTCGGGGGTGAACTTATAGGCGCCGTGGCTGGTGCCGATGGCGATGGCCAGAGAGTCGCAGCCGGTCTTGGTGACGAACTCCTCCACCTCTTCGGGGCGGGTGTAGCTGGAATCCTCGGCCTTGACCTTCACCTCGTCCTCTACGCCGGCCAGGGTGCCCAGCTCGGCCTCGACCACCACGCCGTGGTCGTGGGCATACTCCACC
>URNZ01000075.1 GCA_900549405.1 uncultured Eubacteriales bacterium | reverse complement strand
TGACTATGTGTTCGACACCGACTTCACCGCCGACCTGACCATCATGGAGGAGGGCAGCGAGTTCCTCCACCGCCTGAAGTCCGGCGGCCTGACCCGGTGGCCCATGTTCACCAGCTGCTGCCCCGGCTGGGTGCGGTTCTTAAAGGGCCAGTACCCCGAGCTGGTGGGCCAGCTGTCCAGCGCCAAGTCCCCCCAGCAGATGTTCGGCAGCGTGGCCAAGAGCTGGTTTGCCCAAAAGCTGGGGGTGGAGCCGGAGAAGATCTGCTGCGTGTCCATCATGCCCTGCGTGGCCAAAAAGGCGGAGTGTGAGCTGCCCACCATGGCCACCGAGCACGGCCCCGACGTGGACTGGGTGCTGACCACCCGGGAATTTGTGCGGATGCTCCGGGCCGACCAGCTGGACCCCGCCCATCTGCCCGAGGAGCCCCTGGACAGCCCCATGGGCGTGGCCACCGGCGCGGGCGTGATCTTCGGGGCCACCGGCGGCGTGATGGAGGCCGCCCTGCGCACCGCCGCCTATCTCCTCACCGGAGAGAACCCGGCCCCCGACGCCTTTGCCGACGTGCGCACCGGCCCCGGCCTGCGGGAGGCCACCTATGAGGTGGCGGGCATCCCTGTGCGCTGCGCCGTGGTCAGCGGTCTGGGCAACGCCCGGGCCCTGATGGAGCAGCTGAAGGCGGGCAAGGTCCACTATGACTTTGTGGAAGTGATGGCCTGCCCCGGCGGCTGCGTGGGCGGCGGCGGCCAGCCCATCAGCTGCGAGGACAAGGAGCTCTACGGCGAGCGGGGCCAGCGGCTGTACGCCCTGGACAAGAGCGCCCCTGTGCGCTTCTCCCACGAGAACCCCCAGGTGCAGGCCCTGTACCGGGAGTATCTGGGCGCGCCCCTCAGCGAGAAAGCGGAGGAGCTGCTCCACACCGACCACGAGGGCTGGAAGATGCCCGGCGAACAGCTTTAAGCGTTGAACCAAGACAAACAGCGGCGTTCCCACACACGGGAGCGCCGCTGTCTTTTAGGTTTTTGTAGGTTTCGCGCTGCGGCGATAGATTACCGACCAGAACAGGTTCACCAGCACCCAGCCGACGCCGGTGGCCAGGGCCACGGCCAGAGCTGCCAGGGCGGCGGCGGCCCGGCCCACTTCACAAACATGGGTCGGGGGTGTGTCGCATGTTGGGGAGGGGGAGGGGCTTAGTAGGCCACGCCCCAGTAGATCATGTGCTTGGCGGGCTTGCCGCAGCAGACGCAGACGTCGTCCACCTTCTCCTGCTTCAGGGGCATGCAGCGGGAGGTGACACCGGCCTGCTCCTTCATCTTCAGCTCGCAGTCCAGCTCGCCGCACCACATGGTCTTGGCAAAGCCGCCCTCGGTGTCCATGAACTGCTTCACCTCGTCCAGGGTGTGGCACACCTTGGTGTGGTCCTCCAGGTTCTTCTTGGCCCGCTCGTACAGGCCGTTGTGGACGGAGTCCAGCAGCTCCTGGACGCGGGTCTCCAACTCGTCCAGGCTGACGAAGACCTTCTCGCCGGAGTCACGGCGGCAGATGCAGCACTGGTTCTTCTCCATGTCCTTGGGGCCGATCTCCACACGCAGGGGCACGCCCTTCATCTCGTACTGGGCGGCCTTCCAGCCCATGGACTGGTCGCTGTCATCCATCTGGGCCCGGACGCCGGCGGCCTTCAGGCGGCTTAGCAGGGCGGCGGCGGCGTCCAGCACGCCGGGCTTGTGCATGGCCACGGGGATGACCATGGCCTGGATGGGGGCGATGCGGGGGGGCAGGACCAGGCCGTTGTTGTCGCCGTGGGTCATGATGATGCCGCCGATCATGCGGGTGGACACGCCCCAGCTGGTCTGGTGGGGGTGGTGGAGCTGGTTGTCCTTGCCGGTGAAGGTGATGTCGAACGCACGGGCAAAGCCGTCGCCGAAATAGTGGCTGGTGCCGGACTGGAGGGCCTTGCGGTCGTGCATCATGCACTCCACGGTATAGGTCTCCTCAGCGCCGTTGAACTTCTCCTTATCCGTCTTGCGGCCCCGGACCACGGGCATGGCCAGCACGTTCTCCAGGAAATCGGCATAGACGTTCAGCATCCGCATGGTCTCTTCCCGGGCCTCCTCGGCGGTGGCGTGCATGGTGTGGCCCTCCTGCCACAGGAACTCCCGGTGGCGCAGGAAGGGGCGGCTGGTCTTCTCCCAGCGCAGGACGGAGCACCACTGGTTATACAGCTTGGGCAGGTCCCGGTGGGAGTGGATGACGTTTTTATAGTGCTCGCAGAACAGGGTCTCGCTGGTGGGACGGATGCAGTAGCGCTCCTCCAGCTTTTCGCTGCCGCCCATGGTGACCCAGGCGCACTCGGGGGCAAAGCCCTCCACATGGTCCTTCTCCTTCTGGAGCAGGGACTCGGGGATGAGCATGGGCAGGTATACGTTCTCGTGCCCGGTCTCCTTGAACTTCTGGTCCAGGGCGTGCTGGATGTTCTCCCAGATGGCGTAGCCATAGGGGCGATAGATGAACATGCCCTTGATGGAGGAGTAGTCGATGAGCTCTGCCTTCTTGCACACGTCGGTGTACCACTGGGCAAAGTCCACCTCCATGTCGGTGATCTGCTCCACCTGCTTCTTGTTGGAGTTCTGAGCCATAAATATTTCAGTCCTTTATAAATAAGAATGATCGAAAAAACTCGTGTCCTTTATTGTATGGATTCAGGTGGAAAAAGTCAAGCGCTTGGGACAAGTTCGGCGGGGATTTTCCCTCTTGTTTGAGGGGGAGAGGCGTGGTATACTTCGGTCATGACATCTCATTTGACACCAAAAGGGGGAGCGCATATGGACGCGCAGGAGAGAAGACAGGCCATCGCCCGGCGGCTGGAGGAGGCCAGCGGGCCGGTGAGCGCCGCCGTTTTGGCCCGGGAGCACTCCGTCAGCCGCCAGATCATCGTGGGGGACATCGCCCTGCTGCGGGCGGGGGGGATGGACATCGCCGCCACCCCCAGGGGCTATGTGCTGCCCGCCCCCGCCGCCGGACTGGTGCGCACCCTGGCCTGCCGCCACCGGGCCGACCAGATGGAGGAGGAGCTGAACGCCATGGTGGACCAGGGCTGCACCGTGCTGGACGTGATCGTGGAGCATCCCATCTATGGCCAGCTCACCGGCCAGCTGCAAATTTCCAACCGGTATGACGTGGGCCAGTTTGTCCAGCGCTGCCGCCGCCAGGAGGCCGCCCCCCTGTCCCAGCTCACCGAGGGCATCCATCTGCACACCGTCGCCTGCCCCAGCCAGGAGGCCTATGACCGGGTGCGGGAGAGTTTGAGTAAGCTGGGGTTTTTGCTGGAGGAGAAGTAAACCCCTGGGGCAGCCCTCTCAGTCGCGGCTGCACCGCGCCAGCTCTCCCACAGGGAGAGCCAAGTAGGGGCGGATGTCCCCATCCGCCCGATAGCCAAGGGCCGCTGGGGACAGCGGCCCCTACTGTCATTGCGAGAAGCGAAGCGACGCGGCAATCCGTTCCCAACGTCTCCCTTGCCTCCCCCTGTGGGGGAGGTGCCCAGTGCGCACACTGGGCGGAGAGGGCCTCGCCCCCAAAATAAAACTCTTGACAAATTTTCATAGGCGTGTAAAATGTGGTAGACATGTGTCTTGACACGTGTCTACCATGTTTTGAAATGAGTGTGTGTAAATGGAGAAGCTGAAAGCCTTTCTCAAGCGAAAAAACATTGTCATCTCCGCCAAGCGCTATGGCATCGATGCCCTGGGGGCCATGGCCCAGGGCCTGTTCTGCTCCCTGCTCATCGGGACCATCATCAACACCATCGGCACCCAGTTCCACATCCCCTTCCTGACCCAGGTGGTGGCCACGCTGGGCAGCGGGGACCACACCATCAGCTATACCGTGGGCGGCCTGGCCTCGGCCATGAGCGGCCCGGCCATGGCGGTGGCCATCGGCTATGCCCTTCAGGCCCCGCCCCTGGTGCTGTTCTCCCTGGCCACGGTGGGCTTTGCCTCTAACACCCTGGGCGGCGCGGGCGGCCCCCTGGCCGTGCTGTTCATCGCCATCATCGCCGCTGAGCTGGGCAAGGCGGTGTCCAAGGAGACCAAGGTAGACATCCTGGTCACCCCCCTGGTGACCATCTTCGCCGGTGTGGCCCTGGCTGCCTGGTGGGCCCCGGCCATCGGCAAGGCGGCCTCTCAGATCGGCGCGTTGATCCGCTGGGCCACCGAGCTTCAGCCCTTCTGGATGGGCATCATCGTCTCCGTGGTCATCGGCATCGCCCTGACCCTGCCCATCTCCTCCGCCGCCATCTGCGCCGCCCTGACCCTCACCGGTCTGGCCGGGGGCGCGGCGGTGGCCGGCTGCTGTGCCAACATGGTGGGCTTTGCCGTGCTGTCCTTTAAGGAGAACGGCTGGGGCGGCCTGGTGAGCCAGGGCATCGGCACCTCTATGCTCCAGATGCCCAACATCGTGAAGAACCCCCGCATCTGGCTGCCCGCCATCCTCACCTCCGCCATCACCGGGCCCATGGCCACCTGCCTGTTCCACCTGCAGATGAACGACCCCTCCGGCGGCGTGGCCTCCGGCATGGGCACCTGCGGCCTGGTGGGCCAGATCGGCGTGTACGCCGGGTGGGTCAACGACGTGGCCACCGGCGTGAAGGCCGCCATCACCCCCATGGACTGGGCGGGCATGGCCCTGATCTGCTTCATCCTGCCCGCCGTGCTGTGCTGGCTGTTCGGCCAGATGTTCCGTAAAATGGGCTGGATCGGCGAGGGGGACCTGACCCTGCCGCAGTGACGGCCCTCTCCGCCCAGTGTGCGCACTGGGCACCTCCCCCGGAGGGGGAGGCAAGGGGGACGAGGGAAACGGATTGCCGCGTCGAGCTTTGCCCTCCTCGCAATGACAGAGCTTGGAAACTTGGCTCCCCCTATGGGGGAGCTGGCACGGCGCAGCCGTGACTGAGAGGGCAAACCGCAAAAAAATTGAAAAAACCCTTGACGGGCAAGGGCTTGGCGTGGTATAGTTGCTATACCTGTGAAAGGGGCTTTTTTGTCGTGCGCATTTTTACGGTGTTTGACGCATGACCCCCTCCCGCATTTGACGGACACAGGGAGGCAGATCGCCGGAGCCCACCGTATTGCGCTGACGCAATTTTTGCGTTTGTTTCGCTGGGTCCGGCCAATGAGCCGGACCCGGCGTTTTGCTTTTTCAGGCGGCGTTCGTGTGCGGTCCAAACGAAGCGGTTCCCCGGGACCGCCACACCAAAAGGAGGTGCCGACAAATGGCAAAGGCAGGCGCGCGCATCAAGATCACCCTTCGGTGCTCTGAGTGCAAGCAGAGAAACTACAACACCATGAAGAACAAGAAGAATACCCCCGATCGTCTTGAGCTGAACAAGTATTGCCCCTTCTGCAGAAAGCACACTGTCCACAATGAGACCAAGTAATTGCGTCTTTCAGGATGTAAGGAAAGAAGGGTAACGCAAATGGCTGAGAACGAAAAGCTGGAGCAGGCTGCCCAGGCCGGTTCCGACAAGGCGAAGAAGGACAAGAAGGCCGATAAAAAGGCCAAGCCCAGTCTGTTCGCCCGCGTCGGCAAGTGGCTGAAGGATATGAAGAGCGAGCTGAAGAAGGTCCAGTGGCCCACCCGCAAGCAGACCATCAACAACACGCTGATCGTCATCGCCTGCGTCATCGTGGTCGGCGTCTTCATCTGGATCTTTGATTATATCGCCGGCAGCGCCATCGACGTGCTCCTCACTCTCCTGAGGTAATCGGAATGGCTGACAATGCGAATTGGTATGTGGTCCACACCTATTCCGGCTATGAGAATACGGTGAAGGCGACCATCGAGAAGTACGTGGAAAACCGCGGGATGCAAAGTCTCATCCACGAGATCAGCATCCCCCTGGAGACCGTGACCGAGATCACGGACAACGGCCCCAAGGAAGTGGAGCGCAAGGTGTTCCCCGGCTATGTGCTGGTGAAGATGGTCATGAACGACGAGACCTGGCACGTGGTGCGGAACATCCGCGGCGTCACCGGATTTTTGGGCGAGGGCAACAAGGCCATCCCCCTGTCCGAGGCCGACGTGGCCGCCCTGGGCGTGGAAAAGCGCGAAGTGGTGGTCAGCTATCAGGAGGGCGACACCGTTCGGATCACCGACGGCGCGCTGGAGTCCTTCCTGGGCACGGTGGAGGAGATCGACCTGGACCGCAGCAAGGTCCGCGTGGTGGTGTCTATGTTTGGACGCGAGACCCCCGTGGAGCTGGAGCTGGACCAGGTGGAACCCGCCAACGAGTGATTTTCCCGGCAGTCCTCTTCTTTCAAAAGAGGACAGGCGCGGCAGCCGTAAATGCCCCGCCGAAACGTGGGAGGGACGCCAGAAACGTCCCGCCAAACTGGGCACAGAACGCCCAACCCAACCACATTTTTTCAATGGAGGTGCTCTTTCGTGGCACAGAAAGTAACTGGATATGTAAAGCTTCAGATCCCCGCCGGCAAGGCGACTCCCGCCCCCCCTGTTGGTCCTGCCCTGGGCCAGCACGGCGTGAACATTGCCGCTTTTACCAAGGAGTTTAACGAGCGCACCAAGAACGACGTGGGCATGATCATCCCCGTCATCATCACCGTGTACGCCGACCGCTCCTTCACCTTTGTGACCAAGACCCCCCCTGCGGCCGTCCTCATCAAGAAGGCCTGCAACATCGAGTCTGGCTCTGGTGTGCCCAACAAGACCAAGGTCGCCACCATCAGCAAGGAAGATGTGCGCAAGATCGCTGAGACCAAGATGCCCGACCTGAACGCCGCCAGCATCGAGGCCGCCATGAGCATGATCGCCGGTACTGCCCGCTCCATGGGCGTTGTCGTGGGCGAGTAAGGAGGGGTTAGAGATGTTTAGAGGCAAGAAGTATCAGGATAGCGCCAAGAAGATCGACAAGAACGCGCAGTATGACGCCAACGAGGCCATGGGCCTGGTCGTGGAGACCGCTACCGCTAAGTTCGACGAGACCGTCGAGCTGCACGTGAAGCTGGGTGTTGACTCCCGCCACGCTGACCAGCAGGTCCGCGGCGCTATCGTCCTGCCCCACGGCACCGGCAAGACCCAGCGCGTGCTGGTGTTCGCCAAGGCCGCCAAGGCCGACGAGGCCCGTGCCGCCGGCGCTGACTATGTGGGCGAGATGGACCTGGTGGAGAAGATCCAGAAGGAGAACTGGTTCGACTTCGACGTGGTCGTGGCTACCCCCGACATGATGGGCGTTGTGGGCCGTCTGGGTAAGGTCCTGGGCCCCAAGGGCCTGATGCCCTCCCCCAAGGCCGGCACCGTGACCATGGATGTGACCAAGGCCATCCACGAGATCAAGGCCGGTAAGGTCGAGTATCGTCTGGATAAGACCAACATCATCCACTGCCCCATCGGCAAGGTGTCCTTCGGTGCTGAGAAGCTGGCTGAGAACTTTAACGCCATCATGGGCGCTATCATCAAGGCCAAGCCCTCCGCTTCCAAGGGCCAGTATGTGAGAAGCTGCACCGTGGCCGCCACCATGGGCCCCGGCATCAAGATCAACGGCGCCAAGCTGGTCTGAGCTTGACTGAGCAGCGTTCCTGACGTAACGTCGGGAGCAGAAATTTGTTTCTCTCACCGGGACAGGTTTTGCTTGACAAAGCCTGTCCCGGATGATAGAATATTCTAGCGTTCAAAGACAGCAGGTGCTTTTAACCAGGCGTAAATCCCTGCCGAGAGTGCATTCAACGACATAGTTTGAATGGTACTGTCCTCCTGTCTTTTGACGCGGAGGATTTTTATTTTGTTGGAGGTGAATCCAAAATGCCTAACGCAAAGGTTCTTTCCGAGAAGCAGGCCATCGTGGCCGCGCTGACCGAGCAGCTGAAGAACGCTTCCAGCGGCGTGCTGGTGGACTATAAGGGTATCACCGTGGCCGAGGACACCGCCCTTCGTACCGAGCTGCGCCAGAACGAGGTGCAGTACGGCGTGGTGAAGAACACCCTGGTCCGTTTTGCTCTGAACAACGTGGGCCTGGAGGGTCTGGACGACGTGCTCAACGGCACCACTTCTCTGGCCACCAGCGCCGGCGATCCCATCGCCCCCATGCGCGTGGTCAACAAGTACGTCAAGCAGCTCAATGACAAGTTCGTCATCAAGGGCGGCTTTATGGACGGCAAGGTGATCTCCCTGGAGGAGATCCAGGCTCTGGCCGAGCTGCCCTCCAAGGAGGTCCTGCAGGCTCAGGCTCTGGGCATGATGCTGGCTCCCATTACCAGCCTGGCTATCGTCCTGAAGGCCATCGCCGAGAAGAACGGCGAGCCCGCCGAGGCCGAGGCCCCCGCTGCCGAGTAATCTATCCCGGCACACGGCGCTTTATAAAAGCGCACATTAAATTTTAAAAAAACCAATTTTAGGAGGTATTTCACCATGGCTAGCGAGAAAATCACCGCTATGATCGAGGAAGTGAAGGCCCTGACCGTTCTGGAGCTGTCCGAGCTGGTTAAGGCTCTGGAGGAGGAGTTCGGCGTTTCCGCCGCCGCTATGGCCGCTCCCGCCGCCGGCGGCGCTGCCGCTGAGGCCGCTGAGGAGAAGACCGAGTTTGACGTTGTCCTGGCTGGCTTCGACGCCGCTGCCAAGATCAAGGTCATCAAGGCTGTCCGCGAGATCACCGGCCTGGGCCTGGCTGAGGCCAAGGGCGTGGTCGAGGGCGCTCCCAAGACCCTGAAGGAGGCCGTGTCCAAGGACGAGGCCGAGGAGATGAAGAAGAAGCTGGAAGAGGTCGGCGCCAAGGTCGAGCTGAAGTAAGTTTCTTCCCCATACGAGCTTTAAACCCCCGAGGTATTCGCCTCGGGGGTTTTTCTTATAGAAAGAAAACCACCGGCACTGCCGGTGGTTCCAAAAAGCTTTAG
>URNZ01000074.1 GCA_900549405.1 uncultured Eubacteriales bacterium | reverse complement strand
GCGGCGTTTTCTGCGTTGCATCTTTCATCAACACATTTTGGTACGGGTAGTGGGACTCGAACCCACACGCGGAAAGCACGAGAACCTAAATCTCGCATGTCTACCAATTCCATCATACCCGCATCATGAGCGGCAGGGTCTCCCCTGCCGCTGTTTATTCCGGTTTAGTCCTGCTCCCAGTTGTGGTACACGTTCTGCACATCGTCGTTGTCCTCCAGAGCGTCGATGAGCTTCTCCATGTTCTTGATGTCCTCTTCGTCGGTGAGCTTGACATAGTTCTGGGGGACCATCTGCACGTCGGCCTCCAGGAAGGTGTAGCCCTTGCCCTCCAGGGCGGCCACCACGTCGTTGAAGGCGTCGGGGTCGGTGTAGATCTCGAACACATCGTCAGAGGCCTGCATGTCCTCGGCACCGGCCTCCAGGGCATCCATCATCACGGTGTCCTCGTCCAGGTCCTCGGCATCCAGCACCAGCACGCCCTTCTTGTCGAAGGACCAGGACACGCAGCCGGTGGCGCCCAGGCCCTTGCCGAACTTGTCCAGCAGGTGCCGGACCTCGGGGGCGGTGCGCTGGCGGTTGTCGGTGAGGGCCTCGACGATCACGGCCACGCCATTGGGGCCATAGCCCTCGTAGACCACGCTCTCGAAGTTGTCGGTGTTCCCGGCGCCCAGAGCCTTGTCGATGGTACGCTTGATGTTGTCGTTGGGCATATTGGCGGCCTTGGCCTTGGCGATGACAGCGGCCAGGCGGGAGTTATTGGCGGGGTCGCCGCTGCCGCCGGTCTTGACGGCCACGATCATCTCGCGGGCGATCTTGGTGAAAATCTGAGAGCGCTTGGCGTCGGCCGCGCCCTTGGTCTTTTGTATGTTATGCCACTTGGAATGTCCAGACATGGTGCTCTTCCCTTCTGTGTGTTATGAAAAATCGGTGGTATTATACCACTTTTCCCCGTCCTTGGCAAGTCGTTCTCCGCAGATTCTACGTCTTTTTGGGAGCGGGCGGCGAAAAAGCCGGGAGAAACTCTCACGGAAAGGCCGCCGCCCGGGGTGGGCGGCGGCCTGAGAGGCTTTAGTTGGGGTTGACGGTGTAGTTGGGAGCTTCCTTGGTGATATAGATATCGTGGGGGTGAGACTCCCGCAGACCGGCGGCGGTGATCTGGATGAACTGGGCCTTCTCGTGCAGCTCCTCCACAGTGTGGCAGCCGGTGTAGCCCATACCGGCCCGCAGGCCGCCCATCAGCTGATAGATGGTCTCCCCGGCCAGTCCCTTATAGGGCACCCGGCCTTCCACGCCTTCGGGGACCAGCTTCTTGTTGTTCTGCTGGAAGTAGCGGTCCTTGGAGCCCTGGTTCATGGCGGCCAGAGAGCCCATGCCGCGGTAGACCTTGAACTGACGGCCCTGGAACACCTCAGTGTCCCCGGGGGACTCCTCGCACCCGGCCAGCAGGGAGCCCAGCATGACCACGCTGGCACCGGCGGCCAGAGCCTTGGCGATGTCGCCGGAGTACTTCACGCCGCCGTCGGCGATGATGGGGACGTCATACTCCGCCGCCACACGGGCCGCGTCGTACACGGCGGTGATCTGGGGCACGCCGATACCGGCCACCACGCGGGTGGTGCAGATGGAGCCGGGGCCGATGCCGATCTTCACGCAGTCAGCGCCCGCCTCGATGAGGGCGCGGGTGCCCTCGGCGGTAGCCACGTTGCCGGCGATCAGCTGCACGTCGGGATACAGGGCCTTGATGCGCTTGACGCAGTTGAGGATGTTCTGGGAGTGGCCGTGGGCGGAATCCAGGGCCAGCACGTCGGCACCGGCCTCCACCAGGGCGGCCACACGGTCCAGCACGTCGGCGGTGACGCCGATGGCGGCGCCCACCAGCAGGCGGCCCTTCTCGTCACGGGCGGAGTTGGGGTACACGGCGGCCTTCTCGATGTCCTTGATGGTGATCAGGCCCTTCAGGCGGAAGTTCTCGTCCACGATGGGCAGCTTCTCGATCTTGTGCTGGCGCAGGATCTCCCGGGCCTCGGCCAGGGTGGTGCCCTCGGGGGCGGTGACCAGGTTCTCCCGGGTCATCACGTTGTCGATGAGCTGGTTCATGTCGGTCTCGAACTTCATATCACGGTTGGTGATGATGCCGATCAGACGGCCGTTGTCGCAGATGGGCACGCCGGAGATGCGGTATTTGGCCATCAGCTCGTCGGCCTCGGCCAGGGTGTGGCCCGGCCCAAGCCAGAAGGGATTGGTGATCACGCCGTTTTCAGAGCGCTTGACCATGTCCACCTGCTCGGCCTGCTGGCTGATGGACATATTCTTGTGGATGATGCCGATGCCGCCCTCTCTGGCGATGGCGATGGCCATGCGATACTCGGTAACGGTGTCCATGGCGGCGCTGATGAGGGGGATGTTCAGATGCACCTTCCGGGTCAGGCGGGTGTGCAGATCAATGTCCGCAGGCAGCACATCGCTGGCGGCGGGGATGAGCAGCACGTCGTCAAAGGTGAGGCCCTGTTTCACAAACTTCTGGGCGGCGTCCTGATTGACCATATACTACAACTCCTTTTCTCCTTCCCGGCGTATCCGGGACAGTTCTTTGGTACCACGGCGGCATAAACCGCCGATAAAACGATATTAGATTAAGTCTAACGCGGCGGGTTTAGAATGTCAAGAATCAAGTTGTTTAAAAATCATGGCGGTTTCAAAGCGGGCTTTGCCGTTCTGGTCCAGTCCGTGGACATAGCAGCCCCCGTCTATGCGCCCGGCCTCCAGGTCCAGCACCTCCCCCGGGCGGCACTCGGCCAGATAGCCGATCTGCATCTCGGTCAAGAACTGGTCTTCCGGCAGCCTGTCCAGCTCCACCGCGTCGCAGGCGAAGTCGGCGTAGCGGGTGTTGTTCACGTGACCATTCACGTCGGTGTCGCTGTAGTGCATCTTCCGCCGCTCCAGCAGCTTCAGGTCCTTGGGGGCGCGGAGCTTGTTCAGGGTGCGGGTCTTGCACAGCTCCTCTCCCCCGGTGCCCGCCAGCTCCTGAATGTCCGCCAGGCGCATGATCTTTCGGCTTTCTAAATTGGCCAGCACCCAGCCGGACACCGACTCCCCCACCAACTCCCCGTTGGCATAGATGTCATAGTCCCGGTACATCATGGCGGCCTTGCCGCCCCGGTGCCAGGTGCGGATGGTCAGCCGGTCCTCCCACCGCAGGGGGCGGTCCAGGTGGAACCAGGACCGGGCCAGCATCCAAAAGGCCCCGTATTTCTCCACCAGGGTCTCCCGGCCAAAGCCCCCCTCCTCTGCGGCAAAGCCTGCAGCGATCTGAAGGTGGTCCAGCAGGGCGGATGGCTTGCAGATGCCCCGCCCGTCGGCGTCCATGCCGGTCAGGCGGATGGTCTGTTCATAAAATTGGCTCATGTGTCCTGTTTCCCCCGTATCACGATGTTGGTCTTGCAGCAGATGTCGTCGATGTCGTCCGCCGTGGCGGCGGGGATGCGCACCTGGGCCCCGCACTGGGTGCAGATCAGGTCCACCGAGCTGTAGTTCACCTGAAAGGTCCACTTCTTGCTGCCGCAGGTGCAGGAGATGCCGTCCCGCTTGGCGATGTCCCGGATCTCAGACAGCACCTCCTCCATGACGATCTCGTCCAGAAAAGGCTTGTCCTCCCCCGCCTCACCGGCGGCCTTGGCAGACTCCAGCTTGTCCAGGGCCTGCTCTAACCGGGCGGTGGCGGCGTACACCGGCCCCTCCTCCCCCACATAGCAGCAGTCCAGGCCGGAGGCGGCGCAGGAGAAGGCCAGGGCCCGCTCCCGCACAAAGGCGTGGGTGGAGCAGGACACCTGGTGCTCCCGCCCGCAGAACAGGCAGGGCACGGTGAGGTGGACCCGATTGGGCTGAAAGTCCACCGTCAGCTCCGACTTGCCGCAGGGGCACTTGATGTGGGCGGTGGAGGCGGCCAGAGAGAACAGGTCCCGCTCCACGATCACCGACTGGCGGCACCGGGGGCAGATATAGGAAAGATAGCGCTTGGTATCCTGTTGCATGGGCTTCTCCTTTGTGTTTTTCTTCTTTCAGTTCCCGCCCCCTCCAGGGACGGAACGCAGGTCTTACTTCTTGCGGCTGAACCGGTTGTTGTTCCGATAGGCGGGCTTTTGGGTGGGCTGGCCCGGCTTCTTCTCGGCGGGCTGGCCGGGGGCGGCCTTGTTGTTTTCAAAGGCGGTGATGATCTTACCCACCAGCTTGTGCCGCACCACGTCCGCCCCGGTGAGACGGATCACTTCGATGTCGTCGATGCCCTCCAGAATGTCGGCGCACCGCTCCAGGCCAGAGTCCTGGGGAGAGGGCAGGTCGATCTGGGTCACGTCGCCGGTGAGCACCATCTTGGACCCCTCGCCCAGACGGGTGAGGATCATCAAATGCTGGGCGATGGACATGTTCTGACACTCGTCACACAGCAGGAACATGGATTTCAGCGTCCGGCCACGCATATAGGCCAGGGGCGCGATCTCGATGATGCGCTTTTCCATATAGCTCTGCACCGTCTCCGGCCCCAGCATCTCGTCCAGGGCGTCGTACAGGGGGCGGAGATAGGGGTCCACCTTGTTTTGCAGGTCGCCGGGGAGGAAACCCAGCTTCTCCCCCGCCTCCACCGCCGGGCGGCACATGACGATCTTGTTTACCTTCTTGTCTTTTAAAGCCCGCACCGCCTCGGCCACGGCCAGCTAGGTCTTGCCCGCTCCGGCGGGACCGATGGCGATGGTCACGGTGTTCTCCTCAATGGCCTTGATATACTTCCGCTGACCCAGGGTGCGGCACTTCACCGGGGCCCCGTTATAGGTGTAGGCCACCACGCCCTTCATGGCGGTGACGGTCTCCTCCACCCGGCCCTCCCGGACCGAGGCCAGGGCGCGGCTGACGGCGAACTCGTCGATCTGCTCCCCCAAGGAGCGCATCCGATCCAGCATCTGCAGGGTCTGCACCGCCAAGGCCAGCGCGTCCGCCGACTCGCTCACCGCCACGGCCTGGCCGTCCCGGGTGATGAGGGACACGCCCAGCTCCCGCTCCAGCAGCTTCAGGTTGGCGTCCGCCACCCCGAACAGGTCCTGCATGGTCAGCACGTCTAATTCGATCTTTTCTGAAGCCAACTTGTTTGTCCTCGCTTCCATGGTGCTTTTTCCGTCCGCAGACGGTATACAAGTTAAGTATATGCTCTTTTTCTTCTGTTTTCAAGTGCTTTTGCCCGGTTCCACCTGGGTTTGGCTCCCCTGTTCCGGCTCCGGCTGGTTGTCGATGGCCCGGGTCTCCCGTTCTTGGCCGATCTCCTCCCGGCACTCGGCCACCAGGGTCACCTCCATACTGTCCCCCTGGATCTGGGCAGAGTAGTCCGTGGTCACCACCTCCCCCTCGGGGCCGATGGCCTGTTCCAGATAAACGCGCAGCCGATCTTGAAGCAGGTTCTGGGCGGCCTCCCGGTTCAGGGGGACGGATGTCAGGTCATACTCCCGCCACACCTCCCGGCGGAGGGTGATGGGCAGTCTGCCCACTCCGGGCAGGGCCGCCTGGTGGGCGCTGGAGCTTTTCTCCCACTGGCCCTCTGGCTCACGGCCCCACAGGCGCAGCCGCCGCCCCGTCGCCGTCAGGCTCCACCCCGTCTTCTCCTTTCCGGTGTAGTCCTTCCCCTGGGCCGTCAGGGGGATGACCGCCGTCATGGTCCGCCAGGTCCTGGCCCACACCCGGCCCCGGGCGTGGGTGGGGTAATAGCGGGTGGGCAGGTCGCTGTACTCCGGCGGCTCCATGGCCACGTTGCCGGAGATGAGCACCTCCCCCGCTGCCACCGTGTCCCCCTCGATCACCTTGGCCTGGCCCCGCTCCGCTTCGATGTGGGTGATAAGTCCCGCTGTCCTGGCCACGATGTCCCAGCAGCCCGACTCGTCCACCCCCTCCGCCGGGGGGATGGTCTCCCGCACGCTCACCTCTAAGCGGGTGCCGTGGAGGTTGATGCCCATCCAGGCCAGGTCGTCCAGGGCCAGCTGTGCCTCCTGGGCCACCTGCTGCCGGTCGATCCCCGGGCCGTATACCCCGGGGTACACCCCCAGCTGCCGCAGCTGGCTTAAAATCACCGCCGTGGGCAGGCGCTGGTTTCCGCTGACCTCAATGGTCAGCACGAAGCGGGACAAAACCGCCACTGCCCCCAGTGCCAGAACCAACCCCACCAGAAAGGCATACCTGGCCCGAAAGCGCAGCAGAAAGTCGGGCAGGCCCCGGCGCTGCTCCACCGCGATCTCGCACTCCACCCGCTCTGCCAGCTTCTCCAGCCGCCCCAGCTGATGGCGGCGGGCGGTGAAGCGGACGGTGTGGTCGTCCAGCCACTCCAACTGCCAGAAATCCAGCCGGTGCTGGGCGCACAGGTTCAGCAGCCGCTCGGGAAAGGGTCCCGTGACGCACAGGACCACCGTACCCCGCAGCAGATTCATCAGCCGTTTCACGCCGCCTCTCCCCCTTTAGTGCAGCTGGATGCTGTCGATCCGCCCGGTGATGAGCAGCTCCAGCCCGGTCATGACCCGCAGTTCTAAGCCGCTGCCCCTGATCTGGATGAGGAACACCCCGCCGCTGACCTGGATCTCCTCATCTCCATAGGCCAGGATGCCCTTGTGGTTCTCCACCCGCAGCTCCCCGTCCCCCACCAGCTCCAGCCGGGGCACCCCGGCCAGGGCGTCGGCGGGCAGGTCCAGCAGCTGGGCCGTCCGCTCCAGCAGCCCGGGCCGCCGTTTTTCCCCCATAACGCAATTCACCTCCCCCCATGTCTATGACGGGGGGAGGTGATGTATGTTCAGCGCAGCACGACGGCGTAGCGCTTCAGCTCCTGGCGCAGCTGCCGCCACTGGGGCATCAGGGCGTCCATCACGGCGTAAAAGCCCGGGCCGTGGTCGTGGTGGAGAAAGTGGACCAGCTCGTGGAGGGCCACATAGTCCCGCAGCAGGGGCGGGCAGCGGACCAGGGCGGTGTTCAGGGTGATATAGCCCTGCATCCAGTGGCAGTTGCCCCACTGGCTGCGCATGGCCCGGATCTTCAGCTGTGGATAGGCCACCCCCAGGGGCTCCGTCAGGGGATAGACCCGGTCCAGGGACTGGCGCAGCTGGGCCAGGCAGTCGGGCCGGGACAGCTCAGGCAGCAGCTCCGGCGGCGGGGCCTGCCGCCGCTCCAACCCTCGCCGCAGCCAGGGCCACTTGTCCCGCACCAGCCGGTCCGCCTGTTCCAAGGGGCAGTTCCAGGGGATGGACACGTGGATCTCTCCCCCGCTGTCCAGGCGCAGATTTAGATTTCGCACCCGCTTTCGGGTCAGCCAATAGCGGATGGTCCCATCAGGCCCCTCCACCTGGCGCAGCTGTTCCATAAAAACGCTCCTTTTCTCGTCCTCCGTCCCGAGGGACAGGCAAGTTTTTCTTTCGCGGCACATATGCTTCAGTCACAGTTTTTTCTTGGGAGGTGGGTCTATGGGCCGTCTGCTGGCAAAGCCCCGGCTGCGCACGGCGCTGGTGGGGCTGGGGCTGCTGTGCGCCGCTCTGGCGCTCATCGCCTGGCCCGCCCAGTCCGCCGCTGCTGTGCGGGAGGGCATGGCACTGTGCGCCAACGTGGTGGTCCCCTCCCTGTTCCCCTTCTTCGTGCTGGCCTCTCTGGTGGTGGAGCTGGGCCTGTCCCGGTGCCTGGGGCGGCTGCTCCATCCCATCATGGCACCCCTGTTCCGGGTGAACGGCGCCTGTGCCGCCGCCCTGGCCCTGGGCTTTGTGGGGGGCTATCCCGTGGGGGCCCGCACCGCCATTCAACTCTATCAGCAGGGGCAGTGCTCCAAGACCGAGGCCGAGCGGCTGCTGGCCTTCTGCAACAACAGCGGCCCCGCCTTTATTCTGGGGGCGGTGGGGGCCGGGGTGTTCGGCAGCGGCAGAGCGGGGCTGGCCCTCTATCTGTGCCACATGGCCGCCTCTCTGATGGTGGGGCTGCTCTTCCGGTTCTATCGCCCCGGGGAGGGGCCCTCCTCCCCCCGCCGGATGGGGGAGCGGTTTCAGGCGGTCTCTTTTTCCGCCGCCTTCCCCCGATCGGTCACGGGGGCCATGACGTCCAGCCTGAACATCTGCGCCTTCATCCTGTGCTTTTCGGTAGTGGTGCGGCTGCTCACCCTGTCCGGCCTGCTGGGTGCGGCGGCTCAGCTGCTGTCCAGCCTCCCCCCTCCCCTAGCGCTGCCCCCGGCGTGGTCCCGGCGGCTGTTGGTGGGGGCGCTGGAGCTGTCCTCCGGGGTGTACTCCCTCACCGACGGCAGTCTCACCGGGCGGCTATCTATGGCCGCCTTTATGCTGGGCTGGGCGGGGGTGTCCGTCCACCTCCAGGTGCTGGCCTTTCTGGGGGACAGCGGTCTGTCTATGCGCACCTATCTCACCGGCAAGCTGCTCCACGGCGGGCTGTCCGCCCTGCTGATGGGGGCGCTGGCTCCCCGGCTGGCCCCCACCCTGTCCGTCTCCGCTTGTCTCATTCAGCAGACCGAGGCCATCGCCGGGCAGGACGCCTGCTACCTGGACAAGCTCTACCACTGTGAGATCTATGTGGCCCACGCCCTGCTGGCCATGGACGGGGGGGAGCTCTGCCCCCCAGACGACTTGGAGGAGCTGCTGGTGCAGATCCAGCGGGACCAGGGCCTCACCTACGCCCCCCTCCAGGTGGAGGCGGTGAAAACCGCCGCCCGGCAGCAGGTGATGCTCCTCACCGGGGGGCCGGGCACCGGCAAGACCACCTCCCTCCGGGGGATCCTGGCCCTCTTTGACCACCTGGGGCTGCGCACGGCCCTCACCGCCCCCACCGGGCGGGCAGCCAAGCGCCTGGCAGAGACCTGCGGGGCGGAGGCCTCCACCATCCACCGCCTCCTGGAAACCCGGTACGACAGCCACACCGGCGGCCTCACCTTCGCCCACAACCAACGGGAGCCCCTGGACACCGACGCGGTGATCCTGGACGAGGCCTCCA
>URNZ01000073.1 GCA_900549405.1 uncultured Eubacteriales bacterium | reverse complement strand
TAGTCGAACGCATGCATCGGCTGGCCGTACTCGAGCATAACATAGTTGGTGATATCAACGATATTGTTGATCGGACGAACGCCGCAGGCATGCAGGCGCTCGCGCATCCACGCTGGAGACGGCTCGATCTTGATATTCTTAACAATGCGGGCGGTGTAGCGCGGGCACAGGTCGGTATCCTTAACCTCAACCGACATATACTCGTTGATGTCGCCGCCAACGCCCTTTACCTCCGGGGTCTTAACGCTGAACGGACGGTCGAAGGTAGCCGCAGTCTCGCGGGCCAGACCGATCACGCTCAGGCAGTCCGGGCGGTTGGAGGTGATCTCAAAATCCGCAACGTATTCGTCCAGGCCAAGCACGCCCTTGATGTCCACGCCAACCGGGGTGCCCTTCGGCAGGAACAGGATGCCGTTCTCGCACGCATACGGTACGCAGCCGTGGGACAGACCCAGCTCCTGGAACGAGCACATCATGCCGTTGGAGAGCTCACCGCGCAGCATACCGGCATGGATCTCCTTGCCGTCGGGCAGGAGCGAGCCGTCGAGCGCGACGGGCACCATGTCGCCGACCTTCTGGTTCTGCGCGCCGGTCACGATCTGCAGCGGTTCGCTGCCGCCGACATCGACCTGGCAGACCCACATATGGTCGGAGTTCGTGTGGCGCACCATCTCCACGATGCGGCCCGCGACAACATTCTGAATGTTCTTGTGCAGGTCCGTGAACGTCTCCACTTTGGAGCCGGAGAGGGTCATTGCCTCGGAAAAGTCGTGGTCGGCCCAGGCCGAGCAGTCTACGAATTCATTGAGCCATTTTCTGCTTAAAATCATGGTAGCCTCTCCTTTCTCAGAACTGCTGCAGGAAGCGCACGTCGTTTTCGAAGATCAGACGCAGGTCGCTGATCTTGAACCGGCGCATCGCCAGACGCTCCAGGCCCATACCGAAGGCCCAGCCGGAGTAGACGTCCGTGTCGATGCCGCAGCCCTCGAGCACCTTCGGATGGATCATGCCGGCGCCGAGGATCTCGATCCAGCCCTCACCCTTGCAGGTGGGGCAGCCCTTGCCGCCGCACTTGTGGCACTGCACGTCCATCTCGCAGCTGGGCTCGGTGAAGGGGAAGTGGTGGGGGCGGAAGCGGGTGACGGTACCCTTGCCAAACAGCTGCTCCATCACGGCGTTCAGGGTGCCCTTCAGGTCGGCCATGGTCACGCCCTTGTCGATGACCATGCCCTCGATCTGGTGGAACATGGGGGAGTGGGTGGCGTCCACCTCGTCCTTGCGGTACACCCGGCCGGGGGCCACGATGCGGATGGGCAGCTTCATGGTCTCCATGGCGTGGACCTGCATGGGGCTGGTCTGGCTGCGCAGCATCACCCGGCTGTCCTCGTCAAAATAGAAGGTGTCCGACCAATCCCGGGAGGGGTGGCCCTCCTCGGCGTTCAGGCGGTCAAAGTTGTAATAGGCCAGCTCGATCTCCGGGCCGTCCAGAATGGTAAAGCCCATGCCCACAAAGATGTCCTTGATCTCGTCCAGGGCCAGGTACATGGGGTGCTTGTGGCCGATGGTCACGGCTTTGCCGGGGACGGTGACATCCACCGTCTCGGCCTTCAGCTTGGCCTCCAGGGCGGCGGCCTCCAGCTTTTTGCCGGCGGTCTCGATGGCGCTCTCCAGGGCGGAGCGGACCTCGTTGGCCAGCTGGCCCATGGCGGGGCGCTCCTCGGCAGACAGCTTGCCCATCTGCTTGAGCACGGCGGTCAGCTCGCCCTTCTTGCCCAGATACTGCACCCGCAGGGCGTCCAGGGCGGCGGAGTCCCGGGCCTGCTCAAAGGCCTCCAGGGCCTGGGCTCGAATTTTCGCTAACTGTTCTTTCATGGTTCAAAACTCCTTTTGGAATGATCTTTTCCGGTTTTGGGCAGCAAAAAAGCCTTCCCTCCCAGACATCTGGGACGAAAGGCAACCCTTCCGCGGTACCACCCGCATTCGCGCTCTCCGGCCCTTTTTGGGCTTTGGGCGCGCACTCTCTCCTTTGGTAACGGGGGGAGGACCCCGTCCCGCTCTCGCGGGCCGCTCCCGGGCGAACCAAGCGGCGTGTGGCAGGGCGGCTTTCAGCCGATGACCGCCCCTCTCTTAGGCACAGATGCTCCGCTATTTTCCCGTTCGACGCATTTCAAACTAACGATACTTATATCACAAAATCCGCCCTTTGGCAAGGGCAAATTCCTGAATTGGGAAAATGGGCGAAAAAAAGCCCGTTTTTGCCCCCGTTCCCGCCAACATGTCCCCCCGCCTTGCTGGACAAGGGCTTTTTCCGGTGGTAAAATAGGATATTCCCGGCGCGGGCCGTTTGCGGCCTGGTTCTCCGGGATAGACTACCACAAAATACCGCCGCTTTTTCGCGGCGTAAACGCCCCCGGTCCGCCCGGGCGGTTTTATGGAGGAAGCTATGTTAGAATTACAGCACATCAGCTTTGGTGTGGAGCAGGACGGGGAGAACAAAGAGATCCTGCGGGACATCAACCTGACCATCAACGAGCGCTTTGTGGCCATCACCGGCCCCAACGGCGGCGGCAAGTCCACCCTGGCCAAGGTCATCGCCGGTATCCTGGTCCCCACCCAGGGCCGCATCATCCTGGACGGAGAGGACATCACCGGCCTGGGCATCACCGAGCGGGCCCGGAAGGGCATCAGCTTTGCCTTTCAGCAGCCTGTGCGCTTTAAGGGCCTGACGGTGAAGGACCTCATCACCCTGGCCAGCGGCAAGAGCATTGGCGTGCCCGAGGCCTGCGACTATCTGTCTGAGGTGGGCCTGTGCGCCAAGGACTACATTGACCGGGAGGTGGACGCCTCCCTGTCCGGCGGCGAGCTCAAGCGCATCGAGATCGCTATGATCATGGCCCGCAGCACCAAGCTGTCCGTCTTTGACGAGCCGGAGGCGGGCATCGACCTGTGGTCCTTCTCCAACCTCATCCAGGTGTTCGAGCATCTCCACGAGAAGATCAACGGCTCCATCCTCATCATCTCTCATCAGGAGCGCATTCTGAACATTGCCGACCGCATCGTGGTCCTGGCCGACGGCCAGGTGCAGAAGGACGGGGCCCGGAAAGACATCCTGCCCGGCCTGCTGGACAGCTCGTCCAGCGTGTGCAGCGCCCTGTCGGACAAAGTCCGCTGAACGTCTAAGGAGGAGAGAAAACTATGATCGATCCCATTCAGCAGCACCTCCTGGAGGAGGTGGCCCAGCTGCACACCGTCCCCGAGGGGGCCTATAACATCCGGGCCAACGGCAAAAAGGCGGGCCGGAACACCACCGCCAACATCGACATCGTGTCCAAGACCGACAAGGACGGCATTGACATCATCATCAAGCCGGGCACCAAGAACGAGTCTGTCCACATCCCCGTGGTCCTCAGCGAGAGCGGCCTGACCGATCTGGTCTATAACGACTTTTTCGTGGGGGATGACTGCGACGTGACCATCGTGGCCGGCTGCGGCATCCACAACTGCGGCGTGCAGAACAGCCAGCACGACGGCATCCACACCTTCCACGTGGGCAAAAACGCCCGGGTGCGCTACATCGAGCGGCACTATGGCGAGGGGGACGGCAACGGCGAGAACATCATGAACCCCACCACTGTGGTGGAGCTGGGCGAGGGCAGCTATATGGAGATGGAGACCACCCAGATCAAGGGCGTGGACTCCACCATCCGCACCACCAGGGCCACCCTTGGCCCCGACGCCACCCTCATCATCCACGAGAAGGTGATGACCCACGGCAAGCAGCACGCCAAGTCCGACTTCACCGTGGACCTGAACGGGGCGGGCTGCCACACCAACGTCATCTCCCGCAGTGTGGCCCGGGGCCAGTCTCACCAGGTATTTATGGCCCGCATCAACGGCAACGCCCCCTGCTACGGCCACTCAGAGTGCGACGCCATCATCATGGACCAGGGCGTGGTCTCCGCCATCCCCGAGGTGACGGCCAACTGCCTGGACGCCCAGCTGGTCCACGAGGCCGCCATCGGCAAGATCGCCGGGGAGCAGCTGACCAAGCTGATGACCCTGGGTCTCACCGAGAAGGAGGCCGAGGAGCAGATCGTCAACGGCTTCCTGAAGTAACTTTCTGTTTTATTTTCATCGAGGTGATCGTATGCAGCCCCTGCTCACCCCCCAGCAGTGCCGCCGGCTGGACCACATTGCCATAGACCAGCGGGGCGTCCCCTCCCTGGACCTGATGGAGCGGGCCGCCCTGGCCGTGGCGGAGGGGGCGGAGGACCTTCTGTCTGACCGCCGCCGGGAGAACGAGTTCGCCCCGGCAGCCTTCTGTTCCGGCGGGTCTGACAAATTGCCAGAGCCGGTCCGGGCCCTTCTGGACCGCCGAAAACAGGACAGCGCCCCCTGGGCCGCCGTGTTCTGCGGGCCGGGGAACAACGGGGGCGACGGCCTGGCCGCCGCCCGGCTGCTCCTTCAGCGGGGCGTCTCCGTCCGCACCATTCTGGTGGGCGACTGGGCCAAAATGACCGCCGATGCCCGGGAGATGGCCCGCCGTCTCCAGGCCGTTGGGGGAGAGATTGAAGCCTTCGACCCCGACGATCTGGAGCAGTCCGCCTGGCTGGGTCTCTGTGACTGCGCCATCGACGCCCTGCTGGGCGTTGGCCTCAAGCGCCCGGTGCAGCGGGCCTTTCTGGCGGCGGTGCGGCGGCTGAACAGCCTATCCTGCCCCGTGGTCGCCTGCGACCTGCCCACCGGGCTGGACGGGGACACGGGCCGCGTCCTGGGGGAAGCCGTCCGGGCGGACATGACCGTCACCTTCACCGCCGCCAAGCCCGGGCTGTATCTGGACCAGGGCCGGGTGTACTCCGGTCAGGTGCGGGTCATTGACATCGGTCTGCCCGACGACCTCACCGCCCCCCTGCTCACGGAAGGGGATCTGTGGGCGGTGAAAGGGCCGGACACCCTCCCCCGCCGTCCCCGGACGGCCCACAAGGGGGACTTCGGCAAGCTGTTTCTGCTGTGCGGCGGCGTGGGCTTCACCGGTGCCCCGGTGTTTGCCGCCCGATCTGCCGTCCGCTCCGGGGCCGGGCTGGTGTTTTTGGCTGTGCCGAACGAGATCTATCCCATCGTGGCCGTCAAGTGCGACGAGGCCATGCCCTTCCCCATCCCCGACGACTATGACGCCCTGCTCGCCCGTGCCAAGGGCTGCGACGCGGCCATCCTCGGCCCCGGCCTGGGGGCCGACCCCGTTGCCCGGGAACTGGCCCGAAAGCTGCTCCAGGACCTCCCCTGCCCCGTGGTGCTGGACGCCGACGGCATAAACGCCCTGGCCGGGCATATAGATATTCTGGACAGCCGCTCCGCCCCCACCCTGCTCACCCCCCACGACGGGGAGTTCCAGCGGCTCACCGGCTGCGCCCTCCCCCTGGAGGACCGGCTGGCCGCCGCCCGGGACTTTGCCGCCGCCCACCGGTGCGGTTTGATCCTCAAAGGCCACGCCACGGTCACCGCCGCCCCCGACGGGCGGGCCTGGGTGAACGTCACCGGCAACCCGGGCATGGCAAAGGGCGGCTCCGGCGACGTGCTCTCCGGCATCGCGGCGGGGCTGTGGGGGCAGAAGCACCTGCGCTCCGGTGACAGCGACCTGTGGTCCCTGGCGGCCCAGGCCGTGGCCATCCACGCCGCCTGCGGCGACCTGTGCGCCCGGGAATCTGGCGAGTACGCCATGACCCCCGGCGACATGGTCTGCGCCCTGCCCAAGGTTTTCAAGGCCCTGGAGCCGTGCTCCGGGACATAACGCAAAAGGGAGGCTTTCTGCTGTGCGCAAGCTGCTGCTTTGCGTACCAATGATAATGCTGCTGTCCGCCTGCGGCCATGCCCCCGGCGGGGTGGGTCCGGCGGAGGAGCTGGCCCTGACCATCCGGGGGGAATACGCCGCCCTGAGCACCTGGACCGCCCAGGCGGAGATCACCGCCGACTATGGCCAGCGGGTGTATGAATACGCCGTGGCGGCGGAGTTTGACGGGGTGCAGACCCGCCTGACCCTCACCGCCCCGGACACGGTGGCCGGACTCACCGCCGTCCTGACGGAGGACTCCGGGGCATTGGAATTTGACGGCCTGTGGGTGGAGACAGGGCCTTTGGACCCGGAGGGCCTCACCCCCGCCGCCGCCCTGCCCGCCCTGGTGGAGACAGCCCGCACCGGCTATATCACCGCCTGCCGCCTGGAGGAGGACGGCCTGCTGCGGGTGGACTGCGGCGACCCGGAGTCAGACCCCGGCATAGGGACGGAGACCGCCCTGTGGTTCCAGCCGGACAGCCATCAGCTCCTGCGGGGAGAGATCAGCCGGGAGGGCTTTCGGACCGTCCGGTGTGACTTTTCCGACTTTTCTAAGACATGATTTTGCCGAGGATATCATCCCGGCCCCACACGCAAGATAAACGCAAAATACACGAAAGATAAGATTAAGAGGGATCGCTATGGAGGATTTCACAAAGATCAGGACCTGGGCCGAAGTGGACCTGAACGCCCTGGCCCACAACTACCGCGCCCTGCGCGCCCTGACCCCGGAGGGCTGCAAGTTCCTGGGGCTGGTCAAGGCCAACGCCTATGGCCACGGGGCCGTGCCCGTCGCCAAAAAGCTGGAGGAGCTGGGCTGTGACATGCTGGCCGTGGCCTGTGTGGCCGAGGCGGCCCAGCTGCGTCAGGCGGGTATCACCCTGCCCATCCTCTGCCTGGGCTATACCCCCGTGGAGGAGACGGAGGCCCTGCTGCGCTATCACGTGACCCAGACGGTGGGCGATCTGGACACGGGCCGCGCTCTGTCCGAGGCCGCCCAGCGGGCCGGGGGCGTGCTGGACATCCACGTGAAGCTGGACACGGGCATGGGCCGCATCGGCTTTTTGTGGCAGCTGGACGGGGACAACGGCCCCGTGGCCGACGACATTGCCGCCCTGTGCGCCCTGCCCGGCCTGCGGGCGGGGGGCATGTTCACCCACTTCTCCGACGCCGACGGCAGCGAGGCCTATACCGAGGACCAGCTCCACCGATTTCAGGACGCCCGGACCACCCTGGCCCAGCGGGGCGTGACCTTCCCCCTGTACCACTGCGGGGCCAGCGCCGCCACATTGCGCTATGCCTGCACCCACATGGATATGATCCGCCCGGGCATCGCCCTGTATGGCTACTCCCCCGCCCCGGACATGCCCCTGCCCCACGGGCTGGGGCTGCGCCCGGTGATGACGGTGAAGAGCCGGGTGGCCGTGGTGCGGGACCTGCCCGCCGGGTCCTGCGTCAGCTATGGCCGCACCGCCACCCTGGCCCGGGACTCCCGCCTGGCGGTGGTGCCCATCGGCTATGGCGACGGCTTCCCCCGGCTGCTGTCCAACCGCATGGACCTCATCGTCCATGGCGTCCCCTGCCCCATCGTGGGCCGCATCTGCATGGACATGTGCATGATCGACGTCACCGACGTGCCCGATGTGAAAGCGGGGGACGAGGTGCTGGTCTATGGCCCCGGCCAGGCGGAGCGGGCCGCCCAGACCATGGGCACCATCGTGTATGAGCTGCTGTGCGACCTGACCGGCCGGGTCCCCCGGGTCTATGTGGACGGGCCAGAGGCATAAAAGCAAGTATCCATCCCCGTCCATGTGCATAGGATGACATAGAGAGACTGCCGCAGAGCTTGTCTGTAGGGGCGGATATCATCCGCCCGGGGTGCCCGGTGCGCAACGGCGGGCGGATGATATCCGCCCCCTCCACCCACCCCCTGACATCCCCCAGGGGCGGCCTTTGGCCGCCCGGAACACGGCAGTCTCTTCGGAAAAGGGGAAGCGGGCAGGTATAATCCCCGCCGCCCCGTGGGAGACTTATAGTGCCGCGTTACATAGGCCCTTCGCCCGGGTAACGCGCACTATCCTTCCAGCGGAGTGTGAACGCACGTGGACAACAGTGTGAAACGAGGCGACATCTTCTACGCCGATCTCAGCCCGGTGGTGGGCAGCGAGCAGGGGGGCGTGCGCCCGGTGCTCATCGTGCAGAACGACACCGGCAACCGCCACAGCCCCACCGTCATCGCCGCAGCCATCACCTCCCAGACCGGGAAGGCCCGGCTGCCCACCCATATCTCCGTCTCTCCCCTCAGCTGCGGGCTGCCCAAGCAGTCCATCATCCTGCTGGAGCAGGTGCGCACATTGGATAAGCGCCGCCTGCGGGAGAAGATGGGGCGGCTGGACGACGGCGTGATGCGCCAGGTGGACGCGGCCATCGCCGTCAGCCTGGGACTGCACCCGGAGACCATGGTCTGATGACCCCGCCGGGGGGCCGCGTTGGGCGGCTCCCCTACATAAGAAAACCGGGCCGTGGGCCCGCCCTTGCAAAGGAGTACATGCTATGAAGAAATACAGACGGATCGTCCCCGCCGCCCTGGCCCTCGCCCTGCTGTGTACCGGGGCCGCCCTGGCCGCCAACGGGGACAAGAGCGACCCCCTGGTCACCCTGAGCTATCTGGAGCAGACCGCCCTGCCCAGCGTGGTCAGCCAGGTGGAGACCAAGGCCGCCCAGCGGCAGACGGAGCTGGCCAAGAATCTCTCCGACCAGATCGCCGCCTATCAGCAGCAGACGGGTTCCACTGGCGGGAACTCCGGCTCCGCCGCCGGGTATACTCTCATCACCCTCACCAGCGGCCAGACCCTGTCCCTGGACGTGGGGTGCGAGGTGCTCCTGCGGGTGGGCACCGCCACCGTGCGCACCAACGACAGCAGCGCCGCCCTGGTGGACGTGTCCGCCGGGGGCACGGTGAACAACGGCACCTCCCTGACCAAGAACCACCTGTACATGTCCACCATCGCCGGACGCACCCTAACCCCCACCTCCGGCACGGTAAAGCTCCTCATCCGGGGCGGGCATAAGATCGGGTAAACGGATTGCCACGTCGTCGCGCAGCCGTTGGCGGCTATGCCGCCTTACGGATGCGGCATACCCCTTGCGGGTACTGCGCTCCTCGCAATGACAGTAGGGGCGGACCTTTGCGCAGCCGTTGGCGACGAAGGA
>URNZ01000072.1 GCA_900549405.1 uncultured Eubacteriales bacterium | reverse complement strand
GGCATAGATATTGCATGGGAAAATAAATCAGAAGGGAACAGAAATCATGGGCTTTTTTGACAAGCTGAAAAAGATCAACATTTTTTCCAGTCTGGCACACCTGGGCTCGGAGCTGAACGACGACTTTTATGACGAGCTGGAGGAGTCCCTTATCCTGGCGGACACGGGGATGGACGTGACATTGGAGCTGGTGGCCGAGCTGCGCCGCCGGGTGCGCGCCGAGGGCATCAAGACCCTGGAGGAGGCCCGGGCCTGCATGTGCCGGGTCATCGCCGACGCCATGAACGTGGGGGACGGGGCGCTGGACCTGTCCACTTCCCCCTCGGTGGTGCTGTTCATCGGCGTAAACGGCGTGGGCAAGACCACGACCATCGGCAAGATCGGTGCCCAGCTGCGGCACCAGGGAAAGAAGGTCCTCTTCTGCGCCGCCGACACCTTCCGGGCCGCCGCCGCCGAGCAGCTGACCATCTGGGCCGAGCGGGCCGGGGTGGACATCGTCAAGCAGCACGAGGGGGCCGACCCCGCCGCCGTGGTCTTTGACGCCACCTCCGCCGCCAAGGCCCGCCGCAGCGACGTGGTGCTGGTGGACACCGCCGGGCGGCTGCACAACAAGCAGAACCTGATGAACGAGCTGAATAAGATTTCCCGTGTGGTGGACCGGGAGCTGCCCGGCTGCGCCCGGGAGACTCTGCTGGTGCTGGACGCCACCACCGGCCAGAACGGCCTGATCCAGGCCAAGCAGTTCCAGCAGGCCGCCGGGGTCACCGGCATCGTCCTGACCAAGCTGGACGGCACGGCCAAGGGGGGCATCGCCATCGCCATCGCCAAGGAGCTGGGCGTCCCCGTGAAATACGCCGGGGTGGGCGAGGGCATCGACGATCTGAAGCCCTTCGACGCCATGGACTTTGCCCAGGCGCTGATTTAAGACAAGTTTTCCACCGCCAGGGTGGGAAATGTGGAAACAGAGTCGAATTTTCGGGAAAAACAGAAAGTTTACATGCTGTTCATCCTTTTCCGGGATGGGGCATACTAGAATGAAAAGAGAGGAAGCGGAACACTATGACACGCATCGACCAGAGAGCATTTGACCAGCTGCGGCCCATGGAGATCATCCCCAACATCAACAAATTCGCGGAGGGCTCCTGTCTCATCCGCTGCGGCAACACCCATGTGCTGTGCTGCGCCAGCGTAGAGGACAAGACCCCGCCCCACGTCCCCGAGGGGGAGGGCTGGGTGACGG
This sequence comes from uncultured Eubacteriales bacterium, assembly GCA_900549405.1. Classification (GTDB taxonomy): domain Bacteria; phylum Bacillota; class Clostridia; order Oscillospirales; family Oscillospiraceae; genus Lawsonibacter. The sequence goes on along the minus strand of URNZ01000072.1, from coordinate 8,031 downwards.
CGGAATATTCTATGCTGCCCCGGGCCAACCGGGAGCGCTCCCGCCGGGACATCTCCAAGCTGAAGCTGTCCCCCCGCAGCGCCGAGATCCAGCGTCTGGTGGGCCGGGCCCTGCGGGCTGCGGTGGACCACAAAAAGCTGGGGGAGCGGACCATCACCATCGACTGCGACGTGCTCCAGGGAGACGGCGGCACCCGCACCGCCAGCGTCACCGGGGGCTATGTGGCTCTGGCGCTGGCCTGCAAAAAGCTGATGGCCCAGGGGCTGCTGACCGAGGACCCCCTGATGGGCAGCGTGGCCGCTGTGTCTGCGGGCATCGTAGACGACCAGCTGCTGCTGGACCTGTGCTATGAGGAGGACTCCGCCGCCCAGGTGGACCTGAACTGCGTCATGACCGACCGGGGCCAGCTGGTGGAGATCCAGGGCACCGGCGAGGGCCGCTCCTTTACCATTGAGGAGCAGCGGGGTCTGGTGGACCTGTGCGCCAAGGGCATCCGGGACATCATGGCCATCCAGCAGGCGGCCATCCGCCAGGGGGAGGAGGGCTAAACTATGGCACAGGTTTTCGAGATGCTCATGCTCATCATGTTCGGCCTGTCCTGGCCCTTCAACATCACCAAGTCCCTGAGATCCCGCACCGCCAAGGGCAAGAGCGTCTGTTTTGAAATGTTTATCATCGTGGGCTATCTGTGCGGCATCGCCGGAAAGATCGTGGGCCACAACGTGACCTATGTGATGGCCTTTTACATCATCGACATCGCCATGGTCTCCACCGACCTGGCCCTGACCTTCCGCAACCGGGCCCTGGACCGGGCGGCGGAGCGCTGAGGAGGAAATACATGAAACTGGTATTGGCCAGCAAGAATGAAAAGAAGCTGGCGGAGATGAACGCCATTTTGTCTGAGCTGGGGGTGGAGGTCTGCTCCGAGGCCCAGGCCGGGGTGGATGTGGACGTGGAGGAGACGGGCACCACCTTCGAGGAGAACTCCCTGCTGAAGGCCAAGGCCGTGATGGAGGCCAGCGGTCTGCCCGCCATCGCCGACGACTCCGGCCTGTGCGTGGATGCCCTGAACGGTGCCCCGGGGGTATACTCCGCCCGCTATGGCGGCCCGGAGCTGGACGACGCCGGGCGCTATCGCCTGCTGCTGGAAAATCTCCGGGGGCAGACGCCCCGGACGGCCAAGTTCGTCTCGGTGATCACCTGCTGCTTCCCCAACGGGGACGTAATCACCGCCCGGGGGGAGTGCCCCGGGACCATCGCCTTCGCCCCCATGGGGGAGGGCGGCTTTGGCTATGACCCGGTGTTCTTTATCCCGGGGCTGAAAAAGACCTTTGCCCAGCTGTCTGCCCAGGAGAAGAACGCCATCTCCCACCGGGGCCGCGCCCTGGCCCTGTTCCAGCAGAAGCTGAAAGACTATTTAAAGTAAAACCAGCGCCCCGCCCTGCCGGGCGGGACGAAAAAAACAAAACATCAGAGGAGAAATCACAGACTTTATGGAACTGACAAGCAAACAGCGGGCCCAGCTGCGGGGCCTGGCCAACAACATCGACACCATTCTCATCGTGGGCAAGGACGGCATCGGCGACAACCTGGTCAAGCAGGCCAACGACGCGCTGGAGGCCCGGGAGCTCATCAAAGGCCGGGTGCTGGAAAACTCCATGCTCTCCCCCCGTGAGGCGGCCCAGGAGCTGGCCCCCCTGACCCGCAGCGAGGTGGTGCAGGTCATCGGAACAAAATTCGTCCTGTATCGTCCAACCCACAATAAGGACAAGAAGGACAAGATCGTTCTGGTGCCGGACAAGAAGAAAAAGCCCGCGGACCGTTAACAGAACAGGGCAGGGGGAGGACCCTGCCCGGAAAGGCGGCGTAAACATGAAGATCGGAATTTACGGCGGAACCTTTAATCCCCCCCACCTGGGGCACATGGCGGCGGCCCAGGCGGCGGTGGCGGCACTGGGGCTTGACAAGCTGCTGCTGATCCCGGCGGCCATCCCGCCCCACAAGGCCCTGCCCAGCGGCACGCCCCCCCAGGAGGAGCGGCTGGCCATGGTGGAGAAGTGGGCCGACGTGATGGGCGGCCACGTGGAGGTGTCCACCCTGGAGCTGGAGCGGGAGGGCAAGAGCTATACCTCCGACACCCTGCGCTCCATCCGCCAGACCTATCCGGACGCGGAGCTGTGGCTGCTCATGGGCACGGACATGTTCCTCACCCTGCACCTGTGGCACGAGCCGGAGGTCATCCTGTCCCTGGCTGGCGTCTGCGCCTTTGGCCGCACGGAGCAGGACGGGGAGGCCATGTTCGCCCCCCAGCGGGACTATCTGCAACAGCACTTTCACGCCAAGATCACCACCATCACCCTGCCCGGGCTGGTGGACATCTCCTCCACCCGGCTGCGGGAGCAGCTGGAAAACGGCGGGGGAGGGCAGTATCTGCTGCCCAGCGTCTATGGCTACATTCTGATGCACCGGCTGTACGGCACAAAGGCCGACCTGAAAAATCTGGACCTGAACCAGCTGCGGGCCTGTTCCTATTCCATGATGCGTGCCAAGCGCATCCCCCATGTCATGGGCGTGGAGGAGGAGGCGGTGAAGCTGGCCCAGCGCTGGGGGGCCGACCCGGAGCTTGCACGCCGGGCGGGCATCCTACACGACTGCACCAAGTATTACGAGCTGCCGGAGCAGCTGGACATCTGTGAAGAATACGGGGTGCGGCTGGATGCGCTGGAGCAGAAGGCCGTGAAGCTGCTCCACTCCAAAACCGGGGCCTGTATCGCCCGGGGAGTATTCGGCCAGCCGGATGCGGTTTACGACGCCATCTTCTGGCACACCACGGGCAAGGCGGACATGACCACTCTGGAGAAGGTTCTGTACATCGCCGACTATATGGAGCCAAACCGGGACTTTGACGGCGTGGAGCGACTGCGCCATCTGGCCTATACCGACCTGGACAAAGCCATGCTGCTGGGGGTGGAGATGACCATCCAGGAGATGCAGCAGCGCCAGGTCCCCATCCACACAAACACGCTGCAGGCCAGAGACTGGCTGCGCCAGCACGGAGTTACCACAGAGGACTGAGAACATGAACGAGTACAGAAACAGATCAGGGCGGCGGATGGCACAGCCCCATCAAAAGACGGGCCTTTGGACCCAGTACCGCCGGTGGGTGGCCGGGCTTACCCGGGCAGAGCGCATCCGTTATCGCCTGCTGCAGGGGGCGGTGATCATCTCCCTGATTATCATTGCGGCTTTCTTGATCCTGCAAAGCTGGATCCGGGTGCCCGAGCTGCCCAATGTAGATGCCGAGGGCGGGGATATCCTGTCCGGTGATGTCAGCGGAGAGATGCCCAGCGTGGCCAAGAGCGGACGGAAGGACGGGATGTATACCTTCCTCCTGGTGGGCAAGGACACCGCCGGCGGCGGCAATACCGATACTATGATCTTGCTCACCTATGACACGGTGAACAAAAAGATGTACGGCCTGAGTCTGCCCCGGGACACCATGGTCAACGTGAGCACCACCAGCAAGCGCCTGAATGCGGTGTACAACTATAACAAGGGCAAGGACAAGAGCACCCAGGTGAAAAACGGTATGGCCGCCCTGAAAAAAGAGGTGAGCCGCCTGACGGGCATCACCCCGGACTTCTACGTCATCGTGGAGTGGGAGGCCATCGGAAAATTGGTGGATGCCGTGGGCGGCGTGGAGTTTGAGGTCCCCTTCGATATGGACTATGACGACCCCACCCCTGGTCAGGACCTGCACATCCACCAAAAGGCGGGGCTGCGCCTGCTCAGCGGCGACGATGCCATGCAGGTCATCCGCCACCGGAAGAACAACGACGGCAGCCACTCCGATGGCGATGTGGGCCGCCTGAAGATCCAGCAGTCCTTCTTAAAGGCGGCAGCCAAAAAGTGCCTCCAGCCCGCTACCCTGCTGAAAGTCCCGGAGCTGGCCAAAATTTTCTCTCAAAATGTGACCACCGACCTGACGGTAGGCAATATTCTGGCCTTTGCCCAGCTGGCCAGCGGCATGGACGCGGAGCAGGATGTGGACTTCATCACCGCCCCCCTGGGCAGCTCCTTTATGTACAAGGGGGCCTCTCTGGTCACCCTGGACCCGGACGAGCTGCTCCAGGTCCTGAACGAGCACATGAACCCCTATCACCAGGATATCCAGCGCAGCGACCTGCAGCTGGTGTATAAGACCAGCAATGGCACCCTGGCCGTGACCAGCGGGAAGCTGCTGCTCAGCGGAAACACCACCTCCTCTTCCTCCGGCAGCGGCAGCAGCAAGCCCAGCACCTCCGGCGGGAAGAACGACACCACGACCACCACCCCCAGCCAGGAGGAACCCGCTGACACTTCCGAGCCCGTCACCCCGGAGGAGCCGAAGGACAACAGCGGTCAGACCAGCACAGAGCCGACCCCGACCCCGGAACCCACCCCTCAGCCCGAGCCCACCCCTCAGCCCGAGCCCATCCCGGAGCCCGAGCCTACTCCCGAACCTACCCCAGAACCTACCCCCCAGCCTGAGCCGTCCACCGACCCCGTGTCCCAGGACGTGCCCGATGCGGCTTAAAAAATAAAAACGATCAAAGGAGAACGACGAATTGACTTCTTATGAGATGGCTGTGGGCCTGGCCAAGGCCCTGGACAGCAAAAAGGGACTGAACATCAAGGTGCTGAAGACGCAGGAGCTGACCACCCTGGCCGACTACTTCGTGCTGTGTACCGCCACCTCCACCACCCAGGTCAAGGCCATGTCCGACGCCTGTGAGGAGGCCATGGAGAAGCAGGGCGAGACCGTCCACCACATTGAGGGCCACCGGGACGGCTCCTGGCTGCTGATGGACTTCTCCTGCGTCATCGTCCACGTGTTCACCGACGAGGCCCGGAAGTTCTATGACCTGGAGCGCCTGTGGGCCGACGCCCAGGAGGTGGACCTGTCCGATATCCTGGTGAAAGAGTAACGCGCCGACACAAAACAAGATCGCCGTACAGACTTGCCCGTCTGTACGGCGATCTTTTGTAAAATCAAACTGGAAGCGCTTCAGCTGCCCCGGATGATGGTCAGGGCCCGCTGGCAGTTGACGATCTCGTTCACCGACTCGCTGCCGCCGAACTCCCCGTCGATGGTCCAGGGGATGGGCTGTTCACAGGTGAAGGTGAGGTGAGAGGCCTTGAAATGGATGCGGGAACCGGCGCTGGGCTGGTTCTGGTCCAGCAGGGCCTGAAAGCCGTTGGCCACGTCGGCCAGACTCACCGGCTTTTTGACCAGGTCCACCTCGAACAGCCCGTCGTCCAGCACCACGTGCTCGCTGGAGGGCAGGCGGATGCCGCCGATGGAATAGGCGTTGCTGACCATGCCGAAATAGAAGTCGTCCTCCAGGGTGTTCCCGTCGTATTCGATCTTCATGTGGTAAGGGGTGATGGAGGGGAGGGAGGCGATGCCCGCCATCACATAGGCCAGGTGGCCGAAGGTGTTCTTCAGGTCCTGGGGCGTCTCATAGGCCACTTTGGTAAAGGCGCCGAAGGCGGCCACATAGACGAAGGGGCGGCCATTGAGCTTGCCGATGTCGCTGGGCCGGGGGACCCCCTGCCCGGCGGCGATGGCAGCGGCCTGACGGGGGATGCGGGGCAGCCCCAGATTGGCGGCGCAGTCGTTGGTAGAGCCGAAGGGGATATAGCCCAGGATAGGCGGCTTCTCCAGCTGCATCAGACCGGTGACCGTCTCGCTGAGGGTGCCGTCCCCCCCGGCGCACACCAGGCGGGAGAAGCGGGGCCCCAGCTCCCGGGCGGCCCGGATGGCGTCCCCTTTCCCCTGGGTGGGATAGGCGGTGACCAGCCAATTGGCCTTTGTAAACTCATCCAGCACGGCGGCCAGCTCGTCGGGCAGCTGCCCCTTGCCGGCGGTGGGGTTGTAGATGAGCAGAAGGGGTTCCATGGAAATTGCCTCCTTTGGCGGTGAAACTGTATCAAATTCTTATTATACGGAGGGTACCGGGAAAATCAAGGCGAAAATCGCCAATCTTAACCCAATCTTAGCAGACTTGGGAAGAAAGGCTTGCATTGCGGGGAGAAAGCGGGTAGAATAGGAGGAAACTGTGCAAGACAGAGAGGAACGGATATACATGAAGAGGACGTTTGCCGCCGCGTTTCCCGTTACGGCTCCGGTGCTGATGGGCTATCTGGCCATCGGCATGGCTTTTGGCCTGATGCTCCAGTCCATTGGATACAATGTGCTGTGGGCCTTTTTTATGAGTCTGGTGATCTATGCCGGGTCGGGACAGTATCTGGGGGTGTCTCTGCTGGCCACAGGGGCCTCTCTGCCCCAGGTGGCCTTCCTCACCCTGATGGTGAATTTCCGCCACCTGGTCTATGGGTTGTCCCTCATTGAAAAGCTGCGGGGTATGGGTCTGCGCAAGCTGTATGTGATCTTTGCCCTGACGGACGAGACCTATGCCCTGCTCAGCTCTGCCAAGCCTCCCCAGGGGGTGCGGGACCACGACTTTTACTTTGCCGTGGCCCTGCTGGACCACATCTATTGGATCGGGGGCTCGGTGCTGGGCTCCCTGGTGGGGGCCGCCCTGGGCATGGACACCACCGGCGTGGACTTTGCCATGACCGCCCTGTTCCTGGTCATCGCTGTGGGCCAGTGGAAGGCGGCGGGGAGCCACCTGCCTGTGCTGCTGGGCGCTGCGGCCACCATTGCCAGCCTGATGCTGGTGGGGGCTGACGAGATGCTGCTGCCGGCGCTGGCTGTGATCGTGCTGGGCCTGACGATGCTGCGGCCCCGGCTGGATGACGCTTTTCCTAAGCCGGGCAAGAAGCAGGAGGTGCGGGTATGACGCTGACGACCGGACAGGCGCTGGCCTCTATCTTTGTCATGGCGGCGGTGACCTTTCTCACCCGGGCACTGCCTTTTATCCTGTTTGGACGGGGAGACAGCGCCCCTAAGATCGTGCTGTACCTGGGCAGGGTGCTGCCCCCGGCGGTCATTGCCATGCTCATCGTATATTGCCTGAAGGGCGTGACCTTTGCCACCCTGGGGGGCTGGCTGCCCTCCCTCATTGCCGGGGTGGCGGCGGTGGTGCTGCACCTGTGGAAGGGCAACGAGCTGATCTCCATCTTTGGGGCCACCGGCCTTTACATGGTCCTGGTCCAAGTGGTCTTTGCATAACTTTTTCCGATACCCGTCCTGACAAAGGGCGGGTATCATAAAATTTCAAACAAAAGAGGCGGGAATCATGGCAAAGCATGTTTTGATCACCGGGGCCTCCCGGGGCATCGGGGCGGCCACTGCCCGGGTGTTTGCGGCGGAGGGCTGGAACGTGGCCCTGAACTATTGCCGCAGCCGGGACCAGGCCCTGGCGCTGGCGGCGGAGCTGTCGGCGGGGGGCGTGGAGGCCGTGGCCCTGGAGGGGGACGTGTCCGACCCCGACCAGGCCAGCGCTCTGGTGGAGGCCGCGGCGTCTATGGGTCCCCTGGACGCCCTGGTCTGCTGCGCCGGGATCGCCCTGCCCCAGCAGCTGCTCACCGACACCACCGACCAGCAGTGGCGGCGGGTGATGGGGGTGGACCTGGACGGGGTGTTCTATACCATGCGGGCGGTCTGTCCCCACATGGTCCGCCGTCAGCAGGGCAGCATCGTCACCGTCTCCTCCATGTGGGGGGTCACCGGCGGGTCATGCGAGGCGGCCTATTCCGCCGCCAAGGCGGGGGTCATCGGCCTGACCAAGGCCATGGCCAAGGAGCTGGGCCCCTCCCACATCCGGGTCAACTGCGTGGCCCCCGGGGTCATTGACACGGAGATGAACGCCCACCTGTCCCGGGCGGACATGGATGCCCTGGGGGAGGAGACCCCCCTGGGCCGCATCGGCCGGGCGGAGGAGGCGGCCCGGGCCATCTTCTATCTGGCATCTGACCAGTCTGCCTTCGTCACCGGCCAGGTCCTTCCGGTGGACGGGGGCATGGTGATCTGAAAACAGGCGGGAGGAGAACGATGGCTTTCCCCTCGTCCGTCACGGGCTTCGC
>URNZ01000071.1 GCA_900549405.1 uncultured Eubacteriales bacterium | reverse complement strand
GTAGACGGCTACGCTTCCGTCCGCGGTTTTGCCGATCATGGCGTGGACGCAGGCCCCCACGCCGCCCTGGTTCCAGTGCCGGGAGGACGGTTCCCCCAGCCGCCCGTCGTCCGGGGAGAGATACCGCCGGAGATAAGGATTGGCGGCCCCCGTGGAGTGGACCATCACCCCCCGGGGCCGGATATACCGCCCCTTGCGATAGCAGTCGTTCTGGGTCAAAATGCATGGTTTGATCGTCAGTTCCATAACGCCCCCTATAAAAACAGACGGCCCCGAACCCGGATGCCGTCTGTCGTAAATGAATGCTCCTGTTTCTCCGTGACAGGATCACTTCCCCAGCTGCTTTGCCGCCTGGTTGATGCCGGTGGCGGCAAGGCCGGAGACGATACCCACCGCCAGAGCGGTGAGCGGGTCGTGGGCGGGGAAGTCGGGCAGCCCCAGATACAGCCCGGCCACCCCCAGCAGCCCGCCGAACAGGCCGCAGGCGATGGGGATATACCGGTCATTCACACAGGACGCCTTGACGATGAGCCCCACCAGATAGCAGACGACGGTGATGGCCGCCACGCTGGCAATGCCGATCTCCATAAAAAACACCTCCCTTCCTCGTGCATGGAACACGTTAATGCTTCAGCGGCAGGCGGTCCACCTGGGCCATGATGACATCCAGGTCGCCGTTGCCGTTTAAGCCGGTGTGATAGGCGTCGTGCATCCGGTGCAGCCGCCGCCTGTCGTCAAAGGAAATTTCCCCGTCGGCCAGATAGCACTGGCCCAGGTATTGGATGCGGTCCAACAGGACTACCCGCAGTCCGGCCTGAAGGCCGTTGATCTTTTTCTCCTGCTCCGTCTCCACCCGGGCCGCGCCCGCCCGACGCCCCTCCCAGCGCTTCAGCCCCCACTGGATCACGTGATCCAGCAGCTTGATGGCCGCCGCCCCCACCCCGCCGGTGAGGACCATGGTCCACAGCTCCATTCTATGTATCCCTCCGTCCAAACTTTTCTTCTACCCCTGGCCGCCACGGGGCGGGGAGTTGCACGGTTTCGTCCACCAAACGGGAAAAAATGTGCAAAAAAATTGCCGGACGCAGCTGCGCCCGGCCTTTGGCTGGATAAGAAAAATTTATTTGCCGTCCCCCAGGCGAAACAGCAGGGAGACGCACCACACGGCGGACAGGCCCACCAGGGTATAGACGATCCGGCTGATGAGACTGGCGGAGCCGCCGCAGGCGAAGGCCACCAGGTCAAACTGAAACAGCCCCACACAGCCCCAGTTGATGCCGCCGATGACCAGCAGCGTCAGGGCGATCTTGTCCATTACCACGCTCGATCCCTCCTTTTCAAGAGCCATTGGGGATAGCTTGTCCAGAAAGGCGGAAGGCTATGCGTGATTTTTACTTCAGAGACAGGGGGCCGAAGCCGTGGGGCATGAGCTGGTCCAGAGTGGCCGTCTCGAACGCCCCGTCCCCCCGGGCGGCCAGCACCCGCAGCCCCGGGGCAAACTCATACAGCATCTGACGGCAGGCCCCGCAGGGCCAGCAGAAGTCGCTGCCCCGCCCGGCGATGGCAAGAGTCATCCAGCCGGTGCGCCGTCCCTCGCTCACCGCCTTCAGCAGCGCCGTGCGCTCGGCGCATATGGTGGAGCCAAAGGCGGCGTTTTCCACGTTGCAGCCGGTGAACACCGTGCCGTCGTCGCACAGCAGGGCGGCGCCCACGGGGAAGCGGGAGTATGGCACATAGGAAAATTCCTGCATTTTGATGGCCCGGTCCACCAGTTCCTGGTCGGTCATAGGGGTCAGCCTCCTTTAAATTTTGATCTCTGTTTTAAGCATACCCCACGGGAGAAAAACTTGCAATCTTCTTTTGTTGGGATTATAATAGCGTCCGTGAGAAAACAAGGGAGCTCGCAAACGGGCTGAGAGGAAGCTGTGCGCTTCGACCTGTGACCTGATTTGGGTAATGCCAACGTAGGGAGAGATGCGTTTACCTGTGCCGCAGGCCGTCTTTTCTGTCAGACGCGCCGCGGTTTTTTCTTTTGGAGGGAACACACTTGAATTTGAGCGACTATCTGTCCCGGGTCCGGCAGCAGGCCCCGGTGATCCACGCCATTTCCAACTATGTCACGGCCAACGACGTGGCCAATGTCCTGCTGGCCTGCGGGGCCAGCCCCATCATGGCCGACGACCCGGAGGAGAGCGCCTATATCACCGCCCTGTCCGCTGGCCTGGTGCTGAATCTGGGCACCCTCAGCCGCCGCCGGGTGCCCGCCATGGTCGCCTCGGGGGAGACGGCTGCCCGGCTGGGCCGCCCCATCCTGCTGGACCCGGTGGGCGCGGGGGCCAGCCCCATGCGCACCGACACCGCCCGGATGCTGCTCCAGCGCCTGCCCGTAACAGCCCTGCGGTGCAACGCGTCAGAGCTGCGGGCCATACTGTCCGGGGCCCACACCCACCGGGGGGTGGACGCAGACGGCCAGGACCGGCAGGGGGAGAGCGGCCTGTCCCACCAGATCGCCTTCGTCAAAAAAGCCGCCCGGCAGCTGGGCTGTCTGGTGGCCGTCACCGGGGAGACGGACCTGGTGAGCGACGGAGAGTCCTGCTTCGTCATCCGCAATGGCCGGGCGGAGATGAGCCGGGTGACGGGGACGGGCTGTCAGCTGTCCGCCCTGTGCGCCGCCTTTCTGGCCGCCGACCCGGACCGGACTGTCAGCGCCCTGGCCGCCGCCGTGTGCGCCATGGGCCTGGCGGGGGAGATCGCCTGGGGGCACATGGCCCCCTATGACGGGAACGCCACCTATCGCAATCGCATCATCGACGCCGTCTGTCACCTGGACGGCGAGACGCTAAGCAAAGGAGCGCGCTATGAACTTCGATAGAGATTCTTTATTGCTCTACGCTGTGACGGACCGGGCCTGGCTGAAGGGCCAGACCCTGGCCCAGCAGGTGGAGCAGGCCCTGCTGGGCGGGGCAACCATGGTCCAGCTGCGGGAGAAGCAGCTGGACCTGCCCCATTTCCGCCGGGAGGCCCTGGAGATCCAGGCCCTGTGCCGCCGGTATGGGGTCCCCTTCCTTATCAACGACAACGTGGACCTGGCCCTGGACATCGGGGCCGACGGGGTCCACGTGGGCCAGGAGGACATGGAGGCCGGGCTGGTCCGACAGAAGCTGGGGCCAGGCAAAATTCTGGGCGTGTCCGCCCATTCCCCGGAGGAGGCCCTGCGGGCCCAGGCTGCCGGGGCGGACTATCTGGGGGCCGGGGCCGTGTTCCACACGGGGACTAAGAGCAACGTGTCCACCCTGTCTTATGATACCCTGCGGGACATCTGCGCCGCTGTAAAGATCCCCGTGGTGGCCATCGGCGGCATCAGCGAGGGCAATATCCTCCAGCTCAAGGGCACCGGCATCGCCGGAGCTGCCGTGGTCTCCGCCCTCTTCGGCCAGCCCGACATTCAAGCCGCCGCGCAGCATATGCGCAAGCTGGCGGAGGAAGTTAGGAGTTAGGAAGTAGGAGTGATGAGTTGCGCGGGGAGACGGATTGCCACGTCACTTCGTTCCTCGCAATGACAGGCCGCCCCGGGCGGCCAAAAGCCCTCCTGCAAGGAGTTTCACGCCCGCAGGCGTGAAATAAAATAAGATCCGTTTTTCGCCGCGGCGTGTACGTGGCGAAAAACACTTCTCGCCCTGTAAGTGTGCGAGCGCAGCGAGTGCGCGCACAGGGTGCTTAACCCCACTCAAAAAAATGGCGGAGCCATTTTTTTGACTTCGCGACGGCTTGGGGGCACCACCTGCCGCCGCGTAATAAAACTTCAATGTGTTTTTAAGCAAGAAAGGAGAAACCTCACATGAAAACAGCATTGACGATCGCTGGAAGCGACTCCAGCGGAGGCGCCGGAATTCAAGCGGATATCAAGACCATGACGGCCAACGGCGTTTACGCCACCAGCGCCATCACGGCTCTCACCGCCCAGAACACCACCGGCGTCTATGGCATTCTCGAATCCACCCCCGAATTTCTGGCCAACCAGCTGGACTGTGTCTTCACGGACATCTTCCCCGACGCGGTGAAGACGGGCATGGTGTCCTCCACCGCCCTCATCGCCGTCATCGCGGACAAGCTGCGCCAGTATAAGGCCCGGAACATCGTGGTGGACCCGGTGATGGTGGCCACCAGCGGGGCCCGGCTCATCTCGGAGGAGGCGGTGGACGCCCTGAAGGAGAAGCTCCTCCCCCTGGCCACTCTGCTCACCCCCAACATCCCCGAGGCGGAGGTCCTGTCCGGCATGACCATCTCTGACCCCGCCGGGATGGAGCGGGCCGCCCGGGCCATCAGCGAGCAATACGGCTGCGCCGTGCTGTGCAAGGGCGGCCACCAGATCAGCGACGCCGACGACCTGCTGTGGCGGAATGGTGCCGGTGTCTGGTTCCGGGGCCGCCGCATCCAGAACAGCAACACCCACGGCACCGGCTGCACCCTGTCCAGCGCCATCGCCGCGAACCTGGCCAAGGGCTATGATCTGGACCGGTCCGTCCAGCGGGCGAAAGATTACATCTCAGGCGCCCTGGCCGCCATGCTGGATCTGGGAAAAGGCTCCGGCCCCATGGACCACATGTTTGATCTGAAGGGGGAGTTTGTCCGATGAAAAAGACCTCTACCCTGCAAAACGGCCTGATCTGGTTCGGCGCGGGCGTCTCCCTGGCCGAGATCTTGACGGGCACTTCTTTCGCCTCCCTTGGCCTGAGCCAGGGTCTGGCGGCCATCCTCCTGGGCCACATCATTGGCTGCGCCATGATGCTGCTGGCGGGCCTGATCGGCGGACGCACGGGCCGCACCGCCATGGAGACGGTGAAAATGAGCTTTGGCCAGCGGGGCGGCCTGCTGTTTGCCCTGCTGAACGTGCTGCAATTGGTGGGCTGGACGGCCATCATGATCTATGACGGGGCCCTGGCCATCGGCGGCATCTTCGCGGTGGGCCACTGGGTGTGGTGCCTGGTCATCGGGGTCCTCATCGTCCTGTGGATCGCCGTGGGCGTCACCGACCTGGGCTGGATCAACAAGCTGACCATGGCGGCCCTGTTTTTGCTGACCTTGGTGTTGTGTAAGGTCATCTTCTTCTCCGACAACGCCGTCACCGCCGCCGGGGAGGCCATGTCCTTCGGCGCGGCGGTGGAGCTGGCGGTGGCCATGCCCCTGAGCTGGCTGCCCCTCATCAGCGACTACACCAGCCAGGCCCAAAAGCCCGCCCAGGCCACCTGGGTCAGCGTCATCGTCTATGGTCTGGTGTCCTGCTGGATGTATGTCATCGGCATGGGGGCCGCCATGTTCACCGGGGAATATGACATCGCCGTCATCATGGTGAAGGCGGGCCTGGGCGTGGCCGCCCTGGTCATCCTGGTCTTCTCCACCGTGACCACCACGTTTTTGGACGCCTGGTCCGCCGGTATCTCCGCCGAGTCCCTGTCCCACAAGCTGGACGGGAAGAAGACGGCCATCGTTGTGACCATCGTGGGCGTGGCGGGGGCCATCCTGTTCCCCATGGACGACATCACCGGGTTCTTGTATCTCATCGGCTCGGTGTTTGCCCCCATGATCGCCGTGCAGATCGCCGACCACTTTATCCTGGGCCGGGACCGGTTCGATGTCCTGGCCGATGGGCGGAACCTGGTCATCTGGCTCATCGGCTTTGCCGCCTATCGCTGGCTGATGGGGGTGGACACCCCCGTGGGCTATACCCTGCCCGACATGGTGCTCACCGTGATCCTGTGCCTGCTGGCGGACAAGGTGCTGCCCAAAAAGCAGGGCTGAATATCGCTCTATGCATAAACGACCCCCGCCGGTCTTTCAGATCGGCGGGGGTCGTGTTATCTCTGGATGACCTGCACCGGCGTGTCGGCGTGGTCCTGGGTGAGGGCAAACCGGTCCGTCAGCCCCTGGGTGAGGTAGACGGAGCCGTCGTCGGTGACGAAGATGGCCTCGAAATCGTCGCTGCCCGCCCAGAACTGAGCGGCCCGCTCCAGGCCCATGACGAACAGGGCGGTGGACAGCCCGTCGCACACCAGGCCGTCGTCCCCCACGATGGTGACCGAGCGCAGGCCGCTCTCAGCCGGGCGTCCGGTGGCCGGGTCCATGATGTGCCAATAGGTCCGCCCGTCCTGCTGGAAATAGCGCTCATAGCCCCCGGAGGTGACCACCGCCTGGTCCCGGATGGACAGGACCATCATGGGCTGGCCGGTGGACGGGTCCTTCACGCCGATCTGCCAGGGGTCCCCGTCGGGGCGGCTGCCCACTGTCTGGATGTTGCCCCCCAGATTCAGCAGGGCGGAGGAGACCCCCGCCTGGCGCAGCAGCTGGGCGGCCTCCCGCCCGGCATAGCCCTTGGCCACGCTGCCCAGGTCGATCTCCATCCCCTCGGGCAGAGAGACAGCGCCGCTGGCCGGGTCATAGTCGATGCGGGTGTAGTCCACCAGAGCCGTGAGGGTCGCCAGGTCATCGTCACTGGGCACCTGATAGTCCCCGGTGGTAAAGCCCCAGGCCCGGACCACGGGATAGATGGACAGGTCCAGGGCCCCGCCGGTGCGGCGGCACAGGTCCAGGGCCTGGCCCATCAGCGTGTCCGCCCGGCCCGTCAGGGTGCCGGAGCCCCGGGCGTTCACGGCGTAGATCTGGCTGTCCGGGTCGGTGACGGACAGCTGGCCCTCCAAGTCATCGATCAGCCCCTGCACCTGGCCGGGCAGGTCGGCGTCCCCATAGATGGTCAGGTCCATGGCGGTGTCCATGGCCAAAAACGAGGCCGTCTGCGCCTTTGGCGCGGCGGCGCAGCCGGGCAGCAGGGACAGAGCCAGCAGACAGAAAATGAGACATTTTTTCATGGAAATGCTCCTTTTGGAAAGTTTGTCACTGTCATTGCGAGGAGGCCCAGCGGGCCGACGCGGCAATCCGTATCTGCGTCTTTGGGAAAACGGATTCCCACGTCGCTGCGCTTCTCGGAATGACAGAACTGGTGTAAATTTGCAACATCAAAGAATTTACAGAACATTTTTTGCGGAAAGATGGCCCGGAGGCGTTGACAAGAAAATTGCTTTTTGGTAACATAGCACACGCAAGTTAGCGATAACTAACCCTATAACCGTTGCTAACTTGCCTGTTTTTTGAAGAGAAGTTAGGCACTGCTAACTGCTGCGTCAAAAAAACAGCCGCGCCCCAGCGGCGTGGCCCGAAAGCGGGCCGCCCAACAGTATAGCATGGGGAGGCGGAAAATTGCAACCTGTTTTCTGTCGGGATCGGCTCCCGCCAGACGGACCCACCGGAGAGGGGCCCGAACGCCCGGCGGCCCAGGCCGCTTAAGAGGACCAAAGGAGGAAATCTATGAGAAAACTGTTCCGAAAAGCCACGTCGCTCCTGCTGGCAGCGGCCCTGTGCCTGTCCATGGCCGCCATCAGCCCAGCCCTGGCGGCAGACCAGACACTGCCGACCACAGTAGAGAACTGTGCATACAGTTCGTTCGACGGTATTTTAGACTTGGGCTTTGGTGGCAACACCAGCGATTGGATGGGAAAAATCAATCAGGTCACTGTCAACGATGTGGTGTATACCCGTGTTGATTCGTTTGGCTATTTTGAAAGCGGAACAAAGTGGTGTATCGGCAATGCAACAGGGGCTTTTGGCAGCTATCAGGCCTTGAAAATAACTTATAATAGTTCGTTTCCTGCCACTATTGTGATTTCTGCCGACGGCTACAATGACCTGACGGTGGAAGTAAGCAAAAAGGGAAGCAGCTATACCGCCGAGATCAAGGCCAACAGTTCCAGCGGCGAGGTCTATCTCCAGGGCGCCACCGCCTCTCAGGCGTGGAATGCCCAGCCCGGCAAGGCCGTCAGCGGCGACGTGACCATCACCAGCGCCAAGCGCCACATCGCCGACGGCAGCCAGAAGGAGACCGTGGCCGACGACCCCCTGGAGGACCTGTACTGGAAGCCCGGCATCGACGCCACCCCGCCCCTGGACCTGTTCGTCACCCAGGACAGCGGCAATAGCGGCGACAACGGCAACACCGGCGATAACGGGAACAGCGGCAACAACAACAATTCCGGCGGGTCTTCCTCCGGCGGCGGCAGCAGCTCCGGCGGGAGCAGCAGCGGTGGGAGCGGCAGCGGCGGTTCTTCCAGCGGCAGCAACACTTCCGGCGGCAGCGCCAACACCAGCGCTGGCGGCAGTGCCAGCGGGAACATCCAGTTCTCCGACGTGAAGGACAGCGACTACTTCGCCCCCGCCGTCCGCTGGGCGGCAGAGCAGGGCGTGACCCAGGGCGTGTCCGCCGACCAGTTCGGCAGCGACCTGGCCTGCACCCGCGGCCAGATCGCAACCTTCCTGTATCGCTACATGAAGTAAGCGATCCACTTTCCCAGCAGACCCCAGCAGCAAAAAGGCTCCCACCGAGAAATCGGCGGGAACCTCAGCTTGTCGAAAAAGTGGCTTCGCCGCTTTTTTGCCAAGCTGCATAGAGTCCACGCGCTATGCGTGGACTCTACACGAAAAACGGAGGAACACCATGAGCAATGAAAGAAAACAACGGTATCTTTACATTGACGGACAAGCTGTACCGGGGGCAGCGCAAGAGAAAACACTTCATTCGCTCCAAACCTATTGACACGCAAAACGCCGTATCGTAAAATACAGGGGAAGGGGAAATTATGCGCTTTTTTGCGGAAAAAGGGGGTTGACAAACTATGCCGTTGAACAATATACTTACGACAGACAGACAGACAGACAGACAGACAGACAGACAGAGGTAAATCTGCCTGTTTTTGTGCTATCCGCATATCGCTATCACAGAGGAAGCAGTTATCCATGGCAGCCGGATGGATAACCGCTTCCTTTTGCGGTTTTTATCAATTATCAACATAGAACAGGAGGATTAAAATGAGAATAAAAAAACGGATTGCCGCTCTGCTGATGGTGGGCGCGATGGTATGCTCCACTTTGCCGGTAAATGTACTGGCGGTGGAAAGTTCAGATCAAAATGTAGGCGGCTTATGCGAACACCACACAGAACACAACGCCGACTGCGGCTATACCGAGGGCATCGAGGGGACACCCTGCAATCACGAACACACCGAGGACTGCTATACCCTTGTGACAAGCTGCGTCCACAAGCATACGGCGGACTGCTACCCGGCAGAAAGCGTGTCGGATAACACAGCCAGCCCGTCCGATGCGGAAAATCAGGAGCCGGTAAACTGCACCCACGAGTGCAGCGAGGACACCGGCTGTATCAAAAAAGAATTAGACTGCAAACACGAACATGACGAGGCTTGCGGCTATTCCCCTGCTACCGAGGGAACGCCCT
>URNZ01000070.1 GCA_900549405.1 uncultured Eubacteriales bacterium | reverse complement strand
GTGGGCATACTCCACGACCTTCTTGGTGATCTCGATGTTCTCGGCAAAGGGCTTGGAGCTGGCGTCGATCATGACGGAGGTAAAGCCGCCGTCGATGCAGGACTTGCAGGTCTCAAAGTCAGGACCGTGGTCCAGGTGCAGGGCGATGGGGATCTCGGGGCACTCGATGACAGCGGCCTCTACCAGCTTGACCAGATAGGTGTGGTTGGCATAGGCGCGGGCGCCCTTGGAGACCTGAAGAATCAGGGGCGCCTTCTCTTCCTTGGCGGCCTCGGTGATGCCCTGGACGATCTCCATGTTGTTGACGTTGAAAGCGCCGATGGCGTAACCGCCGTCATAAGCCTTCTTGAACATTTCGGTAGTAGTGACCAATGGCATTATTACCATCTCCTTCAAAGTTTTTACGACTCATATTGTACCATTAACGATTGCTAATTACAAGGGTTTGTGCTATCTTAATAAAGGAGAATTTCCGAGTTAAATCTATTTTTGAATTATCTATATCGTTTAAGGAGGACGCAAACATGGAGAAATTGACTGGAGCTTGTATCATTGGCCAGTCTGGCGGCCCCACCGCCGTGATTAACGCCAGCGCTCAGGGTGTGATCCAGACCGCTTTGAAGGCCGACTGCATCACTCGGGTGCTGGGCGCGGCCCACGGCATCAAGGGCGTTTTGGAGGACAAGCTGTATGACATGGGTCAGGAGGACCCCGCCGAGCTGGACCTGATGAAGTTCACCCCCTCCTCTGCCCTGGGTTCCTGCCGCTATAAGCTGGCCGACCCCGACCAGGACGACACCGATTATAAGCGCATCCTGGAGATCTTCAAGAAGTACAACGTGCGCTACTTCTTCTATAACGGCGGCAACGACTCCATGGACACCTGCAACAAGATCTCCAAGTACATGCAGAAGGTGGGCTATGAGTGCCGCATCATGGGCGTGCCCAAGACCATCGACAACGACCTGAACGGCACCGACCACTGCCCCGGCTTCGCCTCTGCCGCCAAATACATCGCCACTTCCTGCGCCGAGGTGTGGCAGGACGCCCACGTGTATGACACCGGCATGGTGACCATTATCGAGATCATGGGCCGTCACGCCGGCTGGCTGGCCGGTTCCGCCGCCCTGGCCTCTCTCACCGGCTGCGGCCCCGACCTGGTCTATCTGCCCGAGACCGACTTTGACATGGACAAGTTCCTGGCTGACGTGAAGGCCGTGTACGAGAAGACCGGCAAGTGCATGGTGGCCGTGTCCGAGGGCATCCACTATGCCGACGGCACTTTCGTGTCCGAGGCCAAGACCTCCGCCACCGACGGCTTCGGCCACGCCCAGCTGGGCGGCCTGGCCGTGATGCTGGCCGACACCGTGAAGCAGGCCACCGGCGCCAAGGTCCGGGGCATCGAGCTGTCCCTGCTCCAGCGCTGCGGCTCTCACCTGGCCTCTAAGACCGACGTGGACGAGGCCTGGTTGGCCGGTTCCGCCGCTGTCGAGGCCGCTGTCAGCGGCACCACCGACAAGATGGTGGCCTTCCACTGCACCCGGGACAACGGCGAGTATCACTGCGAGATCGCCCTGGAGCCCCTGGACATCGTGGCCAACTTCGAGAAGAAGGTGCCCCGCGAGTGGATCAACAAGGAGGGCAACGGCGTGGAGCAGCCCTTCATCGACTATGTCCTGCCCCTCATCCAGGGCGAGACCGAGGCTGTGAAGGAGAGCGCCCTCCCCCGCTTCGCCCACCTGAAGAAGGTTCTGACCACCTCTATGAAGTAAGTTCTCTCAGAGAACGTGACCGGCCCGCCCCAGTTTCGGGGCGGGCCGGTTTTGCTTGTAAAAAAGTTTCATTCTTCTGCTGACAAGCAGGACAGCAGCTTCACGTTTCCCTGCTGTTGGGCCAGTTCTACCAGCGCATCTGAAAATCCGGTCTCCGAGAAGATCACAAAGGTCTCCCGGCGGTCTGTATTTCCCCAGGATACGCTTTTCGCCTTTGCCTGGAGACTGGTCAGCACATCGGCTCCCACAGGGGCGGACTCGTAAAGCTTGCACTCACCGAACAAAATATCGTTTCGGCTCACGGTATCCAGTGCAACGATATCGATCTCCACGTCCCGATTGCCCCACCAACGACCCACCCGGTTATAGAGCGCTGGAAATTCGCCTCGTCCAATGCGGTCCCAAACAGACTGGCGACAAATGTCTTCATAGACATAAGCCGTGTGGTTTTTGATCAGATTCGCCCGAATTCGGCTGGAGACGATCTCTGGATGTCCGCCCTCAATAAAACTTTGATAGGGAAACACGAACTGGAACCAAAAGGCCAGAAAGTTATCTTTGATCTTATATTGCCCCTGCTTACAGGTCTCCGGTTTTTCCTCGGTGACGGGGACTTCCCGCTCCAGAATATCCAGGTCCACCAGTGTTTTCAGCGGACGGGTCAGATTGGTGACCTTTGTTTCCAGAACACCGCCGATCTGGCCCAGTTTCCGATTTCCTGCGGCAATGGCTTTGATGATGGAAAAGTAAGTGCCCACCTCCTGAACTTCGTTCTGGAGCAAAAAGCGCGGTTCCTCATAGAGATAACTGTCCCGCCGCAGGATGTTTCTGTCAATGGCGTCATACACCGTACTGTGCGGGCGGAATAGCTCCACATACTTGGGAACGCCGCCCGTGACAGAGTAGTATTCGATCAACCGGCGGCCATCCATAGGCGCGGCATCCGCAAAAAACTCATGATAATAGGAGAACGGGATCTGCTGCAACTTAAATTGGGCCGTGCGCCGCCCGTATAGTGGGCTGCTATAGGACAGGGCCTGCTCCTCCATCATAGAGATCAGAGAACCGCAGAGGATCAGCATCACCCTTTTATTTCTGAGCTGGGTATCCCATGTCCGCTGCAAAATGGAGGGGAACGCTTTCTCTGCTTTCCCGAGATACTGGAATTCATCCAAGACGATGATGACCTTCTCATCGTCCGTTCCGGCCTGGGCCGTCTGCTCAAACAGAACGTCCCAGGAAAACTGATTTCCAGAACGCAAAAGCCCCTGCTGCGTAAATTCGGCCACAGCCAGCCGGAAAGAATTGCGGTTTTCTACAATACTTTCTTCGGTAGCAAGAAAATAGAGCGCCCGTTTGCCTTTGATAAACTCAGAGAGCAGTTCAGTTTTCCCGACGCGCCGACGACCATAGACCACTACCAGCGAGGCCTCCGGGCGGCGATATTCCTCATCGAGCGCTGAGAGTTCTTCGATGCGGTCAACAAATCGCTTCATTGCTATCCCTCCTCTTGATTTTATTATACACAAAAACATTATACTTTCAAGCATAATGTTTCTCCCCAAAATCAGGAATCACGAGGATGGCTCCCCCGATTACGCGAAACACCGGCGACAAAAATCCCGAAACCCTATTGACAGTCCCGCGGATTCTGCATATAGTATTGAAAGAAAACGTGCACCGCACATA
The DNA here is from genome assembly GCA_900549405.1 of uncultured Eubacteriales bacterium. Classification (GTDB taxonomy): domain Bacteria; phylum Bacillota; class Clostridia; order Oscillospirales; family Oscillospiraceae; genus Lawsonibacter. The sequence continues at coordinate 5,915 of URNZ01000070.1, read as the reverse complement.
CGAAGGAGCAGCGAGTATGATCTTTGAAAAACTGAAATCGCTCATTGCCGAGCAGTTTAATGTGGACGAGGATTCCATCACCATGGAGACCTCCTTTGCCGATGACCTGAACGCCGACTCGGTGGACATCGTGGACCTGTCCATGGCCCTGGAAGAGGAGTTCGGCATTGACGAGCTCACCGAGGAGGAGACCTCCTCCATCAGCACCGTGGGCGACCTGGTCCGCTTTTTGCAGGGCAAAGTGGACTGAGCATACATAACACACGTCAAACACACGCGAAGCTCCGCCCCGGGCGGAGTTTTGCCATGTCTAAGGAGAGCTGCGCATGGAAACCTTGGAAAAAAAGCTGGGGTATACCTTTCAGGATAGATCCCTGCTGGAAAACGCGCTGACCCACAGCTCCTGTGCCAACGAGAGCAGAGGGCGGCTGCAAAGCAACGAGCGGCTGGAATTTTTAGGCGACTCCATTCTGGGCATGGTGGTGGCCGACCACCTGTACCGCAACCACCCCGACCTACCCGAGGGGGACCTGACCCGCACCCGGGCCGCCCTGGTCTGCGAGGAGAGCCTGGTGGTGGTGGCCGAGGAGCTGGGCCTGGGGGAGTATCTCCACCTGGGCCGGGGCGAGGAGGCCGGCGGCGGACGCCAGCGCCCCTCCATCCGGGCCGACGCGGTGGAGGCCGTGCTGGCCGCTGTCTATCTGGACGGGGGCATCGGCTCCGCCCGGAAGATCATCCAGAAATATATCCTCAGCCGTGAGGTGGCCGGGCTGACCAAGCCCCGGGACCACAAGACCGCCCTTCAGGAGCTGGTCCAGCGGCAGAGCGGCCAGGTGCTGCACTATCGCCTGGTGGGCGAGGAGGGCCCCGACCACGACAAGCGCTTCTTCATGGAGGTGGACCTGAACGGCACCCCCGTGGGCGCTGGCAGCGGCCGCAGCAAGAAAGAGGCCGAGCAGATGGCCGCCAAGGCCGCCATCGAGAAGCTGGAAAAGCAGAACGGCTGACGCGCCCCTCTCCCCTTCCCCCACACAAAAAACTCCCTGACAGGCTTTCTACGGGCCGTCAGGGAGTTTTTCTATGTATCGGGATCAGTCATCCTGTCCCCGGCGGAATAGGTTCTTCAGGGGGTTGCGGCTGCGCTTTTTCTCCAGACGCTCCAGGGCCTGGACGGCCTCCTGGCTGCCCCCCTCCGCCGCCTGGTGATAGCACTCTATGGCGGCCTTCCGGTCCCGGGGCAGGCCATAGCCGTGCTCCAGGCACTCCCCCAGCCAATACTGTCCCCGGGGATAGCCCTGGCGGGCGGACTTGCCGAACCACTCCGCCGCCAGCACCCGGTCCTGCTTCACGGCCACGCCGCGGTAATAGAAGTACCCCAGGCAGCACTGGGCCCGGGCGTCCCCCTGCTCCGCCGCCTGGCGATAGAGCTTGGCGGCCTGGACCTTGTCCTGCTCCACCCCGGCGCCCATCTCATAGCACAGGGCCAGGGAGCAGGTGGCGGGGGCATAGCCCAGCTCGTGGGCGGACCGATAGAGCTCCGCCGCCTTTTTCTCGTCCTTTTTCACGCCGTAGCCCAGGTCATAGCACTCCCCCAGCAGGCTTATGGCCCTGGGGTGGCCCTGGTGGGCGGACTTGGCAAACCACTCCGCCGCCTTGTCGTTGTCCTCGTCCACGCCGATGCCCCGGTAATAGCAATAGCCCAGGTTGCACTGGGACCGGGCGTCCCCCTGCTCCGCCGCCTGGCGATAGAGCGCCACGGCCCGGGCCTTGTCCTCGTCCACGCCCCGGCCCAGCTCATAGCACAGGCCCAGCATACAGGTGGCGGGGGGATAGTTCCCCCGGTGGGCGGCCTCATACAGCCCCGCCGCCCGCTTCAGGTCGGGCTCCACGCCATAGCCCTGGTCATAGCACTGCCCCAGCAGGAACTCCGCCCGGTGGCTGCCCGCGGCCACGGCCTTCTGAAACCACTCCACGGCGGTCTCGTTGCTCTCCTCCACGCCGATGCCCTGGTAATAGCAGTAGCCCAGGTTGCACAGGGCCCGAGCGTCCCCCTGCTCCGCCGCCTGGCGGTAGAGCTCCAGGGCCTTGTCCATGTCCCGGTCTACCCCCCGGCCCAGCTCGTAGCACAGACCGAGGGAGCAGGTCCCGGCCACCTCGCCCCGCTGGCTGGCTGCCTGGAACAGGCCCACGGCACGCACCAGATCCTGCTCCACGCCAAAGCCCCGGTCATAGCACTCCCCCAGCAGGTTCAGCGCCCGGGGATAGCCCTTTTGGGCCGCCTGGGCAAACCAATGGGCGGCTTTTTTGTTGTCCTCATCCACGCCGATGCCCATGTAATAGCAAAAACCCAGGTTGCAGGCGGCGGGGGGATAACCCACGTCCGCCCCCACCTGATAGAGCTCCACTGCGTGGGCCTTGTCCTGCTCCACGCCCACGCCCATCTCATAGCACAGCCCTAAGGCACAGGAGGCGGGAACAAAACCCTGGACATAGGCCCGGCGATAGCACTCCGCCGCCTTCTGGCTGTCCTGGTCCGTCCCCCGGCCCATCTCGCAGCAGATGCCATAGAGATACAGCCCCCGGGCGCTGCTCTGCTCCGCCGCCTGGCGATAGAGCTGAGCGGCCTTGGCAGGATCGGCCTCCACGCCGATGCCCTGGTCATAGCACTCCCCCAGGGAGCAGGTCGCCTCGTCATACCCCTGGCGGTGGGCCTCCTCAAAGAGCTTGAAGGCCTTTACCGGGTCGGCCTCCACCCCGTGGCCGTTCTCATAGCACTCCCCCAGCAGGGCCTGGGCCCGGGGATAGCCCTGCTCCGCCGCCAGAGCAAACAGGCGGGCGGCCTCCTCATTGTTCTCCGCCACGGCGATGCCGTGGTAATAGAAAAAGCCCAGCCGGCACTGGGCGGGGGCAAACCCCTGTTCCGCCGCCGTGCGATAGAGTTCCAGGGCCTTGTCCTTGTCCCGGGGCACGCCCCGGCCCATCTCATAGCACAGCCCCAGCTCGCACATGGCGGGGACATACTCCTGCTCCGCCGCCGCCAGATACAGCTCGGCGGCCTTGTCAAAGTCCTGGCGGGTGCCCACGCCTGCGGCCCAGCACAGACCGGCCCCATACTGGGCGGCGATGTGGCCCCCCTCGGCGGCCTGGTCCAGCCAGTAAAAGGCCTGCTGGTCGTTCTGCTCCGCCCCGCCGCTGCCCTCGTAATAGCTCATGCCCAGGCGGTACTCCGCCTCCAGGTCGCCGCTCTCCGCCGCGCTCTGGAGCTCCCGCAGGCCCGCCTGCTTTCTGGCCGCTGCGGCGGCCATGCTGTGGATCACGTTGGGGTCGATGTACACCATCATCCCGTCCTGCTCCGCCCCGTCCCGGGGCACGCGCTCCTCGTCCATAGCATTCCGCTCCTTTCTCTGCTTTCCGATCCATCCTGAAAAAAATCGCCGCTGCAAGCAGCCTTTCTACTTACAGCGACGAAGTATGATCTGATTTCCAGAATACGCCTGCCGGTCACTTCTTGCCGGTCCATTATAACATAGCCGGCCCGGGTCTGCAACGCCATGTCATTGCGGCAGGGTATCTTTATACTGCTGATAATCCCCCTCTGTCACCAGCTTTGTATATGCGCGATAGGCATCCTGAAGCGTCTTGTACTGGTTGGCGGAGGAGCAATATTTTTTATAGCCATAGAGGCCCATGTGTTCTGCGATCGCAACGTAATTTCCCGCCTTGTTGGTCCGCACCGCAGTGGTCGTCTCTGAGACATAGTATCTTCCGTCCCCGGTCTGGATGATCACCGGGATATTCTGTCCGGCCCCAACCGCATCGGTGTTCACGGATGTCCAGAACAGATAGCGGTTAGCCGCATCGGTGGAACTGCCCAGATAGGCCCAGGTCCCCTGCTTCATCAGGCTGTTCTCTCCGATCCCGGCCTGGACCTTGGGCAGCATGTCGGACCGGGTGCAGCGGGAGTCGATCTCAAAATTCACGCCCGGCGCCAGATCGTTCAATACGCCGCTGTCCGTCAGGGCCTTGTGCATGTCCTCCTTCAGGTCGACCCGGTGCCCCGTTTTTCCGCCCCTCCAGTTGAACACAGCGCCGTCTTTCAGGCTGAACGACACCTCGCACTCCCCACCGGCCACGGGGTCACCCTTCCAGTGTTCGGTGTCCCCCTGGCCGTTGGTGTGGGTGATCCCGGCGATGGTCACGGTGTCTGCGCTCTGCCAGCCGTCCTTCTTCTGCTTCAGGGAGACCACCTTCACCGCGCGCTCCGTGTCCCCAACGCTCACCGCCACAGCCACTTCGGAATAGGCCGAGCGCACGTTGGCCAGGTCCACCGCCTCCCGGCTCTTCTCCAGATAGCCTGAAAAGACCGGGATGATGATCGCGACCAGCACGGCAAGAATGGCGATCACCGTCAAAAGCTCCATCATGGTAAAACCTCTGCTTCGGTTTTGCATCTTTCTTCACCTCTTGGCGAAAAATATATCTGCCCTTGCAAAAAAAGTCGGAGCAAACAACGATACTGTCTGCTCCGATATGCTTTGCGTTGACAAAAAAGATGCAACATTTCCTTTTGTCCGCAAGGAAAGGGATGTTTGCAGGGGAAACCTTAGCCGGGTTTCCCCTGCTTTTTAATTCCCCCGCAGGATAAGTTTGCGAAGCAAACTTGCCCGCTCCAAAAAAGATGTAGGCACAAATCATTGTCTCGCAGCGCTTTTGTAATTTCAAGTGCGTGAAATCAGTTAGCGGTTTTGGAAACGCTTTACCACTACTGGCTGTTCGGCCATTATCATGACAACAAAGCCATTGACGAAAAGCACATCCTGCTGTGGGAGCAGATCATGCGGGTTATATAAGATAAGGCCGCAAAGGAAAGGACGGCAGACTTGCCGTTTTTTCCTTTGTGACCTTAAAATAATGAACCTTTTACAGAACCAAAGAGGGCGCTGTATAGACTCTGGCAGCCAACTCCTGATTGAGCATATACAAACTCTTGGGGTCAGTGCCGAATAGCTCCATCTTGGAAATAAGATCGTTTGCTTTCGTTTCTTCCTCGCCCTGTTCCTTTACAAACCAGTCAAGGAACTGCATGGTGCGAAAGTCTTTCACATCATAGGCGGCACTGTAAATATTATTGATGAGGCCGGTCACATATTCTTCGTGCGTCAGCCCGGCTTTCAGGACATCCATGTGGCAGGAAATCGAAGGATCTGGCTTATCAATAGATTCCAATGTCACAGTCTGATTTTGATTTTGAAGATAGGTATAGAACAGCATAGCATGATCCCGTTCCTCTTGCGCCTGAATCATGTACCAGTTGGCGAAGCCGTCAAGTCCCTTGGATTTGAAATAATTAGAAAACTCCAGATAGAGATATGCGGAGTAGAACTCCTTGTTGATCTGCTGATTCAGCAGCTTATGTACCGTTTTGTCCATTATGGATTTCCTCCCGTATTTTATGATTTTGAATCGCTCATAGAATAAAGCAATTACTAAAATCCTTATACCATCATTCTTGACCTGTGTCAATCCTGTAAAATTCCGCTCCCTTTTACCTTTTGTATGGATAGGGTAGAACTCCGGTGATTTCACTAAATCACGCACTTAACCGGTACTGGATACCGAAAAGAGCCGAAGGCATCTTTTCATGCCCAAATTGTAGAACATTGTGATATTATGGGATAGAAAAACATTTGAAAAAATGTGTGAGATTTGAGTTCAAAAGTTGTGTATATAGGTGAAAGGGTAAATTATGGAAAAGACAGATCAGGCGGAACACCGAAGCTGTTTGGCAGAACGATAGGAGTGAGAGCCGTGCAGAACGGCGGCCAACGCAACCGCCAGGGCGGAGATGTGGGCCAGTGTATTGAGGTTTGCCGCGCTTGTGCCGTTGCGCACCCACAGCCGTTCCTGACCTGTGG
>URNZ01000069.1 GCA_900549405.1 uncultured Eubacteriales bacterium | reverse complement strand
TCTGCTCTGCTCTGCTCTGCTCTGCTCTGCTCTGCTCTGCTCTGCTCTGCTCTGCCGTCAGTACATGGGCACAGTTCCGCCATGTCAAGCTATTTTTCACGCGGCTCCTCCCCTTTCTGACGGTATAGGCTAATTATAGCACGATTTTCCTGGAAGTACAGAGCTTTACATGAAATGTAGGTTTTTTAGCGTGAAATGTCGTGTTGTTACCGTTTACTGGTAGTCGCAGGGACGGTTCTGATCAGAAGAACCGTCCCCACGATTATCTATTTCTCAAAAGCAAGGTTTTTTCAATTTTGGGAACTAGCGTTTGAATTATGCAGCAGCCAAGTCGAAATGTCTGTCACCTTGACCCCCTCATATTGGTAATCATCGTGGCGTGTTCTGGCGACGATCATTTTGGGGTACGCATCGTTGATCTTAAGGAGCGGTGTTACCTCTCTCGTAAATGTTTTCTCATCGCTGATATTGTCAGACACCTGGATATATATTTTCTCGCTGCGTTTGATGGCAACAAAGTCGATTTCTTTCTTATAAAGGACGCCAGCATAGACCTCGTAGCCCCGGCGCAGGAGTTCAATTGCCACGATGTTCTCCATGACACGGCCATAGTCCATGTTTTTTGTCCCCAACTTTGCATACCGGAACGTATGGTCGCTGAGATAATATTTATCGTTGGTGGAAAGGTACTTTTTTCCCTGAATGTCATACCTACGAACACGGTAGAAAGCGAACGCATTGCAGAGATAATCGATATACTTCCCCACTGTTTTATGGTTGATATTGTCCCGATTATTTTTCAGCGCGTCCGTAATGCTGCGGGCGGAGGAGAGGTTCGAGATGTTATCCATCAGAAAATCTACGATCCGATCCATAAGTGCGGTATTGCGTATTTTATACTTTTGCCGTATATCCCGAATAATAAGCGTCTGAAAGACATTGGCAATATAGTCATACCGCGCCTCCTGATCCCGGTATAGATAGGAACCGGCCATGCCGCCCTCCATCAGATATTGATCAAATGCCAAAAACGGCTCTTCTTTCCCAAAGTATTCCATGTATTCCGTGAACGAGAAGGGATACACTTTGATTTCAAAAGTCCTTCCGGTAAACAGTGTGGCCAAGTCGCTGCTGAGCAAAAAAGCATTAGAACCGGTGATATAGATATCATACTTTTCCGATGCATGGAGACCATTGATCGCTTTTTCAAAATCATGGCACATCTGTACCTCGTCAATGAGCACGAAATTGTTTCTCCCAGCCGCATAGTGTTCCTGTACATAATCGTAAAGTGGGCGATACTCCATCAGATCTTCAAAATCAGGAAGATTAAAATTGATATGGATCACGTTTACGTCGGGTATCTGTGCCATGATATAGTCCTTAAAGGCCTCTAACAGCTTCGACTTGCCGCTTCGACGTACCCCTGTGATCACCTTGATATCCGGCGTTCCGATCACACGAACCATTTTATCAAGATACTCTTTCCGCTCAATCAGTTTCATCTGTTTCACCTCACAGAATAAGCATACTATATCTATTTCCCAAAAACAAGATTTTATTCTTTTTGGGAAATAATTTTAGGGTCGAGCCGAAATAACAGCGAGAGAGAGCGGCTGCACGCAGCCGCTCTCTCTTGTCTAAAATTCATTTCAAATTCTAATTTAATACCGGTGTACCCACCCGGACAGGAACCACACGGGGGCCAGCCAGGTGAGGAGGAAAATGAGCAGGTTCAGTGGGGACAGGGAGCCGTAAGCCTGGGCGGAGACCAGGTAGGCGGCCAGGAGCAGGCCCAGGGTGGAGCCCACGCAGCACAGCACCGCCCCCACCACCGTGGCCCACCGCAGACGGCGTGCGCCGGTGACGGACTCGGCCAGGGGATAGATGCCCTCCCGGCACAGCAGGGCCACCAGCTGGTCGCTGTGGCTCTGGTCGGGGTCAGACAGTTCCCGCCGCCGCTCCACGGGGGGGAAGTCCATCTTGTCCGCCGCCAGCTTGAAGCGCTGCTTGAGCATGGCGGGGATCAGATTGAAGTCCCGGGTGGCCAGCACGGGGCCGACCTTCTCCCGCATCAGCTCCTCGATGGAGGGGAATACCGTGTCGGGCAGGGTGTAGCTCAGGGCGAAGATGCCCGCCAGCTCCCCGTCGATGGCGCAGAACACGGCGTTTTTCACGTTCAGCCCCACGGGGAGGGAGACCTCCATCAGGTTCATAAAGGCCGCCGAGCCCACCAACACCTGGTCGCCCCGGATGTTGGCGGACAGGCCGCCCCCCTCGTAGCAGTGGAGGTGGTCGGCGTTGCGCATCAGGCCGCCCAGGGCTCTTAAATGGTCGTGGAAGAGCTTGGTCAGGCCGCTGCCCGAGTCCCGGATGAGGGTAGCCGTGTAGGCCACCACCCGCTCCATGGGGAAGTCCCCCAGGACCTTATAGCCGTTGAGCTCCACATACCCCGGTGGGAACAGGTCCCCGTCGGTGATGAGCACCCGGTCACCCCGCCGGGCGCAGGCCGCACCGGGCCATCCGGCCAGGGCGCCGCCGCTCTGGATGAGCCGCCGGGCGATCTTGTGGAAGGAGCGGCCATAGGCCAGTGCCCCGCCAAAGGCGGCGGTGGCGCAGAACAGGGCGGACATGCCCCACAAAAGCTCCAGGCTCCGGCCCCGGCCCACCGTGGCCAGCACGGAGAGCAGGATGTCCCCCAGCAGCAGCAGGGGGCAGTAGCGCCGGAAAATGAGCTGGGCCCCGTCATCCATCTGGACCCGGCTGCCAAAGTCCCGGCAGTCCCCGGACCACTTGGCATAGGTGTCCCGGCCATTCCACTTCCCCTCGTCCAGGGTGACCCGGTAGGGGTGGGAGGAGGCCGCCGCTGTGCGGCAGGACAGGCGCAGGGCGCATTTCTTATGATAGCTGCCGTGGAGCTGGCACCACAGGCCCGCCAGGGCCACCGCCGTGTAGGGCAGCCGGGCGGCCCCGTCCCCGGTGAGGGCCAGGACGACCCCGTCTCCCAATGTGGTGAGGCAGGCCAGGGCAGTCAGACTGTCCATGCCCACCTTTCCGTGGAAGGCCCGGCTCAGTCCCACGACCAGCACATCCAGCCCCAGCAGAAGCCCTAGCGCCATCAGGCCCGCCGCCCCCCAGCACTGGATGGCCATGCTGTCTAATGGGGGCAGCCACACCAGGCCCACGGCGGGCACGATGAGCTGGGCCAGGGCGGCCAGAAACAGAAGGGCCACCACCAGCGCCCGCAGGCGCAGGGCTTTTAAGCCCCGGCCATAGGTCTTGGCCAGGTCGTGGGGGTCGGTGTCCGGGGGCGGCGGCTCCGGGGGACGGGGCTTGCGCAGGCGGCGCAGATCAAAGTCCCGGTGCTCCTCCCGGTCTGTGCCGGGGATCAGTTTTTCCAGGCGGCGGACCTCGTTTAAGTCGGTGTTCTCGTCCTCGGCATACATCTGGTCGGCGTAGTCGTCGGCCTTGCGGCCCAGGCCCTTGAAAAAGGCGGACAGGATGCTCTCCGGCTGGGGGAACTCCACGATGCGGTCATCGCCGCCGTTTTGGTCCGGCTCCTCCTCGTCAGATTCCTCGTCTTCTGAGTCGTCCTGGTCAGACTCGCCCGGTTCGTCCTCCGGCTCGTTCTCGTCCTCGTGGGTATCTTCGGACGCTTCGTCGGCGTCCTCCTCCGGCTGGTTGTCCGTCTCCGGCTCGTCCTCGGGGGTATCGTCCGGTCCGTCTGGCTCTTCCAGCTCTTCTTCCGGCTCCGGGCGCTTCGTCCCGCCGGGGAAGGCGACCACATTATCCCGTTTGTCCCGGCTGGGCCGGACGGGGATGCCGCCGGGCCGGGCGGAGGGGTTCCCGCCGAACTCGGCCAGGATGTCGTCCAGGGAAAAGCCGCCGCTGTCCGCGTCGCCGATCAGCGATTTGATCTCCCGCAGGTCGCCGTTATTCAGTTTTTCGTCCTTGCGGTCACTCATGGGTGTTCCTCGCTGGCCCCACGGGGGCGGTTAGTTTCCGGTGCGCTGGCGCACCGCCTCATACAGCAGCACGGCGGCGGCGGCAGAGGCGTTCAGGGAGTTGATCTTGCCGAACATGGGGATGGACACGGTAAAGTCGCAGTTCTCCGCCACCAGACGGCTCATGCCGTCCCCCTCGCTGCCGATGACGATGGCGGCGGGGCCCTTCAGGTCGGCCTTGTACAGGCTGGTGTTGCCCTGGGCGGCGGTGCCGAAGACCCACACACCCTCGTCCTTGAGCTGCTTGAGCAGGGCGGTGATGTTGGGCACCCGGGCCACGGGCACATGGGCCACGGCTCCGGCGGAGGTCTTGGCCACCACGGCGGTGAGTCCGGCGGAGCGGCGCTTGGGGATGATGACCCCGTGGGCCCCCGCCGCGTCGGCGGTACGGATGACCGCGCCCAAATTGTGGGGGTCGCTGAGCTCGTCGCACACCACGATCAGGGGGGCCTCCCCCTTCTCCCGGGCGATGTTCAGGATGTCGTCCACGCTGGCATACTCCCGGGCGGCGGCCACGGCGATCACGCCCTGGTGGGAGTGGGTGCGGCTCATGCCATCCAGCTTCCGCCGGTCCGCGTCCACCACCACCACGCCCTTCTCCCGGGCGGTGGAGGCGATGTGGCCCAGGGTGGCGTCGGTCTCACCCTTTAAAATATAGATCTTGTCGATGGTCACGCCGGCCCGCAGGGCCTCGACCACGGCGTTGCGGCCCTCGATGATACCGTCGTTCTCCGTCTCCACCGGAGCGGAGCGGCGCAGAGGCTTTCTTGTATCCATAGGGGGTTCCTCCCAATTCTCATTCAGTTTTGCATACATGGGCCAGTATAGCACATTTGCCCGCCTGGGAAAAGAAAAATTTTCACGTCTCTGCCATGATCTTCTCCAGATAGGTCTCCAGCTCCTCCAGCGTGCAGCCGGGCCGCCCGGCCAGGCGGTCCTGTTCCACAGCCAGCAGCTCTTCCCGTAACTGAAGCAGTTTTTCCCGGCGGTCAAGGGCGTCGTGATCCATGCGATCCACTCCCCTCATGCGATTCTAGGTAAAGCCATCATATTTCTTTTGTTCCTGCCTGTCAATCTGCCCGTTTTTCTTTCTTCTTTCACAGAAAGTTTACACCGCCGTTTCTTGTTTTTACCGGCGGGATGTGGTATGATATAGGATAAATTGCGCAGTCTCTGCATGATTTAAAATTCAGTGTCAGGAGGTATACTCCTTTGAAGCCAGACAAAGGGAACAACAAAAGAAATACGTTCGGTCTCATCACGCTTATTCTGTGGGCGCTGGTGCTGACCTTCCTGTTCCGCAGCTGCTCTTCGTCCTATGCCAGCGCCAACGAGGTGCAGGTGGACTACTCCACCTTTAAAGAGTGGGTGCAGCAGGACAAGGTGGACCGGGTGCTGATGCAGTCGGGCAAGTACACCATCACCCTGAAAGAGGGCGTAACGGTGGAGGTGCCCGAGCAGAACAGCTCCACCAGCTCCATCTTCTATAACTGGATGGGCAATCAGGACCGGGAGACCGTCTATGTCACCACCCCCACCCCGGTGGCCGATCTGGAGCTGTACTCCCTGATGGAGAGCCACGGCGTGGACTACTATGACAAGCCGGTAGACAGCTCCACCCAGATCATGTATCTGCTGCTGTCCTATCTGCTACCTGTGGTCATTATGGTGGGCGCCATGATGTTCCTCTTCCGCGGCGTGGGCGGAAAGGGCGGCATGGGCGGCCTTGGCGGCGTGGGCAAGGCCAACGCCAAGGTCTATGTGGAGAAAAAGACGGGCGTCACCTTCCGTGACGTGGCCGGACAGGACGAGGCCAAAGAATCCCTGCAAGAGATCATCGACATCCTCCACAACCCCCAGAAATACACCGACATCGGCGCCAAGCTGCCCAAGGGCGTGCTGCTGGTGGGCCCTCCGGGCACCGGCAAGACGCTGCTTGCCAAGGCCGTGGCCGGAGAGGCGGGGGTACCCTTCTTCTCCATCAGCGGCTCTGACTTTGTGGAGATGTTCGTGGGCGTGGGCGCGTCCCGTGTCCGCGACCTGTTCAAAGAGGCCAGCAAAATGGCCCCCTGCATCATCTTCATCGACGAGATCGACACCATCGGCAAGTCCCGGGACAACCGCATGGGCGGCAACGACGAGCGGGAGCAGACCCTGAACCAGCTGCTGGCCGAGCTGGACGGCTTTGACCCCGGCAAGGGCGTCATCGTCCTGGGCGCTACCAACCGGCCCGAGGTGCTGGACAAGGCCCTGCTGCGGCCCGGCCGCTTTGACCGGCGCATCACCATTGAACGGCCCAACCTGGCCGGGCGCATGGCCACCCTCCAGGTCCACACCCGGAAGATCAAGCTGGCCGAGGACGTGAACCTGAAGAAGATCGCCCTGGCCACCGCCGGGTGCGTGGGCGCGGACCTGGCCAACCTGGTGAACGAGGCCGCCCTGCGGGCGGTGCGCAATGGCCGCCGCCTGGTCACCCAGGAGGACCTGCTGGCCTCCTTCGAGTTCGTCATCGCCGGCAGCGAGAAGAAGAACTCCGTCCTCACCGAGTTTGAGAAGAAGCTGGTGGCCTATCACGAGGTGGGCCACGCCATGGTGGCCTATAAGCAGAAGAATGCCGAGCCGGTGCAGAAGATCACCATCGTCCCCCACACCGAGGGCAGCCTGGGCTATACCCTGCTGATGCCCGAGGAGGACAAGACCAACCTGCGCACCCGGGAGGAGCTCATGGCCAAGATCACCGTGTCCATGGGCGGCCGGGCCGCCGAGGAAGTGGTACTGCATACCATGACCAACGGGGCCTCTCAGGACATTCAGGAGGCCACCAGCATCGCCCGGAACATGGTGGCCATGTACGGCATGAGCGACGAATTCGGCATGATGGCCCTGGGCTCCGTCCGCAATCAGTATCTGGACGGGGGCTATGGCCTGGACTGCGCCCAGGACACCGCCGCCGCCATGGATAAGCAGGTGAAGCTGATCCTGGAGCAGTGCTATCACGACGCGGTGGAGCTGCTGAAAGAGAACATGGACGACATGCACAAGGTGGTGGCCTATCTGCTGGAGAAGGAGACCATCACCGGCGGCGAGATGGTGGCCATCATCCAGGGCCGCGACCCCGCCCTGGTGGAGGACGCCTATGCCTCCACCCACGCCCGCCAGCGGCCCCTGCCCGGGGACATCGAGCCCCCCGCCCGGAACATCCATATGGTCAGCGAGAGCATCCCCGCTCCCGCGCCCCAGGAGGAGGACCAGAATGGCCAGAGCGGCCAGCAGGACGGCCAGAATGACCAGTCCAGCGAGACCCCGGCGGACCAGCCCCAGGCTGACGCCCAGGCGGATGCCCAACCGGAAACTCCCGCTGAATCCCAGCCCGCCCCCGAGGAAAAGTCCGGGGAGGACGGCCAGTAAGGCCCCCGCCGCAAACAGAAAACGACGCAAAGCGATCCCGGCTGCCTGGGTACGGACAGCCGGGATCTTTCTGTATTACCCGCCGTTTTTTGCGGTTTTTATACTTGTGAAAAACTGCGGCCCCGTGGTATGATTGTGGGGCAATTTACACTGGAGGAAAGCCACCATGACGGACAGCAAGAAAAACAAAAAGTCCACCAGCTGGGTCCAAACGGGCATCGGCATTCTGGCTGCCATTCTGGCCCTTCTCATCGTCGTGATGATGTATCTGGTCTCCGGCATCCAGGGCACGGCCCGGGTGGTCAACTATGCCGGTCTGGTGCGGGGCAAGACCCAGCGCCTGGTGAAGATGGAGATTGCCGGTCAGCCCCAGGACGGGATGCTCACCGATGTAGAGTCGTTTATTCATGGCTTGCGCTATGGCGACGATGATTTAGATATTGTCCGCCTGGACGACGCCGCCTTTCAGGACAAGATGGAGGAGCTGGATGACTACTTCGGCTCGCTGAAAGACGAGCTGATGCTGGTGCGCCGGGAGGGCTATCAGGCCACCGACATCATCCCCAAGAGCGAGGAATTTTTCAACATCTGCGACCAGGCCACCGGCCTGGCGGAGGTCTACTCCCAAAAGCGGGCCACCGCCCTGGAGGGACTGGAGAAATACATCACGGCGGACATCGTCTGCCTGATGGCCCTTATCGTCTATGCCCTGGTCCAGGCCCTGCGCTATGCGGCCATGAACCGGGCCTTGCAGCACAAGGTCTATGTGGATGGGGCCACCGGCCTGCCCAACAAAAATAAGTGCGAGGAGCTTCTGTCCGACCCGGAGATACCGGGGGAGGACGTGGGCGTGTGCAGCTTTGACTTAAACGACCTGCGGCGGATCAACAACAGCATGGGTCACGAGGCGGGGGACGCCTATATCCGCTCCTTTGCCCAGCAGCTGCGCCTGGCCATGCCCCAGCAGCACTTTGTGGGCCGGGCCGGGGGCGACGAGTTCCTGGCCGCGACCCACGGGCTGGACCGGGCCGCCCTGGACCAGTGCCTGGACGGGGTGCGCCGGCACATGGCCGACTATAATCAAAACCACCCGGACATGCCCATCAGCTATGCCGTGGGCGCGGCCCTGGCCCGGGAGGAGGGCCCCTGCACCATGCGGGAGCTGTTCAACGCCGCGGACAAGAACATGTACATCAACAAAAACCACGTCAAGCGGGAAGAGGCCGCGGCAGAGCGGCGGATGAACTATCAGCTGCTCCGCCGGGTGCGGGAGCTGGGCTACTCCTTCTCCGACTGCCTGTACTGCGACGCTCGGCAGGACACCTATCGGGTCATTCGGGGCAGCGAGTCCTTCTTCCTGGCCGCCGACGGCAGCTACTCCGGGGCGGTGGAGCAGATCGTGGCCGAGCAGGTGGCCCCAGAGGACCGCCGCCGGGTACGGGAACAGCTCCAGCCCGGCGCTCTGGGCGGTCAGCTGGGGCCGGACGCCCCCGCCCTTCAGGTGCAGTATCAGCCCAGCGGCGGCGGCCAGGCAGCCTACAGCCGTCTGATCCCCGTGTTTGTGGACCGGGACGGTTCAGGACAGCTGCACCACTTCCTGCTGGCCTTTCAGACCATCCGGGATGACCGCCCCTCCTCCGGGGACGCAAAAGAACAGCTGGCCCAGTATTACGAGCAGCTGAAGCAGTCCATCCTGGAAAACGACAGCTATGTAGACGCCCTGCTGTCCACGGCGGACGCCATCTACTCCGTCAACCTGACCCAGGACATTCTGGAGCGCCGCTTTTTGAAGGAGGAGGAGGGCCCGGTCTCCCTGGTCATCGACTATCCCCTCCCCGGCTCCTATCAGGACTACTGCCGGGAATACGCCCAGGGCATCACGCCGGACACCCTGGAGAGCTATCGCCTCACCGACTCCCCGGCCAAGCTGCTCAAGCGCTTCTCCGCCGGGGACAAGCAGTTCACGGTGGAATACCGCCTGACGGGCCCGGATGGCGGGCGCTGGGTGCAGAAG
>URNZ01000068.1 GCA_900549405.1 uncultured Eubacteriales bacterium | reverse complement strand
TTGTCCCTTCGGGACATTTCCCCTTGACAAGGGGAATCGGCCCCAGGGGAAGGCTCTTATTATTACTGTCTCTGCCGATTTTTTCGGCGGGGACATTTTTTTCTGGACAACGGGGATACAAGCTGTTATCATTCCAATAGATATTGATGCATGGAATCAAATATGCCCGCCCCTTTTATTAGTGGGCGGCGGCGATACAAAAGGAGGCAGACCATGGGCCGGAGAAACGGCGGATACGGCGGCTATCGGGGCCGCAGGACCTTTCACGATATCCTGAAATGGGTGGCGGCCATTCTGGCCGTGCTGGTGGTCATTTTGGCGGGGGTGCTGGTGTTCGGCCAGCGCTATCTGGTCTTTCGGGACCAGGGGGTGCGGCTGGAGCTGCCCTTCCTCCACCAGAAGGACGGCCAGCAGTCCGGCCCCGGCGACGTGAGCCTGGAGGTCCGCCCCCAGGGGGATCAGTCGGATGGGGACCAGAGCGCCCAGGAGCCTGGCGCGGACGAGACCAAATCCCTGCGGGCGGCGGAGCTGCCCCTGTCGGCGGTGCAGGACGGCACCGCCCGGTCCCGGCTGGAGCAGACGGGGGCCAACGCCCTGATTTTAGAGATGAAGGACAGCCAGGGCAATTTGGCCTGGCAGAGCGGCGAGAGCCTGGCCGCCCTGGTGACCACCGGCGGCGAGGCCGTTAACGCCGCCCTGGAGGAGTGGAACCGGGGGGACGTGTACACCATCGCCCGGGTGTGCGCCTTCCGGGACAACACCCTGCCCTATCAGGACAACCGGGTGGCCCTGAAGGCGGGCTATGGCAACTGGCGGGACGAGGAGAAGCTGCGCTGGCTGGACCCGGATTCAGAGACGGCCCGGGCGTATATCGTCGGCCTGTGCCGGGAGCTGGCCCAGTTGGGCTTTGACGAGATCATGCTGGACCAGTGCTGGTTCCCCACCCAGGGCAAGCTGGACCAGATCGTGAAAAACGGCTCCTATGCCGACGGGCGCTTTGCAGAGTCGGTGGAGGACCTGTTCGCCCAGCTCAGCCAGGCGGTAGAGCCCTATAAGACCCGGCTGTCTGTCCGTCTGCCAGAGAACTATCAGGGGGCAGCGGCCACCGGCGGCCTGAGTGAGAAGTGCCTGGAGAACGACATTCAGCGGATATGGACCATCCCGGAAGCGGGAGAAACCGGGGCCGAGTTGGCCCAGCGGCTTGGTCTGGCAAACGCCCGGGAAAAGCTGGCCGTGCTGACGGGGCAGTTTGCGCCGGAAGGCCCTGAAGCGCAAGGGATCATCGACGAAAATTAGACGAAGATTTGATAGTCTTTGACTGTAAAAATGCAGTCAAAGACTATCTTTCTTTCATGGGCATTTTAGACAAAGGTGTAAAAATGTCTGGTTTGTGGTGAAAAGGGAAAAGTAAACCAGTACAACACCGAAAAGAATCAAAAAACGACGAAAAAATAACAGAACCTTTAGAAAACATAAAGTTGAAAAAGAATCAAAGGCAAAAATAGACTTGCATTTTTGGGCAATATCCTATAGAAAATAGTTTATCAGCAGTTTCCTAAATAGACTTGCATTTTTGGGTAATACCCTATAGAATATGTTTATCAGCAGTTTTCCTAACTAAAGAACAAGCGAAAGACAAAGGTGGTGAAAATCGTGTCAGTGGAAGCCATTGAAAAGGTGACGCAGACCGAGCAGGAGGCCAAGCAGCGCAAAGACGCAGCGGCGGCGGAGAGCAAGCAGAAGCTGCAGACGGCCCAGCGGGCGGCCCAGCGGATGCTGGAGGAGGCCCGGACAAACGCCGAGGCCCAGGCCCGCCAGATGATGGCCCAGGCCGAGGCCCAGGCGGCCCAGCGGAAGCAGCAGGTGCTGGACCAGGCCGCCCAGGAGTGCCAGACCATGAAGCAGGCCGCCCGGAGCCATCTGGAACAGGCCGCCGAATTGATCGTAGAAAAGGTAGTGAATGGCTGATGGCTATCGTGAAAATGGATCATGTGCGGCTGATCGCCATGACGGAGGACCGGGAAGAGATCCTGCGCAGGCTCCAGCGTCTGGGCTGCGTGGAGATCGACCAGGCCGTTCTCCCAGCGGATCAGCCCCAGTCCGGGCAGGCTCCGCCGGCGGAGACGGACAGTCTCAGCCTTCTGCGGGAGCAGCTCAGCCGCCCGGACACCCAGCGGCTGAGCGCCGCAAGGGAGGAGCAGAATCAGGCCGACCACGCACTGTATGTCCTGAAAAAATATGCCCCGGCCAAAGAAAAATTTCTGGTGCCAAAGCCCAGCCTGGACGAGGCGGACCTGTTTGACCAGGCCGCAGCAGACCAGACCCGGCAAAGTGCCCAGGAGATCAACGGGGCCTTCCGCCGGGTGAACACCATCCACGCCGAGCAGACCAAGCTGTCCGCCCAAAAGGCCCAGCTGGAGCCTTGGCGGACCATGGACCTGCCCCTGGATACCCAGTCCACCGCCCAGGTTACGGTGCAGATGGGCACCCTGCCCCCGGAGGCCGACTTCGATGCCGCCCAGGGGGCGGCCCTGGCCGCCGGTGAGCTATCGGAACTAACGAAGATATCCGCAGACCGGAACGCCCAATACTGCCTGTTGGTGTGCCACGCCAGCCAGAGCGAGGCGGTGCTGGCCGCTCTGAAGGATGTGGGCTGGTCCCGAGCCAGCCTGAAGGAGTGGTCGGGCACGGCGGCGGAGAATCTGCAAAGGCTGGACGAGGAGCTTGCCGCCCTGGACCAGGAGCTGGCGGAGACGGAGAAGAAGCTGTCCGGCATGGGCGAGCTTCGCCCCGCCCTGCGCCGCCTGTATGACCGGGCGGAGGCAGATGTCCGCCGGGAGGAATCCCGCCAGCGGCTGCTGGACACCAGTCAGACCTTCTACTTAGAGGGCTGGCTCCCTGCGGAGCGGCGGGAGGCAGTGCAGGAGGCACTGGCCCCCTTCCCCACGGCGTGGGAGCTGACCGAGCCCAGCCCGGAGGAGTACCCCGCCGTGCCGGTAAAGCTGAAAAACAACTGGCTCACCCGGCCTCTAAACATGGTGACGGAGATGTACTCCCTGCCCGCCTATGGCTCCCTGGACCCCAACCCCCTGATGGCCCCCTTTTTCATCCTGTTTTACGGCATGATGATGGCGGACATGGGCTATGGACTGGTGATGATGCTGACCTCGCTGATCGTGCTGAAAAAGAAGAAGCCCGGCGGCACCATGGGCCACCTGTTCGGCCTGCTGGGACTGTGCGGTGTGAGCACATTCCTTTTCGGAGCCCTTACCGGCGGCTTCTTCGGCGACTTCCTCACCCAGCTGTTTGCCCTGACCGGCATCAAGACCAACTTTGCCCTGCCCGCCCTGTTCACCCCCCTGAACGACACCATGATGATCCTGGTGGGGGCCATGTGCCTGGGCTTTGTACAGATCATCACCGGCATGGCCATCAGCTTTGTGAAAAAGCTGAAGCACGGTCAGATCATGGACGCCGTGTGGGAGGAGGTCACCTGGTGGGTGGTATTCGCCGGACTGGCCCTGGCCATTCTGAAGGTCACGAACCTGGTGATCATCCTGGGCGGCGTGATGGTGGTGGCCGGACCGGTGCTGACCGAAAAGGGCTTCGGCAAGGTCACGGGGATCTTCGGCTCCCTCTATAACCACGTCACCGGATATTTCGGAGACGTTTTGTCCTATTCCCGACTGATGGCGCTGATGCTGGCCGGGTCGGTCATCGCCCAGGTGTTCAACACCCTGGGTGCCATCCCCGGCAACGTGTTCATCTTCATCATCGTCTCCATGGCGGGCAACACACTGAACTTTGCCCTGAACCTGCTGGGCTGCTATGTTCACGACCTGCGCCTGCAGTGCCTGGAGTATTTCAACAAATTTTATGAGGACGGCGGAAAGCCCTTCCGCCCCCTGGACCTGAACACCAAATATTATAACGTGGTCAAAGATTAAGGAGGAAACAAAAATGGATCTCTCTCAGATGACGGAAGTTTACCAGAGCATGACGGTTTTGGGCAGCATCGGCGGCCTGGCCCTGGCCCTGCTGGGCGCCGGCCTGGCGGCGGTGCTCAGCGGCATCGGCTCCGCCAAGGGCACCGGCCTGGCCGGTGAGGCTGGCACCGGCCTGCTGTGCGAGGACCCCAGCAAGTTCGGTAAGGTGATGATCCTCCAGGTCATCCCCGGCACCCAGGGCCTGTATGGCCTGGTGGTGTGGTTCTTCGCCGTGTTCCGCATGGGCCTGCTGTCCGGCACCCTGCCCCAGCTGACTGTGGCCCAGGGCATGCAGTATTTCGTGGCCTGCCTGCCCATGGCGCTGGGCGGCCTGTTCTCCGCCATCGCCCAGGGCCGCGTGGCCGCCGGTTCCATCAACATCCTGGCCAAGAAGCCTGACGACTGGTCCAAGGGCATGGTGCTGTGCATCACCGTGGAGTTCTATGCCATCCTGTCTCTGCTGGCCTCCATGCTGATGATCATCAACATCAGCGCCTGATCGCCTGGAAAGGACTTGCCTTATGGAAGGAATCGAAAAAATCACCGCCAAGATCCTCTCTGATGCCCAGGCTGACATCGACCAGCTCAACGCCCAGACCCAGGAGAAGGCGGATGCCATCGCCCGACAGGCCCGGGCCCAGGCGGACAAAGAGACTGCCGAAATCCTGACCCGGGGACAGAAGGCCGCCGACGAGCGGCTGGAGCGGCTGAGCTCCGCCGCCCAGATGGAAAAGCGCAAGCTGGCCCTGGCCGCCAAGCAGGAGGTGCTGGGCGAGGCCTTTGACCTGGCCCTGGACAAGCTGTGCTCCCTGCCTGAGGAGGACTACATCGCCCTGCTCACCCGTCTGGCGGTGGAGGCCTCTGAAACCGGGAAGGAGCAGCTGATCTTCTCCGAGGCCGACCGCGCCCGGGTGGGCAAGCAGGTGGTCATCGCCGCCAACGAATGCCTGGTGAAGGGGGTGGCCCCCGAGCTGCCCGGTGCGCTGGCCGACACAAAGGTTGGCGCTCTGCTGGGCAAGGTGGTCAACTCCACCGCCGCCATGGTCACCGGCACCGGCCTTCTCACCCTGGCGCAGGAGACCCGAAAGATGCGGGGCGGCTTTGTCATGCTGGACAACGACGTAGAGATCAACTGCACCTTTGAGACGCTGGTCCGCCTCCAGCGGGAGAAGCTGGAGAAGCAGGTGGCCCAGGTCCTGTTCCCGGAGTAACGCCGGAGCAAAGCGCTTATTAGAGTTTTATAAGAGGGAGGAGGGATACCTTGTCCCACCGAAAAGATACGGATTATCTCTCTGTCTCGGCCCGCATCCGGGCCATGGAGAACCGCCTGCTGACCCGGGAGCGGATGGACCGCATGATCGACGCCGCCGACGACGGCGAGGCCCGCAAGGTCCTGGCCGAGTGCGGCTACCCCGAGGGGGGCAGTCTGGATCAGGCCCTGGCCGCCGCCCGGGCCGACGTGTTCCGGGACATGGAGTCGGCGGTGCCCGACCGGAGGCTGGTAGAGATATTCCAGCTGAAATATGACTATCACAACGGCAAGACCCTGTTAAAGGCCGCGGCCATGGGCCGGGACCCCCAGCCCATCCTGCTGCCCGGCGGGCGCTATGACCCCGCCCAGCTGACGGAGGGCTGGCGCAGGGAGGAGCTGCGGGGCTGTTCCTCCGCCTTCCAAACGGCCATGGCCCAGGCCAAGGCCGTTCTGGAGGACAGCCATGATCCCCAGCAGGCCGACCTGATCCTGGACCGGGCCTGTTATGCAGAGATGGAGCTGCTGGCCCGGGACTTGGACAGCCGCTTTTTACAGCGCTACGTCCGCCTTCTGGTGGATGTGGCCAATCTGCGCACCGCCGTGCGGGTCCACCGCATGGGCCGGGAGCCGGAGTTTTTGCGCCAGGTGCTGCTGCCCGGCGGCAGCGTGTCAGAGCAGAGCATCGCCGCCGCCCGGGGGGAGAACCTGGGCGACCTGTTCCACACCGGCGGGCTGGCCCAGGCCGCCGAGCTGGGAGCCAAGCTGGCCCAGCCGGGTGCGGGAGCCATGACCGACTTTGAGCGCGCCTGTGACGACGCGGTCACCGCCTATCTGGCCTCGGAGCGCCGGGTGCCCTTTGGGGAGGAGCCGGTGGTGGGCTATCTCTACGCCCGGGAGGCGGAGTTCACCGCCATCCGCACCATCTTCGCCGGGCGCGCGGCCAAGCTGGAGGGCGACGTGATCCGCCGCCGCCTGCGCGAGACCTATGTGTAAGGAGGGGGAGACCACATGTACAAGATCGCCGTGATGGGCGACGCGGACAGCGTCCTGGGCTTTCAGGCCCTGGGGCTGGAGGTCTGCCCCGTCGATGGCCCGGAGGAGGGCCACCTGGCCCTGCACCGCATGGCCAAAGAGAATTACGCCATCATCTATATGACCGAGCAGCTGGCCGCCAAAATGGGGCCGGACATCGCCCGGTATAAAGACGCCCTGACCCCCGCCATTATCCTCATCCCCGGCAAGGAGGGCAGCCTGGGCATCGGCATGGCCAACGTGAAGACCGCCGTGGAGCGCGCCGTGGGCGCGGATATCTCATGAGCGGGAACGTGAGCGGAAGCGGGGGAGAAGTCTTTCGCCCCGCCGCCCCGGAGGAATCAGACAGCCTCTATCGGCTGATCCAGCTGCGGGTGGACTGGCTGGAGGAGCACCGCATCGCCCAGTGGCAGCGGGACTACTATCTGAACCTTTTCCCCCGGAGCTTCTTCCGCCAGAAGGCGGAGGAGGGCCGGCTGTATGGCATTTGGAACGCCGACGGCGCCCCCATCGCCACAGCCGTCCTGCTGGAGCGGGACGAGGAGGTGTGGCCCGACGGGGAGAGGGCGATCTACGTCCACAATCTGGCCGCCCACCCCGCCTTTCCCGGCGCGGGGCTGCGGCTTTTGGCCCAGGCCATGGATATGGCCCGGAGCAAGGGAATGAAGCACCTGCGGCTGGACACCCTCCAGAGCAACGGTGCGTTACAGGTATACTATAAACGACTTGGCTTTGTCCAGATGGGGACCGTGGAGGCGGAGGGCTATTCGGGCTATCTGTTCCAGTGCCCCTGCGACCCGGGACTCCGTCTGGAAGACGCCGACAGAAAGAAGGTATAAACCCTATGGGAAAGATCGTCAAGGTCTCCGGCCCGCTGGTGGTGGCCACCGGCATGGAGGAGGCGAACATGGCCGACGTGGTCCGTGTGGGCGAGCAGCGCCTGATCGGCGAGATCCTGACCATGAGTGGGGATTCCGCCTCCATCCAGGTCTATGAGGAGACCTCCGGCCTGGGGCCCGGGGCCGAGGTGGTCACCACCGGCTCCCCCCTGTCCGTGGAGCTGGGGCCCGGCCTGGTAGAGAATATTTACGACGGCATCCAGCGCCCGCTGGAGGTCATCATGGAGAAGGTGCAGGGGAACAACCTGCCCCGCGGCGTGGAGGTCCCCGCCCTGGACCGGGAGAAGAAGTGGGACTTTACCCCCACCGTCCAGCCCGGGACCAAGGTGGTGGGCGGCGACGTCATCGGCACCGTGCAGGAGACCGCCTCCATCCTCCACAAGATCATGATCCCCCCCAAGATGAAGGGCACCATCGTGTCCATTCAGTCCGGCGCGTTCACCGTCACCGAGACGGTGGCCGTGCTGGAGACGGAGGAGGGCGAAAAGGTCCAGCTGCCCATGATGCAGAAGTGGCCCGTCCGTGTGGGCCGCCCCTATAAGCACAAGTATCCCCCCACCATCCCCCTGCAGTCCGGCCAGCGCATCGTGGACACCTTCTTCCCCGTGGCCAAGGGCGGCACCGCCGCCATCCCCGGCCCCTTCGGCTCGGGCAAGACGGTGATGCAGCACGCCCTGGCCAAGTGGTCCGACGTGGATCTGGTGGTCTATATCGGCTGCGGCGAGCGTGGCAACGAGATGACCGACGTGCTGCGGGAGTTCCCCGAGCTGGTGGACCCCCGCACCGGCGAGTCGCTGATGAAGCGCACGGTGCTCATCGCCAACACCTCTGACATGCCCGTGGCTGCCCGTGAGGCCTCTATCTACACCGGCATCACCATCGCTGAGTATTTCCGGGACATGGGCTATGCCGTGGCCGTCATCGCTGACTCCACCTCCCGCTGGGCCGAGGCCCTGCGCGAGATGTCTGGCCGACTGGAGGAGATGCCCGGCGAGGAGGGCTATCCCGCCTATCTGTCCTCCCGTCTGGCCCAGTTCTATGAGCGGGCGGGCTCTGTGGCCTGCATCGGCTCTGACGAGGACCGCCGGGGCAGCCTGACCGCCGTGGGCGCCGTGTCCCCTCCCGGCGGCGACCTGTCCGAGCCCGTGTCCCAGGCCACCATGCGCATCGTCAAGGTGTTCTGGGCCCTGGACGCCTCCCTGGCCTATCGCCGCCACTTTCCCGCCATCAACTGGCTGAACTCCTATTCCCTGTATCTGGACAGCCTGAAGCCCTGGTATGACGAGCATTTGGGCAAGGACTTCCTGAAAAACCGGGAGTGGGCCATGTCCACCCTTCAGGAGGAGGCCAGTCTGAACGAGATCGTCCAGCTGGTGGGCAAGGACTCCCTGTCCGCCAAGGACCAGATCACCCTGGAGATCGCCAAGATGATCCGAGAGGACTTTTTGCAGCAGAACTCCTTTGTGGACATCGACTCCTACTCCGAGTATGACCGCCAGGCCCGGATGCTGGCCATGATCCGCAAGTATGAGGACGAGTGCCGTGCGGCCCAGCAGCGGGGCGGGACCCTGGCGGAGCTGTTCTCCGTGCCCGCCCGGGAGAAGATCGGCAGAGCCAAGTCTGTCCCCGCCGACCAGTATAAGACCGCCTATGATGCCATCCAGGACGAGATGGAGCAGGAGATCACGGCCATTGCCGAGAAGGGAGAGGACGCACTGTGATTCGTGAATACAAGACCATCCGAGAGATCTCCGGCCCCCTGATGGTGGTGGACCGGGTCCAGGGCGTCACCTATGACGAGCTGGCCGAGATCCAGCTGGCCGACGGGACCGTCCGCCGCTGCAAGGTGCTGGAGGTCAACGGCGACTCCGCTGTGGTCCAGCTGTTCGAGGCCTCCGCCGGCATCAATCTGGCCCAGTCCAAGATCAGATTTTTGGGCCACCCCCTGCAGCTGGCCGTGTCCGGCGACATGCTGGGCCGGGTGTTCAACGGCATGGGTCAGCCCATCGACGGCGGCCCCGCCATCCTGGCCGACGAGTATCGGGACATCAACGGCCTGGCCATGAACCCCGCCGCCCGGAACTATCCCAACGAGTTTATCCAGACGGGCATCTCTACCATCGACGGACTGAACACCCTGGTCCGGGGACAGAAGCTGCCCATCTTCTCCGGCTCCGGCCTGCCCCATGCGGCCCTGGCCGCCCAGATCGCCCGCCAGGCCAAGGTGCTGGACGGGGAGTCCAACTTCGCCGTGGTCTTTGCCGCCATCGGCATCACCTTCGAGGAGTCGGAGTTCTTCGTCAGCGAGTTCAAGCGCACCGGCGCCATCGACCGCACCGTGCTGTTCACCAACCTGGC
>URNZ01000067.1 GCA_900549405.1 uncultured Eubacteriales bacterium | reverse complement strand
GCTGTGGAAGCTCCCCCGCAACCCGGGACGGCGGCTTCCCAGGCTGCAGGTGGTGCTGCCCCTTGCGGCGGCCTGCGCGGTCTATCTGTGCGTCTTTTTCCGCACCGGGTTTCTGAGCTGGGCGGGGATCGAACCCTCCCTTTGGACCACCAGGGGAAACGGCTTTCTCCTCAATTTTTCCGTGTGCCTGCGCTACAGTACCGTGGCCGAGCCGGAGGGGTATTCCCAGGAGGCGCTGGAGGCCGTTCGGGCGGAGACGGAAGGAGACGCGGAGGCCATGGGGCCCGCCGTGGGCGGGCAGAGCCCCGTCAACCTGATCGTCATTATGAACGAGTCCTTTTCCGATCTCACGGAGACCTTTGGTCTGGAGACCAACGAGGACCCCATGCCGTATGTGCATAAGCTGATGCAGGGTCAGGAGAACACCATCAGCGGTCAGCTGACCGTTTCGACCTTCGGCGGCGGCACCGCCAACACCGAGCTGGAATTCCTCACCGGCGATTCGATGGCGTTCCTGCCGTACAACTGCTCGGCGTATCAGGTGTTCATCAAGAGCGAAATGCCCAATCTGACCTCGGGTCTGGATTCGCTCGGCTACCAGACGGCGGCGATTCACCCCTATCTGTCCACCTCGTGGAACCGCACGAACGTCTACCGCTTCTTCGGCTTTGAAGCGCAGTATTATCAGGACGATTTTGCCGCTGACGCCAGTCGTGTGCGCGATTTTATCAGCGACAGCGCAAGCTACAAGAAGATTTTCGAACTGTACGAAAACAAGAGGGAAAACACGCCGCTGTTCGTGTTCAACGTAACGATGCAGAACCACGGCGGCTACGACTGGGACGGCGACGGTTACTTCGACAAGCGCATCTACCTCACCGGCGAGGAGCAGGACAAGTACCCAACGGTTGACCAGTACCTGTCGCTCGTGCGGTACAGCGACGACGCCGTGCAGGAGCTGATCAGCTACTTCTCCAAGGTGGATGAGCCGACGGCGATCGTGTTCTTCGGCGACCACCAGCCCCCCCTGAAAAACGCCTTTTACGAGCGGCTGTATGGCAAGCCCCTGGACCAGCGGACCACGGAAGAGGTGATGCGGCAGTATGCCGTGCCCTTCTTCATCTGGACCAACTACGACCTGAGCGGGGCGGAGGCGGACATGCAGACCGAGGACGTGGTCATCAGCCCCAACTATCTGGGGGTGCTCACCGCCAAGCTGGCCGGGCAGCCCCTGACGGGCTATATGAACTTTCTGGACCAGATGTATGCGGAACTGCCCGCCATCACCCCCGTGGGCTTTGTCACCCGGGATGGGGACTTCCTGTCCAAGAAGGAACTGAGCGACCAGCAGCAGGACTGGCTGGACCAATACGCCATTTTGAACTACTGCGGCATGGTGGACCTGTTCGACCAGGCCCGGCCCATGTTCTGCATGGACGAGAATTAAAACAAGGCTGCTGCCCTGACACCAGAGCAGCAGCCTTTTTGTGCGCTTTTTTGCCTTCCCCCTGCCAGGGGGAAGGTGGCATGGCGAAGCCATGACGGATGAGGGTGACCATCGTGGGTGCGGTGGCCATCGCGGGCGGACACAGAGGTCCGCCCCTACATTCGATGTCGATGGTCTGGTGTAGGGGCGGATGTCCTCATCCGCCCGGACAATGACCCGACAAGCATCGACGGGCCGCTGAGGACAGCGGCCCCTACAGGCGGCCTGCGTAACACGCCGTAGGGGGCGACCTCTGTGTCGCCCCGCGTTCACCCCTTCGGCTTACTCTTAAACACCGCGGCCACCACAAACCCGAAGAAGATCGCCGCCGTGATGCCTCCTGCGGCTGCGGTGACGCCGCCGGTGAGGGTGCCCAGCAGGCCCTGCTCCGCCACCGCTTTCCGCACCCCCCGGGCCAGCAGATGGCCAAAGCCGGTGAGGGGGACGGTGGCCCCGGCTCCGCCCCAGTCAGCCAGGGGCTGATAGAGACCAAAAGCGCTGAGCAGCACCCCGGCGGTGACATAGCCGGTGAGGATCTTGGCGGGGGTGAGGGCGGTGCGATCGATCAAAATTTGTCCCAGGGCGCACAGCAGCCCGCCCAGCAGAAAGGCACGGACGTATTCCATAGACATGACTCCTTTTCAAGTTCCCTCCGGGGCGGTGAGGGCCACGGCGTGGCAGATGCCGGGGATGGACTCCCCCTGGGCGGTGGCCACGGGGGAGTGGAGGGCCCCGGTGGGGCAGAAGAGCAGGTTTTTCCACCGCCCCTCCGTCAGCCCAGTGAGGAGATAGCCGGTGAACACCGCGGCGGAACAGCCGCAGCCCGAGCCGCCGCAGTGGACGTCCTGGCGCTTCTGGTCAAAGAGGAGACAGCCGCAGTCGGTGTGGTTGTCCAGGACGATACCCCGGCGCTCCAGCAGCTCCAGCAGCAGCTGACTGCCCAGCCGCCCCAGGTCCCCGGTGACGATCAGGTCATAGAAGCCGGGGCTGCGGCCCGTGTCCTGAAGGTGGGCGGCGATGGTGTCGCAGGCGGCGGGGGCCATGGCCGCCCCCATGTTGTTGGCGTCCTTCACCCCCAGGTCGACCACCCGGCCCACGGTGACGTGGGTGATCTTTGGTCCCCTGCCGGAGCGGGACAGGATCACCGCCCCGGCGGCGGTGGCCGTCCACTGGGCGGTGGGGGTGCGCTGGCCGCCATATTCCAGGGGCGTGCGGTACTGCCGCTCGGCGGTGCAGAAGTGGGAGGAGACCACCACCCCAGCCCGCTGGCCAAAGCCGCCGTCCAACGTCATGGCCGCCAGACACAGGCCCTCCCCCAGGGTGGAGCAGGCCCCGTACAGCCCAAAATAGGGCAGACCGTGGGCTCGGGCGGCATAGGACGCGCCGATGCACTGGTTCAGCAGATCCCCGGCAAACAGCCAGTCGGGCTGGGGCGCGCCGGGGCCAGCCCGGTCCAGGGCCAGGGAGAGGGCCTGCTGCTGCATCAGCCGCTCCGCCCGCTCCCAGGAGGGCTGCCCCAGAGAGTCGTCCTGGGCCACCACGTCGAAATAAGGCCCCAGGGGGCCCGCCCCCTCCTTTTGGCCCACCACATTGGCCCAGCCCGCCAGCACCGGGGGACAGGCCAGGGCGGCGGTCTGTCCGCCCAGCTTCTTTTCCGTCATAGAGCACCACCTCGCCCAAACATTGCGGGATTAGCTTGCCCGGGGCAGATGAAATTATGCCGCTTTTCAGAAATGCTGGGAAGAAAACGGCGGAATGCTTGCAATATGGTCCATCCTATTGTAAAATAAACAGAAGTGCCCATTTTGGCAAAGCGAAATGAACGCAGAGAGGCGGTGAAGCACCATGAGCATGACGGTCATCCAGTCGGTGGACCCCAGAAGTCCGGCCCACCGGGCGGGGCTGCGGGTGGGGGAGACCCTGACCCACATCAACGGCCACCAGATCGTGGACGTGCTGGACTATAAGTTCTTCAGCTATGACACCCGGCTGGAGCTGGTGCTGCGGGAGGAGGACGGCTCCACCCGCACCGTCCGCCTGCGCAAGCGGGAGGGGGAGGACCTGGGGCTGGAGTTCCAGACCTATTTGATGGACCGGGCCCGCTCCTGCGCCAACAACTGCATCTTCTGCTTTGTGGACCAGATGCCCCCGGGGATGCGGCCCAGCCTGTATTTTAAGGACGACGACGCCCGGCTGTCCTTTTTGCTGGGCAACTATCTGACCCTGACCAATATGTCAGACCGGGAGGTGCAGCGGATCATCGACCTGCGCATCTCGCCCATCAACATCTCTGTCCACACCACCGACCCGGAGCTGCGGGCCATGATGCTGAAAAACAAGCGGGCGGGCCGGACCATCGACATTATGCGCCGCTTTGCCGAGCATCACATCATCATGAACTGCCAGATCGTCTCCTGCCCCGGCATCAACGATGGGCCTGCTCTGGACAAGACGCTCAATGACCTGGCGGAGATGTTCCCCTCGGTGAACAGCGTGTCGGTGGTGCCCGTGGGGGTGACCAAGTTCCGGGAGGGGCTGTACCCCCTAAAGCCCTATACCCAGGAGCAGGCCGGGGCGGTCATCGATCAGGTGGAACGCTTTGCAGCGAAACACCTGGCAAAGCAGGGGACCAGGCTGGTGTGGTGCTCGGACGAGTTCTATCTCATCGCCCGCCGCCCTCTGCCCGAAGAGGAGTTCTTCGAGGAGTTCACCCAGCTGGACAACGGCGTGGGGATGCTGCGGATGCTGATGGAGGAGTTCCGACGGGGGCTGAAGCTGATGGAGCCGGAGGATCTGGCCCAGGCCCGGCCCTTTGCCATCGCCACCGGCGTGTCCGCCGGACCTTTTTTGGCCCAACTGGTTGACCTGGCCCGGGAGAAGTGTGGTACAATAGAGGGAAAGGTATACCCCATCGCCAACCGCTTCTTTGGAGAGACCATCACCGTGTCCGGCCTGGTCACGGGGGGCGACCTCATCGACCAGCTGCGGGGCAAGGACTTGGGGGAGCGGCTGCTCATCCCCACCAATATGCTCCGGGCGGGGGAGCGGGTATTCCTGGACGACGTGAGCCTGGACGACGTGGAGCGGGAGCTGGGCGTGCCGGTGATCCCGGTGGCCCAGGACGGCTATGAGCTGCTGGACGCCATGTGCGGTCTGGCCACCGCCCCGCCCGACTTTAAGCCCAACCTGCCCGAGGACGAGTATTACCGCTATAACCCGGGGACACGATAAAGAGAGACCAACAGCGGGCGGCTTTCGCCCGGGAGAAAATAGGAGTGAGTGATCGCGTGAAACCTTTAGTAGCCATTGTGGGACGGCCCAACGTGGGCAAGTCCATGCTGTTCAACAAGCTGTGCGGCCAGCGGCTGTCCATTGTGGAGGACACCCCCGGCGTCACCCGGGACCGGCTGTATGCCCAGTGCGAGTGGCGCAACCGGGTGTTCGACATTGTGGACACCGGCGGCATCGAGCCGGGCACCGACGACCAGATCCTGTCCTTTATGCGGGAGCAGGCGGAGATCGCCATCCAGGCGGCCACCGTCATCGTCTTTGTGTGCGACATCAAAACGGGCATGACCGCCGCCGACCAGGAGGTGGCCAACATGCTCCTGCGCTCCCGCAAGCCGGTGGTGCTGGCGGTGAACAAGGCCGACCAGACCGGGCGGGAGAACCCGGACGTGTATGAGTTCTATAACCTGGGCCTGGGCGACCCCATCTCCGTCTCCGCCCTCCACGGACACGGCACCGGCGACCTGCTGGACGCCTGCTTCCAGTACTTCCCCCCCGACGAGGAGGAGGAAGAGGAGGATGACGTGATCAAAGTGGCCGTCATCGGCAAGCCCAACGTGGGCAAGTCCTCCCTCATCAACCGCATCCTGGGGGAGGAGCGGGTCATCGTCTCCAACGTGGCGGGCACTACCCGGGACGCGGTGGACAGCTACTTTGAAAACGCCAAGGGCAAATACCGCTTTATTGACACCGCCGGAATGCGGAAGAAGTCTAAGGTGGACGACCGCATCGAGAAGTTCTCCGTCCTGCGGGCCACCATGGCCATCGAGCGCAGCGACGTGTGTCTCATTATGATCAACGCCCAGGAGGGCGTCACCGAGCAGGATACGAAAGTGGCCGGTCTGGCCCACGAGGCGGGCAAGGCCTGCATCATCGTGGTGAACAAGTGGGACGCCATCGAAAAAGACGGCAAGACCATGGACAAAATGCGCCAGGACGTGATGCGGGACTTGAGCTATATGACCTATGCCCCCGTCCTGTTCATCTCCGCCCTGACGGGCCAGCGGGTGGACCGGCTGTTCGACCTCATCAACTACGTGAACAACCAGGCCGCCACCCGTATCTCCACCGGTATGCTGAACACCGTTCTGGCCGACGCCACCGCCCGGGTGCAGCCCCCCACGGACAAGGGCCGCCGCCTGAAGATCTACTATATCACCCAGACGGGCATCCGCCCCCCCCACTTCGTCTGCTTCTGCAACGACGCCCGGCTGTTCCACTTCTCCTATCAGCGCTATCTAGAAAACCAGATCCGCAGCACCTTCGGCCTGGAGGGCACCCCCGTGCGCATGACCATCCGGCAGAAGGGCGACAAGGAGGGGTAAGGCGTGGGCGCGCTGGTTTATTTCGTTGTGGGCTACAGCCAGCTGTGGCTGGCCGCCCTCATCGCCTATTTCTGCGGCTGCTTCAACGGGGCGGTGATCGTCTCCAAGTATATCCTGTGGGATGACGTGCGCACCCACGGCAGCGGCAACGCGGGGCTGACCAACTTTTTCCGCACCTTTGGCGGGCCGCTGACCTTTGTGGTCATCCTCACCGACGTGCTGAAGGCCATTGTCGCCATTCTGATCTCCCTGTGGTTGGGCGGAATGTTCGATCCCCGTCTCCTGCCCACCGCTCCCCTGGAGAATCAGGCCATGGTCCTGGTGTTCTTCAAGTATTGGGGCGGCCTGTTCTGCCTGCTGGGGCATATGTTCCCCTGTATGTTCCACTTTAAAGGGGGCAAGGGTATTTTATCCGGGGGCACCATCGCCATCATGATCGACTGGCGGGTGGCCCTGGTGGTGTGGGGCGGCTTTCTCATCCTGGCCGTGCTCACCCGCTATGTCTCCCTGGGCTCCTGCTGGGCGGGGGCCAGCTTCCCCTTCATCACCTGGTTTGTCTATCGCAGCGTGCCCGTGACGGTTTTATCTGTCATCATCGGCGGGCTGATCCTGTACATGCACCGGGGCAACATCCACCGTCTGCTCACCGGTACGGAGAATAAATTCACCCTGCACAAAAAATCCTGATCCTGATTATAAGGAGGACGCAGCTATGAAGATCACAGTATTGGGAAGCGGCGGCTGGGGCACGGCCCTGGCGCTGCTGCTGCTGGAAAACGGAAACGACGTGACCCTCTGGTCCTATCACCAGGTGGAGTCTGACACCCTGCGCACCACCCACGAGAACCCCCTGCTGAAGGGGGTGCCCATCCCGGAGGAGATGAAGTTCACCTGCGACCTGTCCGCCGTGAAGGGCTGCGGCCTGGTGGTCATGGCCACCCCCTCCTTTGCCGTGCGGTCCACCGCCGCCCAGGTGAAGGACCTGCTGGACCCGGGTACCATCGTTGTCTCCGTGTCCAAGGGCATCGAGAAGGACTCCTCCCTGCGCTTAAGCCAGGTCATCGAGGCGGAGATCGGGGACAAGTGCCCCGTGGTGGTGCTGTCCGGCCCCTCCCACGCCGAGGAGGTGGGCCGCCACATCCCCACCGGCGTGGTGGCCGCCGCCGACGACCCCAAGATCGCAGCCCAGGTCCAGGACCTGTTCATGAACCAGCGCTTCCGGGTGTACACCAGCGACGACAAGATCGGCACGGAGATCTGCGCCGCCCTGAAGAACATCATCGCCCTGTGCGCCGGCTGCTGCGACGGCATGGGCTGCGGGGACAACACCAAGGCCCTGCTGATGACCCGGGGCCTGGCGGAGATGGCCCGGCTGGGCGTGGCCCTGGGCGGCAAGAAGGAGACCTTTACAGGCCTTGCGGGCGTGGGCGATTTGATCGTCACCTGCTGCTCCATGCACTCCCGCAACCGCCGCTGCGGCATCCTCATCGGCCAGGGCAAGCCGGTGCAAGAGGCCGTGAAGGAGATCGGCGCGGTGGTGGAGGGCTATTACGCCGCCGCCAACGCCCGCACCCTGGCCCAGAAGACCGGGGTGGAGATGCCCATCGCCCAGGCGGCCTATGAGGTCCTGTACGAGGGCCGCGACGTCCACGGCGTGGTCACCGACCTGATGACCCGCTCCAAGCGCTCCGAGCACGACGAGAGCTGGGAGAGATAAGTTCAAATCAGCCAATCAGGGGCTGCCGCATGAGCGTTTTGCTTGTGCGGCGGCCCCTTTCTGCCGGAAGAGACAAAAACAGCGAAATCACAAATTTGTGAACTTCTCCTCCAACGGATTGACGGGACAATGGCGGGGATGATATACTAACTTAGTTTGAAATTGTTTGTAACGGCGAGGTGCGCGTATGTGGTATTCCAAAGACTGGAAGGACTATGAACTCATCGACTGCGGCCGGGGGGAGAAGCTGGAGCGCTGGGGCGACCAGCTGCTGGTCCGGCCCGACCCCCAGGCCATCTGGAACACCCCCAGGACCAACCGGGGGTGGAAGCACAACTCCGGGCGCTATGCCCGTTCCTCCACCGGGGGCGGCCAGTGGCAGAACAAGTCCATGCCGGACCGGTGGACTGTGTCCTATCGGGACCTTACCTTTAATGTAAAGCCCATGAACTTTAAACACACCGGCCTGTTCCCCGAGCAGGCGGCCAACTGGGACTTTGCCCGGGAGCAGATCGAAAAGGCCGGGCGGCCCATCAGCGTGCTGAACCTGTTCGCCTACACCGGCGGGGCCACCGTGGCCTGCGCCGCCGCGGGGGCCAGCGTGTGCCACGTGGACGCGGCCAAGGGCATGGTCCAGTGGGCCCGGGAGAACGCCAAAAGCTCCGGCCTGGAGCAGGCCCCCATCCGCTGGATCGTGGACGACTGCGCCAAATTCGTGGAGCGGGAGATCCGCCGGGGCAGAAGATACGACGCCATCATCATGGACCCGCCCTCCTATGGCCGGGGCCCCACCGGCGAGGTGTGGAAGCTGGAGGACAACCTGTATCCTTTTGTGGAGCTGGTAGCTGGGGTGCTGTCTGACGACCCGCTGTTCGTCATTCTCAACTCCTATACCACCGGCCTGGCCCCCAGCGTGGCCACCTATATTCTGGAGACCATCGTCTCCAAGCGCTTCGGCGGACACACCCAGGCGGACGAGCTGGGTCTGCCCGTCACCGAGAGCGGACTGTTCCTGCCCTGCGGGGCCACCGGGCGCTGGACCCGGGGCTGACCGAAGAGGTATAACCTGGCGCGACGCGCCCATAAAAAGGAAAGATAGATATGGATAAGCCGATCATCAAAACAGAGGGCCTGCGCTTTTCCTACACCACGGCGGAGGGCGTGTCCCCGGTGGTGCTGGACGGCGTGGACCTGGACATCCAGGAGGGGACCTTTGTGGCCGTGCTGGGTCACAACGGCAGCGGAAAGTCCACCCTGGCCAAGCACATGAACGCCATCCTGCTGCCCTCCGGCGGAAAAGTGTACGTGGATGGCATGGACACCGCTGACGAGACCCGGCTGCTGGACGTGCGCCGCACGGTGGGCATGGTGTTCCAGAACCCGGACAACCAGATCGTGGCCAACGTGGTGGAGGAGGATGTGGCCTTCGCCCCGGAGAATCTGGGCGTCCCCCCGGAGGAGATCCGCCGCCGGGTGGACGACGCCCTGAAGGCCGTGGGGATGTATGAGTTCCGGGAGCACGCCCCCCATCTCCTCTCCGGCGGCCAGAAGCAGCGCATCGCCATCGCCGGGGTCATCGCCATGCAGCCCCGGTGCATCGTCCTGGACGAGCCGACGGCCATGCTGGACCCCATCGGCCGGGCGGACGTGATCCGCACCATCAAGCAGCTCAACCGGGAGCGGGGGGTGACGGTGGTGCTCATCACCCACCACATGTCGGAGGCG
>URNZ01000066.1 GCA_900549405.1 uncultured Eubacteriales bacterium | reverse complement strand
TCACTTTCCTGTGGCGGGCGGCTGGTTCCCCCGAGCCTAAGGGCGGCGTGAACACCGGCTTTGCCGACGTGTCCCCCGACGACTACTGCGCCAAGGCCGTGGCCTGGGCAGTGGAGAACGGCATTACCTCCGGCGTGGGCGAGGGCCGCTTCGCCCCCGAGGCCCGCTGCACCCGCAGCCAGATCATCACCTTCCTCTATCAGACCTATCAGGGAAAGTAAATAAAACCAAACTGGAGCGGGACCTGAAACCAGGTCCCGCTCCAAACTTTTGCCCATTTGCACAATATTTCAGAATACCTCTTGACTTTTTTGCCGTAATGCGCTAATTAGTAGTTATATAAAAAGCACTTTACGAAAAGTCGTTATTTTAATAGACAGGGAGGTTTTCTTGTGAAAGGGAGCATGAAGGTTGCGGTGATGAACGGCGTGGGCAAAATGGGCTATACCACCCGCCCCATTCCCACCCCGAAGGACGACGAGGTGCTGGTCAAGCTGGAGTATGTGGGCATCTGCGGCAGCGATATGCACTATTATGAGACGGGGGCCATCGGCGATTATGTGGTCAAGCCGCCCTTTGTCCTGGGCCACGAGCCGGGGGGCACTGTGGTAGAGGTGGGCCGCGCCGTCAAACACCTGAAGATCGGGGACCGGGTGGCCCTGGAGCCGGGCAAGACCTGCGGCCACTGCAAATTCTGCCGGGAGGGGAAGTATAACCTCTGCCCGGACGTGGTCTTCTTCGCCACCCCGCCGGTGGACGGCGTGTTCCAGGAGTATGTGGCCCACCAGGCCGACCTGTGCTTTAAGCTGCCGGACAACGTGAGCACATTGGAGGGGGCGCTGATCGAGCCGCTGGCCGTGGGCTTCCACGCGGCCAATCAAGGCGGGGCCCACGCGGGCCAGACCGCCGTGGTCATGGGGGCGGGCTGCATCGGCCTGGTGTCCATGATGGCCCTGAAGGCCGAGGGGGTCTCTCACGTCTACGTGGTGGACATCATGGAAAAGCGCCTGGACAAGGCGTTAGAACTGGGGGCGGACGGGGGCATCAACAGCCGGGATCAGGACGCCGTCCAGGCGGTGCTGGCCCTGACGGACGGCCTGGGCTGCGACCTGGTCATCGAGACGGCGGGCACGGAGATCACCACCCGCCAGGCCATCCAGATGACCCGGAAGGGCGCCACCATCGTCCTGGTGGGCTACTCCAAGTCCGGGGAGATGACCCTGCCCATGAGCCTGGCCCTGGACAAAGAGCTGACCTTCAAGACCGTCTTCCGCTATCGCCACATCTATCCCATGGCCATCGACGCCGTGGCCTCCGGCAGGGTGAATTTAAAGGGCATCGTGACCGACATCTTCGACTTTGACGACATCCAGAACGCCATGGACCGGAGCGTCGCCGACAAGGCCAACATCGTCAAGGCGGTGGTGAAGATCGCCAAGTAAATCAAAAAATCGCAAAGGGGAGCGGGCGTTACGCCTGCTCCCCCTGTTCTCCCTGCTCTTCTTGGCCGTCCTGCCGGGCGTTCTTCTGCTGATAGCCCGTGCCCCAGTCCACCATGGCGTCCAGAATGGGCTTTAAGCTATAGCCGGTGTCCGTCAGGGTGTATTCCACCTTGGGGGGCACCTGGGCATAGACCTTGCGGGTGAGCAGGCCGGTGGCCTCCATATCCCGCAGCTGGGCGGTGAGCACCTTTTGGGACACAGAGCCGATGGACTTTTTCAGCTGGCCAAAGCGCTGGGTCCCGCCCATCAGCTCCCGCAGAATGAGCACCTTCCACTTGTCACCAATCAGCATCAGAGTGGTCTCCACCGGGCAGGCTGGTAATTTCATCGTGATTCCTCCATGGTATTTTTGATTTGCTGGGGTGCGGCAGTTCTCTTGAAAAGCGAGGATAATTCTGATAGAATGATAGCAGAATAATGAAGGAGGTGCTGATCTGTGATCATCAAATCGTCCACTGCCCTGCGGAACGACTATGGCACCATCTCGGACCTGGCCCATGACGAAGGGGAACCCATCTATATCACGAAAAACGGAGAGGGCGACCTTGTGGTCATGAGCATCGAAGCCTTTGAACAGCGGGAAGAGGCCCTGAAGCTGCGGGCCAAGCTGGAGGCGGCGGAGACCGCCCGGCTCTCCGGCGCGCCCACCTATTCCCTGGCGGAGTCCAGAGCGCGGCTGGAGGGGATCTATCGCCATGGCTGAGCTTGTGATCCTGGAACCCGCCCAGCGGGAGCTGGAGGAGATCGCGCAGCTCCACATGAATCTGGTGGGGCCTGCTTCAGCCAGGCGGATCACGGACCTGATCTTAGACACCCTCTCCCGGCTGGAGCGCTTTCCCCTGTCCGGTCACATCCCTCGGGACAGAGAGCTGCGCGGCGGCGGATACCGGTATGTCATCGCGGGGAAGTATATCTGCGTATACCGGCTGATGGCAGAGCGGGTCTATGTCTATCATATCGCCTACGGTGCCAGCAACTATCCCGCCCTCTTCAAGCGGCTGGGCAGAGAAGAACCGTAATATCCACAGAAAACGTCTTTCCGCCTGGAGAGACGTTTTCTCTGTCTGTCCCATAGTATCCTTTTGGTAACTACGGCACAATATTGTGCTTACTTCACAAAACAGCTCTACGGCGTTATGATACTGCCAACGAAAGAAAAAAGCAACCTTTCGAACTTGAAATTTCTTTGGAGGCAATTATCATGAACAAGAACGCAGACCGCACCATTACCCTGGACAAGGGCCGGGTTGACATTTATCAGCAGAACGGCATCACCCTGTACGCCTATCAGACCCGGGACGCCATAGAGGACGAGGTGTTCATCCTGGCCAAGGCGGGCCGGGGCGTGGTGATCGAGCTGCCCTGCTTCTATGACAACATTCAGGAGCTCACCGACTTTTTGGCTCGGGAGAACATCACGGTGGAGGGCAAGCTGGTGGCCTATCACGCCGCGGGCACGTCCTTCCTGCCCGGGGTGCCCGCCTATGGCACCGCCTCCTCCGTGGCCTATAACACCAACGGCGGCGGAGCCGGGCTGGTGGCCAACTTCCAGAAGGCCTTTGGCGAGGTGTTTGACGCGGGCCTGTGCCCTGTGGACCACGTGATGGAGGAGGGCGAGGTGGAGATCGCCGGCATCCGCTTTGTGGTAAAGCCCAATGCCGAGGCCTATGACCTGGAGATCCCGGAGCTGAACTGCGTGTACACCCACATGATGGGCCACGACTGCCACTCCATCGTGGCGGGCTGCCCCCACGCCGACGGGATCATCTCCCAGTTGAACTATTACATCCGCCGGGGCTTTGACCTGGTGCTCACCTCTCACTACACCCCGGAGGACCTGAAGGACGCCAAGACCAAGGTGGCCTATCTCACCGCCCTGAAGGAGATCGCCCTGACCTGCGACAGCGCCGACGAGATGCGCCAGAAGGTCCAGGCTCAGTATCCCAACTACAGCGGCCTGAACTATCTGGACATGACGGTGGGCTTTTTCTTCCCCGGCAAGTGAGCCGGGGAGCGGCCCGGAGAGGAGGACAACATGACCCAACAGGAGCGGCGAATGTATTTGATCAAGTCTTTGCTGGCGGAGGACCGGCGCTATGAGGACGTGGCCGTCCCGGCGGCGGAGGGGGAGCAGCGCCGTCTGCTGCGGGGGCTGATGAACGTCCGCCCGCCCCGGGCCGCCGGGCGGGAGTTCCTGCGGGTGCAGGACGACTATCTCCGGCAGGAACTGGCGGAGGAGGGTGTGACCGGCCTGGACCAGCTGCGGCCCATAGACGCAGACGGGCAGCTGTACCTCTGGCAGGGGGACATCACCCGCCTGCGGTGCGGGGCCATCGTCAACGCCGCCAACAGCGGCATGACGGGCTGCTATGTCCCCTGCCACGCCTGCATCGACAACTGCATCCACACCTATGCCGGGGTGCAGCTG
This sequence comes from uncultured Eubacteriales bacterium, assembly GCA_900549405.1. Lineage (GTDB taxonomy): Bacteria > Bacillota > Clostridia > Oscillospirales > Oscillospiraceae > Lawsonibacter. Next base: position 5,985 of record URNZ01000066.1, on the reverse strand, counting down.
CGCCTGGACTGCGCCCGGCTGATGGAGGCCCAGGGGCGGGAGGAGCCCACGGGCCGGGCCAGGCTCACCCGGGCCTATAACCTGCCCTGCGACTATGTGCTGCATACTGTCGGCCCCATCATCCAGGACCGGGTGCGGGCGGAGGACCGGCGGCTGCTGGCCGGGTGCTACCGCTCCTGCCTGGAGCTGGCGGAGGCCCACGGGGTGGAGAGCATTGCCTTCTGCTGCATCTCCACCGGGGTGTTCCGCTTCCCCAACCAGGCGGCGGCAGAGATCGCCGTGGCCACGGTGCGGCGCTATCTGGCGGAGCATAACAGCAAGATGAAGGTGATCTTCAATGTGTTCAAAGACAAAGACCGGGAGATATATGAGCGGCTGCTGGGGGCAGACCCAGCGGCTGAAGCGGGCGCTGGATGAGGCGGAGGCTGTGGTCATCGGGGCGGGCTCCGGCCTGTCCACCGCCGCGGGGTTTACCTATGACGGAGACCGCTTTCAGGAAAATTTCGCCGACTTTGCCGCCAAATACGGCATCCGGGACATGTATTCCGGCGGCTTTTACCCCTTCCCCACGCCGGAGGAGTTTGGAGCCGCTATATTCAGATCAACCGCTATCAGGACGCGCCCAAGCCGGTGTATCAGGACCTGCGGAAGCTGGTGGCGGAGAAGGACTACTTTATCATCACCACGAACGTGGACCACTGCTTTCAAAAGGCCGGGTTCGACAAGCACCGCCTGTTCTACACCCAGGGGGACTACGGCCTGTTTCAGTGCAGCGGCCCGTGCTGCCAGGAGACACAGGACAATGAGAGCGTCGTGCGCCAAATGGTGGCCGAGCAGCGGGACACGAAGGTCCCCACCCACCTCCTGCCCGTCTGCCCCCACTGCGGACGGCCCATGACCATGAACCTGCGCTGCGACGACAAATTTGTCCAGGACGAGGGCTGGCACCGGGCGGCGGATCGATATGAAAATTTCCTCCGCACCCGCGCCCGGCAGAAGCTGCTCTTCCTGGAACTGGGCGTGGGCCATAACACCCCGGGCATCATCAAGTATCCGTTCTGGCAGATGACGATGAAGAACCCCAAGGCGACCTATGCCTGCCTGAATGCCGGGGAGGCCTACGCCCCCGAGGAGATCGGAGCGAGATCCATCTGCGTGAACGGGGATGTGGGGGAGACGCTGGATCGCATGCTGGAATAGTGGTGCTTTCTGCACATTCTGCTCATGATGTGATTGACAGGGATGAATAGAATGATTAGAATATGAGTAGAATAAAGCTGCGAGGTGAGCAGAATGAGGTTTCAGGAGACAGAAGTGGTCGAGCTGAAAGCGATGGTACAGGATGATATCAAAAAAGAGATCATTGCGTTCACAAACTGCAACGGCGGCACAGTTTATATTGGCGTTGCCGATAACGGCGATATTCTGGGCGTTGAAAATGCTGACGAGTGCGCCTTGCAGATATCCAATATGGTGCGGGATGCTATAAAACCGGATGTTACCATGTTCATTCACTATGAGACACTGAATTGCGACGGGAGAGAAGTTGTGGCCGTCAATGTTCAGCGGGGTACAAACCGGCCCTATTATCTGGCAAAGAAAGGGCTGCGGCCCGAGGGCGTCTATGTGCGGCAGGGCTATTCTTCTGTCCCGGCAACGGATACGGCCATTCGGCAGATGATCAAGGAGACCGATGGGGACAGCTTTGAGAATATGCGGTCCATCGATCAGGCATTGACCTTTGAGGCCACAAAAAAGGAATTTGAAAAACGGAATGTTGCCTTTGGTCAGCCGCAAATGCAAACCCTGAAAATCGTTTCCGCAGACGGTATTTATACGAATCTGGGTCTGCTTCTGTCTGAGCAGTGCCCCCATACCATCAAGGCGGCTGTTTTTGAAGGGACCAATCAGAATGTGTTTAAAGACCGGCGGGAATTTTCCGGTTCCCTGATGCAGCAGATGAACGAGGTTTATGAGTATATTGATTTTCATAACCAGATCCATGCGACGTTTCATAAACTTCTGCGTATTGATACCAGGGACTACCCAGAGGTTGCTGTCCGCGAGGCGCTGCTGAACTCGCTGGTGCACCGGGACTATTCCTTCCGAGCCAGCACGTTGATCAGCATTTACAATGACCGAATTGAATTTGTGTCCATTGGCGGGCTGCTTCCTGGTTTGGAACTGGATGATCTGATGATGGGGGTCTCTGTCTGCCGGAACCCGCACCTGGCAAACGTATTTTATCGTTTGCAGTTGATCGAGGCTTATGGTACCGGCATGAAAAAAATCATGGATGCCTATGCGGATTCCTCTGTGCAACCGCAGATCATAGCCACCCACAATGCTTTTAAAATCATTCTTCCCAATGTGAACGCTGTATCTAAAGCAGTGGAGACGTCAGAAGAGACCGTTCAAACGGTCACTCCGGTCTCTGAACTTAAAGAAGAAAAAATATTGCGGTTTCTTGGGGAGAGCCAAACGATCACGCGGAAAAAGGTGCAGGAACTGCTGGGAGTCAGTCAGGCCTCGGCTGGCCGTGTTCTGAAAGCAATGGTAGAGCGTGGACAGATCGTGCCGCTTGGCGGCAGCCGGACGACACGGTATGAGCTGGCAAAACGCAGCGGGGAATAAGTCAGAAAGAAAACGCAATAGATCAAAAGAGCGCCTTCCATGGCTTTTATGGAAGGCGCTCTTTTCGCAAACCGTCATTGAACCACCGGTTCAATGACAGGTGGGCGGGGAGGGGGGTATGATAGAGGCAACGTAAGACGGTCCAGGATGTTAAGCAGCCTGTGTCTCGGGGCAGTGAATCGAAGGATGGCCCCGGAAAAGGGCGGAGCAGCAGGCCGGGGCCTGCTGCTCGCACACAGTCATATCCAGTTTTGGCTTTGACGAGACCAGGATCTCGTTCATGGGCACTTCGAACAGCGCGCTGAGGGCATACAGGTTGTCCACCGAGGGCAGGTTCTTTCCCCACTGCCACCGGTAGATGGCCTGGGGGTCCTCAAAGCCGAAGTAGGCTTGCAGCTGCTTCACGCTCAGCCCCCGTTCCTTCCGCAGCCGGGCAATGTTCCGGCCGGTCGCCTTCAGGTCAATGCTCGGGTACAGGCACATTCGGATCGCCTCCGTGTCGAGATTCTCCAAACGGAGTATTTTAGAATACAGGAAACGGACGAAAAATGCAAGTGTTTTTTTGAAAAAATTGTCGCATCAGGAGGAAATTTTGAAGAATAGCGCCTGTTATTGGAAATTAGAGAAGTTCTCCCTGCGTTATGTCCACTATGCCTTTGTGGACACCCAGCCCTATCTGGCCGACCAGCTGTTTTGCGATCACCAGGTCACGGTCTGCTTCGGGGAGGAGTACGGCAAGGGGGACACGGACTATCGCATCGTGTTCTGCAAGGTGCGCAAGGGGGATGAGGGGGCCTTTCTGGCGGCCCTGGAGGAGCTGCCCGGCAAGATGCTGCTGTGCGGGCATGTGGACTATATGGACTTCTGCCGCGCCCTGGGGCAGGCGATGGGGGCGGAGGAGACGGAGAAAGAGGAGGCGGCACAGGATGCAAAAGCTGGTCCCATTGAACAAACAGAGTAAAAAGGCCCAGCGGGCCTATCACAGCAAGCAGCGCGGCTCCTGGTACGGGCTGGACCCGGTGACCAGGATCGTGCCCAACAAAAAGGCCTATGACCGGAACCGGGCCAAGCGCCTGGACCCGGCTGCGATGTGATACAGAAGGAGGATGACAATATGAACCTGAAGGAAGCCTTTCGGTTTCAGAACAAGCTCCAGAGCCTGATGGACGAGGCGGAGCGTATCCTGGCCGATGACCGGAACATCACCCAGGTCAAGGTGACGGCCCTTTACAAAAAGGCCATGCCGGAGCAGGAGAACGAGACCACGGTGGAGCCCGCTCCCAGCGAGTACGCCGACCACATCGACGCCGTGGCGGCCTTCCTGCTCCATCTGCTGGGGGAGCGGGAGAAGCTGTCCCGGGCCATCCGCGCAGCCAAGGAGCGGCAGGAGATGGACATGGACAGCGAGGTGAGCCTGAACAGCACCCGCCAGAGCCTGGCATCCTTCTTCCGCCACATGGTGGACCTGCACAATTCGGAAAAGCTGCTGCCTGGCGGGGCCACGGGCTATCGGTTCAACGCGGAGGGGAACCAGGTCCCCTTCCGGTGCGACGCCAAGCGGGTGGTCACCATCCACTATGACCGCAACCGGGTCCGCAGCTATCTGAAGCAGCTGACGGAGAAGTCTGACCAGGTGAGCGCCCAGCTGGACCGCTGCCTCATCAACTCTCAGGTGGACTATGACGCCCCCTTCGACGTGAACGACAGCTTTGCCGCCGTGTTCGGCGACTATCAGGAGCGGCAGACCGCCTGACCCAGCCAGGTCCGGCTGTCCCGGATGCAGCAGAGGCGGAACGCGGGGAGACCGGTTCAGGTGCAGATGAACCATAACGCTGCACGACAACTTACACAGGAAAAGTGCTATTTGGGCAGACCGCTTTATGGAACACATAGGAGACCCGCCCAACGCGACCCCCAGCGCCCGGCGCTTTTTCGCCAGCACGCTTTTCCCCATGCGCAAGCTCCACCACCAGCCCCTCACGCCTCCACAACGGATGAAGGGATCTGACAGATCCCGGGCCATCAGGCCATACAAATTCGATCAGCGCCGTCTCTTGTCCCGCCGCCCTGGAGGCAGGAAAGCGCGGCGCCGATCAAAATGGTCAAAGCGCGCCCGCCCTCTGCTGTATCCCGGACAGCCGGATAAAGATAAAACCGAGCAACAGACGATTGCCTGTTGCTCGGTTTTGCATATGCATATCTACGCCAGTCCCAGCTCCGCGTCCCCACCAAATGCGAGCCCAACGCAGTGGGTCGCATTTGGAAGCGAAAAAACTTCCTGTCCGACTAAGAAGCCTCGCCATAAGCGGGGATTCGTGTCAAACAGGAAGTTTTTGAGCTGGTGCGGCTGACGGGAGTCGAACCCGTACGCCCATACGGACACAAGCACCTCAAGCTTGCCAGTCTACCAATTCCAGCACAGCCGCATCGGTACAATACCAATATCATATTATAAGGGCTAAGTATAGGTTTGTCAATGAATTTTTTTGAATAAGACTGATTGTCACATTGGTACTGCACTTGCCCTTTCCCCGTTGACTTCACTTCCCCCGGCGGATATAATATATAACAAAAACGAACGAAGAGGACGCCGAACATGAAAAAAACAAAGCAAAGACCTGCCCCGCTGCCGGGGCCGCGAGAGGCCATGCGGGAAAATCCGGTGGTGGCCACGGTATATTTTCTGCTGCGCTTTTCTGTGATCTTAGTGATGATCGCCCAGTTTTTCAACAAAAATTTTGAAAATGTGTTCCTGTGCGTCCTCACCCTGATCCTGTTGCTGCTGCCCGCCATGCTGGAGCGCTCCCTGCGCATCCAGCTGCCGGACACCTTGGAGATCATCATCCTGCTGTTTATCTACGCCGCCGAGATCCTGGGCGAGATCCGGGAGTTCTACACCACCTTCCAGGGCTGGGACACCATGCTCCACACCCTGAACGGCTTTCTCTGCGCCGCCATCGGCTTCTCGTTGGTGGATCTGTTCAACCGGAACGAGCGCTTCTCCCTGTCCCTGTCCCCGGCGTTCATGGCCATCGTGGCCTTTTGCTTCTCCATGACCATCGGGGTGCTGTGGGAGTTTTTCGAGTGTACCATGGACCAACTCTTCTTCCTGGACATGCAGAAGGACACCATTGTGAACACCATCGGCTCCGTCATGCTGGACCCCACCGGGGGCCAGACACCCAGGGTCATCCGGGGCATCACCGACGTGATCCTGGTCACCGACCAGGGGAACATCCCCCTGGGACTGGGGGGCTATCTGGACATCGGCCTGCTGGACACCATGAAGGACCTGGCGGTGAACTTTGTGGGGGCGGTGGTCTTCTCCATCATCGGCTATTTTTATGTGAA
>URNZ01000065.1 GCA_900549405.1 uncultured Eubacteriales bacterium | reverse complement strand
GCGCCGAGCACTATCACAAGGTGATGGAGGCCATCAAGCTGGCCTTTGCCGACACCAAGACCTATGTGGCCGACCCCCGCTATATGAAGACCAGGGTGGACCAGCTGCTCAGCCCCGGCTATCTGGCCGCCCGCCGGGCGCTCATTTCCGACAAGGCCCTGGAGCCCAAGGCCGGGGACCCCCGCTGCGGCGGCACCATCTATCTGTGTACCGCCGACGAGCAGGGCAACATGGTCTCCTTCATCCAGAGCAACTACACCACCTTCGGCTCCGGCGTGGCCATCCCCGGCACGGCCATCTCCCTGCAGAACCGGGGGGCCAACTTCTCCCTGGACCCCGCCAGCGACAACTGCCTGGCCGGGGGCAAAAAGTCCTATCACACCATCATCCCCGGCTTTTTGCTGAAGGACGGCCAGGCGGTGGGTCCCTTCGGGGTGATGGGGGCCTTTATGCAGCCCCAGGGCCAGGCGGAGGTCATCATCAACACCCTGGACTATCACATGAACCCCCAGGAGGCCCTGGACGCCCCCCGCATCCAGTGGATCGGCGGGAAAAAGCTCCAGCTGGAGCGGGAGGCCGGTGAGGACATCGCCCAGCAGCTGCGCGCCATGGGCCACGAGGTGGAGATCATCGATGACCGCATCGCCATGGGCCGGGGCCAGATCATCTGGCGGTGTGAAAACGGCACTCTCATCGCCGGGACCGAGCCCCGCTGCGACGGCGCGGTGGCCGCCTGGTAACCCAATTCAAGCGCAAAAAAGCACCTCTGTCTGTTTCGTCAGACAGAGGTGCTTTTGTATTTTGTTCAGCCTTCAGAGCCGTCCACGGGGATGGGATAATGCTCGGTGAAGCAGCCCTCGCAGAAGCCGCACTGGGCGTTGGGGGCCAGCTTTTGCAGGTTCTCCAGGGACAGAAAGTCCAGGCTGTCCGCTCCGGTCATGTCCCGGATCTCCTCGATGGAGTGGTGGCAGGCGATGAGCCGCTCCTTGTCCGGGATATCGGTGCCGAAGTAGCAGGGGGAGATGAAGGGCGGGGCGGACACCCGCATGTGGACCTCCGTGGCTCCCGCCTCCCGCAGCAGGGCAATGATCTGGCTGCAAGTGGTGCCCCGGACGATGGAGTCGTCCACCATGACCACCCGCTTGCCCTCCACCTCGCTGCGCAGGGCGGACAGCTTGATGCGCACCGCCTGCTCCCGGCTCTGCTGGTCGGGGGTGATGAAGGTGCGGCCCACATAGCGGTTTTTCACAAAGCCCATCACGTTGGGCAGGCCGCTCTCCAGGGCATAACCCCGGGCGGCGTCCAGGCCGGAGTCGGGCACCCCCACCACCACGTCGGCGGGGACGGGATTCTGCCGGGCCAGCAGACGGCCCGCGTTCACCCGGGCCTGGTGGACCGACTGCCCGGCGATGATGGAGTCGGGACGGGCGAAATAGATGTACTCGAAGATACACATGTGGGACTTGCCCTGGCAGTTGTCCCGGATGGACCGGACCTGGCCGTCCTGGACCACCACCACCTCGCCGGGCTCCAGTTCCCGCTCCACTCTGCCGCCCACGGCCTCGATGGCGCAGGACTCCGAGGCGAACAGGATGGCCTGGCCCTTCCGGCCCATGCACAGGGGGCGGAAGCCCCAGGGGTCCCGGCAGGCGATGAGCTTTTGGGGCGACATGACCAGCAGAGAGAAGGCCCCCCGCAGTTTAGACGCCGCCTGGCACACCGCCTCCTCCACGCTGCCGCAGCGCAGCCGGGCCTGGGCGATGGCATAGGCGATCAGCTCTGAATCGCTGGTGGTGTGGAAAATGGCCCCCTGATACTCAAACTTCTGCCGCAGCTGGTCCACCCCTACCAGGTTTCCGTTGTGGACCACCGCCAGGGTGCCCTTCACATATTTGATGGTCAGGGGCTGGGCGTTCTCCCGCTCCCTGGCCCCGGTGGTGGCATAGCGCACATGGCCCACGGCCATGGTCCCGTTCAGCCGCTGGAGGGTCTGCTTGTCAAACACCTCGCTGACCAGGCCCACGTCCTTATAAAAGGACTGCTCCCGGTCATTGATGGTGGCGATGCCGCAAGCCTCCTGTCCCCGGTGCTGCAGGGCGTACAGCCCGTAATAGGTGGTCTGGGCACAGCCCCCCGCCGGGTCATAGACGCCGAACACGCCGCACTCCTCGTGCAGGCCCATGTCCGGCCCGGCCCACGCCAGTTCTGTCTCTGCTCTGTCTGCCATTTGCGCCGCTCCTTTCTCCTATGCGCCAAAAAAGCGCAACGACGCCCTTGTCCAGGCGTCGTTGTCCGTATAAAATATTATACTACAGTTCCCCGCCCTCCTGCAATAAAAAACCAGGGCGCAAACCGTCTGATATGCGCCCCGGCATTGCAGGATCTTTCTGTGAGATTTTCACAAGGCGGGAAAAAGGGCTACCCAACGGAAAAATTTTATGGTAAAATAACTGCTAGCAGTTATTTTACCATTTATTCAAGCCGTTTTTCTCCCGGGCTTCGCCCGGAACCGAAAAACATGGCATAATGTTTCCTGTAATATCCCGTCTCACTCACCGCTCCTAGGAGGTAATTGCCATGAGATGTCCCTTCTGCGCCCACCCTGAAAGCAAGGTCATCGACTCCCGTCCCGCAGACGAGGGCGCCAGCATCCGCCGCCGGCGGGAATGTCTGGCCTGTCACAAGCGATTTACCACCTACGAGACCATGGAGAGCCTGCCCCTGATGGTGGTGAAAAAGGACGGCAGCCGCCAGAGCTTTGACCGGAACAAGGTGCTGGGCGGCCTGATCCGGGCCTGTGAAAAGCGCCCGGTGAGCTATGCCACCCTGGAGGCCATCGTCAACGACATCGAGCAGACCCTGCAAAGCCAGATGGACCGGGAGGTCCGCTCCGCCCAGATCGGCGAACTGGTCATGGACCGGCTGAAAAAGGTGGACGAGGTATCCTACGTCCGCTTCGCCTCCGTCTATCGCCAGTTTAAAGATATCAACACTTTCCTGGACGAGCTGAATAAGCTGCTGGAGGATAAATAAGCATCCCTGCCGCGAGGAGCCAACCGGTTCCCCGCGGCCTATTTTTCTCCCCGCCCGCATATGCTTTTGGGCGGAGGTGAGGGCTGTGTCTTGGGTTGGTCGGGCGGCGGACGCTCTTTGGAACCCCTGGCTGCTGGGGCTGTTTTTGTTCACGGGGCTTGTTTACTCCCTGGGCTCCGGCTTTTTTCAGCTGTTCGGCCTGCCCCTCTGGCTGCGGGCCACTTTGGGCGGGCTGTTCCACCGTGAGAAGGGCGCTAAACGGGGCCTGTCCCCTCTTCAGTCCCTGGCCACCGCCCTGGCCTCCACCATGGGCACGGGGTCCATCGCCGGGGTGGCCACCGCCCTGACCCTGGGCGGGCCGGGGGCGGTGTTCTGGATGTGGGCGTCCGCATGGCTGGGCATGATGACCGGCTTTGGGGAGAAGCTGCTGTCCGTCCGCTTTCAGCGCCCCGCTCCCGGGGGCGGGATGCAGGGCGGGCCCATGTTCTACCTCCGGGACGGCTTGGGCTGGAGGGGAGCCGCCCTGTGGTTCACCCTGGCCTGTCTCCCCGCTACACTAGCCGGGGGCGACCTAGTCCAGTCCTCCTCCATCGCCCAGGCGCTGGAATCCAGCTTCGCCCTCCCCCGGCTGGGCACGGGGCTGGTCACCGCCGCCCTGGCCGCTCTGGTCCTGATGGGCGGGGTGGGGCGCATCGCCCGGGTGTCCTCTGCCCTGGTGCCCGCCATGGCCCTGCTCTATTTGGGAGCCGGGGGCTGGGTGCTGCTGTGCCGGGCCACGGCCCTGCCCGGAGCGCTGAAACTGATTTTTCTCTGTGCCATCTCTCCCCGGGCCGCTCTGGGCGGCGGTGCGGGCTGGACGGTGGCCTCCGCTCTGCGCTACGGGGTGGCCCGGGGGGTGTTCACCAACGAGGCGGGCTTAGGTCCCTCCGCCATGGCCCACGGAGCCGCCGACCACGCCTGTCCCGTCCGCCAGGGCTTTTGGGGGATGTTCGAGGTGGCCCTGGCCACTCTGCTGGTCTGCTCTGTCACCGCTCTGGTCATTCTGGTCAGCGGCGTGTGGCAGCCTGGCTCGCCGGAAGCCCTCACCGGGGCCGCCCTCACCGCCGCAGCCTTCGCTTCGGTGCTGGGTCCGGCGGGGCGCTGGACGGTGTCCCTGTGTCTGCTGCTATTCGCCTTCTCCTCCATCCTGGGCTGGAGCTATTACGGCCAGCAGTGCCTGCGCTATCTCACCGGGGATGACCGCCTGCTGCCCCTCTACCGGGCCCTGTTTCTCCTGTGCATCCCCCTGGGGGCGGCGTGGGAGAACGCCGTGGTGTGGGAGCTGGTGGACCTGTGCAACGCCCTGATGGCCCTGCCCAACCTGGTGGGGCTGATCGTCCTGGCGCCGACAGCACTCGGGGAACTGCGCACAAAAATATCCTGGCGGTTTTAAAGGCCGCCAGGATATTTGTTTACGTATTCTCTTCCCCGTGGTGCTCATTCTCAGGTTCCAGGCGTTCCACCAGGGCCCACTCTACCCGGCGGTCACACAGCTCCTCCACCCGGATGCGCAGGCCCAGGGCCTCCACCACCGGGCGGCTGCCGTCCTCGGGGATGACGGACAGCTGGGAGAACACCAGGCCGCCCAGGGTGTCATAGTCCCGGTCCTCCTCCTCGGGCAGCTCAATGCCGATGGCCTGGGCCAGCTCCTCCAGGTCCGCAGAACCGGACACCCGCCACTTGTTGTCCTCCAGGCGGATGATGTCCTGCTCCTCCTGGGGGTCGAACTCGTCATAGATCTTGCCCACCAGCTCCTCCAGCAGGTCCTCCATGGTGACCAGTCCGCTGGTGCCGCCGTACTCGTCCAACACCAGGGCCATGTGGGTCTTTTTCCCCTGCATGTCCCGGAACAGCACGTCGGTGGGCACGGTCTCCGGCACGAAATAGGCCGGGCGGAGCAGATCCTTCATGGGCTTGGGCTGGGGCAGGCGGCAGTTGAGCAGATATTCCCGGGTGGACAGCACGCCCACGATGTCGTCCACGTCCTCCTGATACACCGGGAAGCGGGACAGACCGGAGGTGCGGATGGCCTCCATCACCGTCTCGTCGTCGTCATCCACATCCAGGGTGACCATGTCGGTGCGGTGGACCATCACGTCCCGGGCGGTCATGGTGTCAAAGTCAAAGACGTTTTCGATGAGCGTCTTCTCGTTGCTCTGGATGGCGCCGGACTCCTCGCCCTCCTCCACCATGGCCATGATGTTGTCCTCCGACACCTTCTCCTCCCGGCGCAGCAGGCGGCGGATGGGCTTTTGAAACAGCAGGATCAGGTTGCCCAGCAGGCTGATCCCCAGCAATACGATGGGCCATATTTGGTCCCCAGGCACGAAAAACTCCCCCTTGAACGGTTTTGTGCATCTAAAATAGCAAGAGTATCATACCACACCCCCGCCCCCAGCGCAAGGGAAAGCCGGTGATTTGCCCCCCTCTTCCGCGACCACGAAAATTTTTCAAAAATTTTTTGCGGAAAAAGAGGAATCCTCCCTTTTTTTGCGTATAAGAAATTATAAGACAAAATTTCGTCTGTTGGCTGAAGCGGCCTGCCCATCTTGTTCCTTACGAACATCCCGAAAAAGGAGTGGTTTCTATGGCGGATCGTAACTTTAAAGTCGTGGCTGTCCTGCGGGACGATCTCACCCCCGCCCAGCGGCTGACCGCCGAGCGCCAGCTGTGCGCCTTGCAGCGGAAATTCCAAATCGAGAAGATCGATGACGAGACTTATTGCAAGGGCGGCCCAGTCACAGACAACGACGATTTCGGCCCGGTGACCTTTTTCTACTGCAAGCTGAAGCGGATGAAAGAATACTTCTGCAAGCTGGAGTATTACGACCTGTGGGAAGGAGAAAAGAGCGTTGTCGTCTGACCAGACCAAGGCGCGGCGGAGCCAGTGGGCACGGGGCGTGGTCCTGTCCTTCGACTTTGACACGGCAAGAAAAGAACGAAACGGGAAGGAGCGTGTGCCATGACCCTGCGGGAGGAGACCCAGCGGCGGGAGGCGGAATTTCTCTCTCCCTATGCCTGCCGCTCCGCCGCCAGCCGGGGCCGCCAGCGGAGCGAGGAGGCGTGTCCCATCCGCACGCCTTTTCAGCGGGACATTGACCGCATCGTCTATTCCAAGGCCTTTCGGCGCTTAAAGCACAAGACCCAGGTGTTCCTCCTGCCCGAGGGAGACCACTACCGCACCCGCATGACCCACACCCTGGAGGTCAATCGTATCGCCCGGACCATCGCCCGTGCCCTGGCCCTGAACGAGGACCTGACCGAGGCCATCGCCCTGGGCCACGATCTGGGCCACACCCCCTTCGGCCACGCCGGGGAGCGGGTGCTCAACGAGCTGATGCCCGGGGGCTTTGCCCACTTCCGCCAGTCGGTGCGGGTGGTGGAGCGGCTGGAGAAAAACGGCCAGGGCTTGAACCTGACCTGGGAGGTGCGCAACGGCATCCTCTGCCACACGCGCGGCCCCGCCGCCGCCACGCTGGAGGGCCAGGTGGTCCGGCTGGCCGACCACATCGCCTATATCAACCACGATATTCAAGACGCCCTGCGGGGCAGCATTCTCTATCCCATGGACATCCCCCTGGAGGCCAGCGAGGTGCTAGGCTTCACCCACCGGGCGCGGATCGACACCCTGGTCCGGGACGCCATCCAGGCCAGCGCGGGCCAGCCGGAAATCAGACAGTCCCCGCCGGTGGCCCAGGCCATGCTGACGCTGAAAGATTTTATGTTTGCCAGCGTGTACACCAACCCCGCCGCCAAGGGGGAGGAGGGCAAGGCCCAGGACATGCTCCGGGCCCTGTTTGAATACTTCCAGAAGCACCCCGACGAGCTGCCCGACGACTTTCAGTCCATCCGGGCGGAGGAGGGCGTGGACCGGGCGGTGTGCGACTACATCGCCGGCATGACCGACCCCTTCGCCGTGGAGCAGTTCACCCGCCGCTTTATCCCGGCGGGGTGGTCGATGAAGTAATAGAAGACCCTCTCAGTCACGGCTGCGCCGTGCCAGCTCTCCCAGAGGGAGAGCCAAGACCACGAATTATGACTATTAAAGGAAGGAGAAGAGTCGTTTGCCCATTCCCGAGCGATTTTTAGATGAGCTCATGGCCCGCACCGACATTGTGGACCTGGTGTCAGAGTCGGTGCGGCTGACCAAAAAGGGCAGCAGCTATTGGGGCTGTTGTCCCTTCCACAGCGAAAAGACCCCCTCCTTCCACGTGGTCCCGGACCGGCAGATCTACAAGTGCTTCGGCTGCGGCAAGGGCGGCGGGGCCATCAACTTCGTCATGGAGCTGGAGAACCTGTCCTTTCGGGACGCGGTGGCCGTGCTGGCCAAGCGGGCGGGCATGACCATGCCGGAGAGCTTTGGCGGCTCCCCCGACGCACAGAAGCGGCGGGAAAAGATGCTGGAGCTGAACCGCCAGGCCGCCCTGGCCTTCCACCGCTGGCTCTATGCCCCGGAGGGGGCCCACGGGCTGGACTATCTCCGCCGAAGGGGGCTGTCCCCCGGCACCCTCACCCGGTTCGGCCTGGGCTTTGCCCCGGACAGCTGGGACGCCCTCATCCAGGAGATGGCCAAGCAGGGCTATGACAAGCGGGACCTGCTGGACGCGGGTCTGGCCGTCAGCAACAAAGATGGCCGCATCTATGACCGGTTCCGCAACCGGGTCATCTTCCCCATCATCGACGTGCGGGGGGGCGTCATCGGCTTTGGAGGGCGGGTGATGGACGACTCCACCCCCAAGTATCTCAACTCCCCGGACACGCCGGTGTATAACAAGAGCCGGAATATCTTCGCCCTGAACATCGCAAAGAAGTCCAAGGCGGGTCGGGTCATCCTCACCGAGGGCTATATGGACACCATCGCCCTGCACCAGGCGGGGTTTGACAACGCGGTGGCATCCCTGGGCACCTCCCTCACCGAGGAGCACGCCCAGCTGCTCTCCCGCTACTTTAAGGACGCCATCATCTCCTACGACGGAGACGGGGCCGGTATCGCCGCCGCCCAGCGGGCCATCCCCCTGCTGGAAAAAGCGGGCCTGAAGGTGCGGGTGCTGCGGGTCACGGGGGCCAAGGACCCGGACGAGTTCATCAAGGCCTATGGCCGGGACGCCTTTGCCCGACTGCTGGACAAGAGCGAAAATCAGGTGGACTACCGCCTGGCCCAGCTGCAAAGCAAGTTCGACCTGGCGGATGACGCCCAAAAAGTGGCCTTTTTACAGGAGGCCGCCCAGCTCATCGCCGCCCGGCCCAGCGCCGTGGAGCGGGAGATCTACGGCGGCCACGCGGCCCAGATGGCAGGCGTCACCCCCGAGGCCATGGCCCAGGAGGTGTCCCGCGCCCTGCGAAACCGCCTGCGGAAAGAGAAAAAGCAGCAGGAGCGCCGGGACTTGGCTCCCGCCGCCCAGCTTCAGCCCAAGGCCCGCAGCCTGCGCTATGACAATATCCGCTCCGCCCGGGCGGAGGAGGGCGTTTTGAGACTGCTGCTGCTGGACCCGGCATTACTAAGTAAGATGGCCGGTCTGGAGGGACAGGAGTTCTCCTCGCCCCTGCTGGGCCGCGCCTTCGACGCCCTGCGGGGCCAGGTCCAACAGGGCCTGTCCCCCAATCTCGCCCCCCTGGCGCAGATTTTCACCGGGGAGGAGATGGATCACCTGGCCCAGGTGGCCAGCCAGCCCGAGTCGGCGGCCAACGGCCCCCGGGCCCTGGCCGACTACATATCCATCATCCGGGGCGAGGGGCTGCGGCGCAGCCAGGGGCAGGGCGACGATCTGCTGCTGGCCATGCAAAAGAAATATCAAAAATCAAAAGCATATATGGAGGAAAAACCATGAGCACCAAGAAAACCGGAGTTGTACACACCATCACCGCCGAGCAGAAGGAGAAAATGGACAAGCAGGCCGACATCCAGAGCCGCATGGAGGCCGGAAAAGTAGAGATCATGAAGGTGGTCGAGGGCGTTCAGGGCGCCGAGAAATTGGCCGAGCTCATCGAGCGGGGCAAGAAGAAGGGCAACCTGTCCTCCTCCGAGCTGCTGGACGTGCTGGAGGACATGAATCTGGACGCCGAGCAGATGGACAAGATCTATGACACTCTGGAGAACCTGGGCATCGACACCGTGGGCGAGGACTACATCCCCGAGCTGCCCGACGATGCCGAGCCCCCCCTGGAGGCCATGGAGGAGATCCCCGACGAGGAGCTGGTGGACCCCAACTCCATGGTGGACTCCTTCGGCACGGATGACCCGGTGCGCATGTATCTGAAGGAGATCGGCAAAGTCAATCTGCTCTCCTCTGAGGAGGAGATCGCCCTGGCCCAGGACATGGGCGCGGGCACCGCCGCAAAAGAACAGCTGGAGGAGATGGAGAAGTCCGGGGAGGAGATCCCCGACGAGGTCCGCGCCCAGCTGAACAAGACCATCAAGCGGGGCGAGCGGGCCAAGCAGCGCCTGGCCGAGGCCAACCTGCGTCTGGTAGTGTCCATCGCCAAGCGGTATGTGGGCCGGGGCATGCAGTTCCTGGACCTGATCCAGGAGGGCAACCTGGGCCTGATCAAGGCCGTGGAGAAGTTCGACTTCACCAAGGGCTTTAAGTTCTCGACCTACGCCACCTGGTGGATCCGCCAGGCCATCACCCGGGCCATCGCCGACCAGGCCCGCACCATCCGCATCCCTGTCCACATGGTGGAGACCATCAACAAGGTCATCCGGGTATCCCGGCAGCTGATGCAGGAGTTGGGCCACGACCCCTCGCCGGAGGAGATCTCCGAGGAGATGGGGATGCCCGTGGACAAGGTGCGGGAAATTCTGAAGATCGCACAGGAGCCGGTGTCGTTGGAGACGCCCATCGGCGAGGAGGAGGATTCCCATCTGGGAGATTTCATCCCCGACGAGGGGGTGTCCGAGCCCAGCGAGGCCGCCAGCTTCACCCTGCTGAAGGAGCAGCTGGTGGACGTGCTCAGCACCCTGACGCCCCGTGAGGAGAAGGTACTGAAGCTGCGCTTCGGCATTGAGGACGGACGCACCCGCACGCTGGAAGAGGTGGGCAAGGAGTTCAACGTCACCCGTGAGCGCATCCGCCAGATCGAGGCCAAGGCCC
>URNZ01000064.1 GCA_900549405.1 uncultured Eubacteriales bacterium | reverse complement strand
TCTGCTCTCCGGCGGCCAAAAGCAGCGGGTCGCCATTGCCGGCGTCATCGCCATGCGCCCCCGCTGCATCGTGCTGGATGAGCCCACCGCCATGCTGGACCCCGTGGGCCGCAAAGAGGTCATGGATACCGTCAAGCAGCTCAACCGGAGGGCCGGCGTCACGGTGGTCCTCATCACCCACCATATGGACGAGGCCGCCCAGGCAGACCGCCTGGTGGTCATGGCCAAGGGAAAGGTGGTGGCCGACGGCAGCCCCAAGGAGGTCTTCTCCGACGTGGAGGGCCTGCGGAAAGTGGGCCTTACCGTGCCCTATACCACCCAGCTGATGTGGGAGCTGCGCCAGGCGGGCTATGACGTGCCCCTGGACGCCCTCAGCGATGAGGAGTGCGCCGCGGCGCTGTTCGACCTGCTCCAGAACCATCAACAGGCGGGCTGAGCCCGCTGGGACCTGGGCGTGATCTTGCAAGAGACATGCACCACGAGAGATAAAAGGACTGACGCTATTTTGAACGCCATTATAGAGACAAAGCAGCTGACCCATATCTATTCCGCCGGCACCCCCTTCGAGCGGGGCGCCCTGCTGGAGGTGGACTTCTCCGCCATGGAGGGGGAGTACCTGGGCATCATCGGCCACACCGGCTCGGGCAAGTCCACCCTGATCCAGCATCTGAACGCATTGCTGAAGCCCACCTCCGGCCAGGTGCTCTTCCAGGGCCAGGACGTGTGGGCCGACCCCGCCCGCACCCGTCAGACCCGTTTTCAGGTGGGGCTGGTGTTCCAGTATCCCGAATACCAGCTGTTTGAAGAGACCGTGTATAAAGACATCTCCTTCGGCCCCAAGAACATGGGCCTGGACGAGAAGGAGGTGGACCGCCGGGTGCGGGAGGCCGCGGCCTTTGTGGGCCTGCAGGACGACCAGCTGGAGAAGTCCCCCTTCGAGCTGTCCGGCGGCCAGAAGCGCCGGGTGGCCATCGCGGGGGTCATTGCCATGGAGCCGAAGGTGCTCATTCTGGATGAACCCACCGCCGGGCTGGACCCGGTGGGCGTGGAGTCCATCCTGGGCAACATCCGGGACTATCACCAGGCCCACAACGCCACCGTGATCCTGGTCTCCCACTCCATGGAGGAGGTGGCCCGGACGGTGGACCGCCTGGTGGTGGTGAACGACGGGAAGATCCCCTTCCAGGGCACCCCCCGCCAGGTGTTCCAGCACGGGGACGAGCTGGAGGCCATGGGCCTGGGCGTTCCCCAGCTGACGAGAGTGTTCCACAGACTGCGGGCCATGGGGGCCGACGTGGACCCCTCGGTGTATACCCTGGAGCAGGCCAAGGCCGCTCTGCTGGACAGACTGGGCCGGGCCGGAAAGGGGGCGGTGTAAATGGCGCTGAAGGATATCACCCTGGGGCAGTATTTCCCCGGCAGCTCCCCCGTACACCGGCTTGATCCACGGACCAAGATATTGGCGGTGGTGCTGTATATCACCGCCCTGTTCCTGGCCAAGTCCTTTGTGACCTATGGCGTCATGTTCCTGGTGCTGTGCGCCTCCATCGCCCTGTCCAAGGTGCCGGTGAAGTCCATCCTCCGGGGCCTGAAGCCTGTGCTGTTCATCGCGGTGTTCACGGCGGTGCTGAACCTGCTGTACACCCCCGGCGAGCACGTGCTGGCCAAGCTGTGGATCTTTACCATCACCCTGGAGGGCGTGTTCACCGCCTTCTTTATGGTCATCCGCATTATGATGCTCATCGCGGGGACCTTTTTGCTGACCTATACCACCTCGCCCATCCTGCTCACCGACGGGCTGGAGTCCCTGCTGGGGCCGCTGAAGAAGATCAAGGTGCCGGTGCATGAGCTGGCCATGATGATGTCCATCGCCCTGCGCTTTATCCCCACCCTCATCGAGGAGACGGACAAGATCATGTCCGCCCAGCGGGCCAGGGGGGCCGACTTTGAAAGCGGCAACCTGATGCAGCGGGCCAAGGCCATGATCCCCCTGCTGGTGCCCCTGTTCATCTCCGCCTTCCGCCGGGCCGACGAGCTGGCGGTGGCCATGGAGTGTCGCTGCTATCACGGGGGAGAGGGCCGGACCCGCCTGCGCCAGCTGAAATACAGCGGGAACGACTGGGCCGCCCTGATCCTGTTTTTGGTCATCACCGTGGCGGTGGGCGTGCTGGGCCGGTTCGGCCTGTAACTTCACCCATTTTAGGAGGGGACTATGGAACGGAATATCGCCCTGAAACTGATGTATAACGGCACGGCCTATCACGGCTGGCAGGTGCAGAAGAACGCCGTCTCTGTGGCGGAGACCTTGGAAAAGGCCCTGGCCACGGTGGTGTGTCACCCGGTGAAGTGTACCGGGGCGGGGCGCACCGACGCCCACGTCCACGCGGAGACCTATGTGGCCAACTTCCGCACCACCTCCACCATCCCCTGTGACCGCATCCCCCTGGCGGTGAACACCCGCCTGCCCAAGGACATTGTGGTGGTGCGGGCCACAGAGGTCCCCCCGGAGTTCAACGCCATCGGCTCCTGCCACAAGAAGGAGTATACCTATCGCATCTATAACTCCCGCCTGGGCAACCCCTTCTATGTGGACCGGGCCTGGTTCTATCCCAAGCGCCTGGACGAGCGCATCATGCAGCGGGCGGCGGACCAGTTTGTGGGCACCCACGATTTTCGGGCCGTCCGCTCCGTGGGCACCGAGACCCGGACCACCGTGCGCACGGTGTACTATTTCAACGTGGAGCGCCGGGGCGATCTGATCGAGAGCCGGGTATGCGCCAACGGATTTTTGTATAATATGGTCCGGGCCATGGTGGGCACCATCGTCTATGCCGCCGAGGGCAAGCTGGCCCCGGCGGACATCCCCGCCATCCTGGACTCGGGCAATCGCACCCTGGCCGGGCCCACTGTGCCCCCCGGGGGGCTTTACATGACCCAGCTGTGGTATGACGAGGACGTGCTGTAACGAACGGGAGCGAGAGACATGAGCGAACAGCAGGAGAAAAAACCGAATATTTTTCTGCGCCTGCTGGCCTTTCTGGTCACGCTGGCCCTGGTTTTAGGGGCGCTGGCCCTGGTGGTATACCGGGACCGGCTGAACCTGGACGCGGTGAAGCGCTGGCTGTCCTTCCGCAAGGTAGAGACCGGGGACACCGGCGAGGCCGCCCCCTTCACCCACGCCGGAGGCGACAAGCTGTCCGTGGAGTATCTGGAGGACGGGGTGGTGATGACCTCCACCTCCGGCGTCCACTACTACTCCTTCTCCGGCGAGCCCTACGCCGAGGAGGTGGTCACCATGGAGAACCCGGTGCTGTGCGCCGGGAGCCGGGCCGCCGTGGCCTATGACGTGGGGGGCCAGTCCCTGTTCGTGCTGCGGGGGAAGAGCGAGACCGCCGACCTGTCCCTGGACAGCGGCGAGCTGCTGTCCGCCCGGATCAATGACAGCGGCTATCTGGCCGTCACCGCCCAGCAGAGCGGCTATAAGGGCGCGGTGACGCTGTACAACGCTGGGGGGGAGAAGGTCATCCAGATCAACCTGTCCTCCACCTTCCTGGTGGACGCCGCCCCGTCCCCCGATGGGAGAACGGTGGCCGCCGTGGCCATGGACTCTGACGGGGGCAGCTTCCGCAGCCGGGTGCTGTTCTATCAGGTAAACCAGAAGGAGCCGAGCCTGGAGGTATCCCTGAACGGCTCGTCGGTGCTGGATATGCGCTATACCGACAGCGGCCTGTGGGTGCTGGGGGAGAGCAGTCTGATGATCGTCTCCCCCAAGGACGGCAGCGTGCAGACCTATTCCTTCGGGCGCTCCTACTTAAAGGGCTGCGACTTGAGCGGCGACGGCTTTGCCCTGGTGCTGCTGGGACGCTATCGGGCGGGCTCCGCCGATCAGGCGGTGACCGTGAACGCCCAGGGGGAACAGCAGGCCGTGCTGGGCCTGGGCGGCCAGGTGCTGGACTTCTCCGCCGGGGGGAGCTATTGCGCCCTGCTCACCGGCACGGGCCTGAACGTGTACAGCCCGGATATGGAGCAGGCGTCGTCCATGCAGTCCACCCTGGGGGCCAGGCGGGTGGACATGGGGGCCGACGGCACCGCCGTCCTGGCCGACAGCCAGCGGGCCTGGCTGTATATCCCGGGCTGATCTGACCCGGGACAGCGTCGCAGTTTGATTGGAGGCAAGCATTCTTTATGAGCAATGTGTTAGATATCATCATCGTTGTGGTGGTCGCCGTGGCGGCCTGGCGGGGTTATCGCAAGGGCCTGGTCATGACCCTGTGCGGCTTTTTGGCCGTGTTCGTGGCCCTGGCCGGGGCCACCGTGGTCTCCAATGCCCTGGCCGGGCCGGTGAGCCAGGCCATCCGCCCGGCGGTGGAGCACCAGATCCAGACCGCCTTTCAGCACAAGGCGGATCAGACGGCCCAGTCCGCCATTGAAAATGGACAGAACGCCGCAGACCCCACCATGGAGGAGGCGGTGACCATCCTGAAGGACTCTAAGGTCTATCAGGGCTTTGTGGAGGGCTTTCAAAAGGCCCTGAACGACGGCATCGTGGCCGCCACCACCAACGCCGCCCGGGCCATCTCGGACTATGTGGCCCAGCAGATCGCCAAGACGGTGCTGTATGCCGTGGCCTTTGTGCTGATCTTAGTGCTGTGGACCATCCTCAGCCGGGTGCTGGACCTGGCCTTCAAGCTGCCGGTGCTGTCCACCCTGAACCGCTGGAGCGGCGGGGCGGTGGGCCTGTGCGAGGGCGTGCTGCTGGTGTTTGTGGTGTGTACCCTGCTGAAGGGCGGCGTACTGCCAGAGGAGGTCGTGGAGAACTCCCACCTGCTGAAGCTGCTGTAATGGCCCAAAATGCAAGCCGCGCCCTGGGAACAGGGGGCGGCTTATCAAAAATTGCCGCCCGACGCATAAAGTGGAAGCCGGAGGGGGACCTTTTCCGGCCCCAATTCACGACAAGTTCATAATTGTGCGTTATAGTATCATCTAAGAAACCCTTTTCCCGAAAGGAATGTTGTGTTATGCAGCCGACTATGTGCAGCCGCTGCGGCAAAAACGTCGCAGTGATCTTTATCACCAAAATGGAAAACGGCACCACCAAGAACGAGGGTCTGTGCCTGAAATGCGCCAGAGAGATGGGCATCAAGCCCATTGACGATATGATGAAGAAGATGGGCATCAACGACGAGGACCTGGACAACCTGACCACCGAGATGATGTCCGCCTTTGGCGGGGCCGAGGGCCTGGAGGGCCTGATGAACCAGCCCCAGGGCGAGGACGGGGAGGAGGACGACGGGCGCACCGCCACCTTCCCCTTCTTAAACCAGCTCTTCGGCGGCGGAGTTGCCCCTCAGCAGCCCGCCGGGGGAGACTCCGGCCAGAAGAAAGAGGGGGAGGACGGCAAGAAGTCCGGCCCCAAGCACCCCAAGCGGAAGTTTTTGGACAGCTACTGCATCTCCCTGTCCCGCAGGGCCAAGGAGGGCAAGCTGGACCGGCTCATTGGACGGGACCGGGAGCTGGACCGGGTCATTCAGATTTTGAACCGCCGCCAGAAGAACAACCCCTGTCTCATCGGCGAGCCCGGCGTGGGCAAAACGGCCATCGCCGAGGGCCTGGCCCAGAAGATCGCCCAGGGGGAGGTGCCCTATAAGCTGCTGGACAAGGAGGTCTATCTGCTGGACCTGACCGCCCTGGTGGCGGGCACCCAGTTCCGGGGCCAGTTCGAAAGCCGCATGAAGGGCCTGATCGAGGAGATCCGCAAGCTGGGCAACATCATCCTGGTCATTGACGAGGTCCACAACATCGTGGGGGCCGGAGACGCCGAGGGGTCCATGAACGCGGCCAACATCCTAAAGCCCGCCCTGTCCCGGGGGGAGATCCAGGTCATCGGTGCCACCACCCTGAACGAGTACCGCAAGCACATCGAAAAGGACACCGCCCTGGAGCGGCGCTTCCAGCCCGTGATCGTGGAGGAACCCTCCATCGAGGACAGCGTGAAGATCATCGAGGGCATCGCCCCCTATTACGAGGCCTATCACCAGGTGACCGTCTCCCCGGAGATGTGCCGCCGGGCGGTGGTGATGAGCGAGCGGTATATCACCGACCGCTATCTGCCAGACAAGGCCATCGACCTCATCGACGAGGCCTGCTCCAACGTGAACCTGCACAACCAGGCCCTGGCCCGGGTGGCGGCCATCAACAAGGAGCTGGCCGACCTGGCCAAGGAGCAGGAGGTCATGTCCGCCGCCGGAACGGAGGACGCCTATCGCCGCCTGGCCGAGATCAAGAGCACCCAGCTGAAGCTGGAGGGGGAGCGGCAGGGTCTGGAGGAGCAGCCCCAGCCCGAACTCACCGAGGAGAACCTGGCCAACGTCATCGAGCTTTGGACCAACATCCCCGCCAGCCGCATCCAGGAGACGGAGTATCAGCGCCTGGCCCAGCTGGAGCAGCGGCTGGAGAGCCACGTCATCGGCCAGAACGAGGCCGTGGAGGCGGTGTCCGCCGCCATCCGCCGGGGCCGGGTGGGCATCAGCCCCAAGCACAAGCCCGTGTCCTTCATCTTTGTGGGCTCCACCGGCGTGGGCAAGACGGAGCTGGTGAAGCAGCTGGCCGCCGACCTGTTCGACAGCCCTGACGCCCTCATCCGTCTGGACATGTCCGAGTTTATGGAGAAGCACGCCGTGTCCCGCATCATCGGTTCCCCTCCGGGCTATGTGGGCTATGACGAGGCGGGCCAGCTGACGGAGAAGATCCGCAGAAAGCCCTATTCCGTGGTGCTGTTCGACGAGATCGAAAAGGCCCACCCCGACGTGCTGAACATCCTGCTGCAGGTACTGGACGATGGCCGGGTGACCGACGCCCATGGCCGTACGGTGAACTTTGAGAACACCGTCATCGTCATGACCACCAACGCGGGAAGCAATACCAAGGTCGGCTCCGTGGGCTTTGGCCGCACCGCCAACGAGCAGGGAAAGGACCGGGCCATGAAGGCCCTTCAGGACTTCCTGCGGCCGGAGTTCATCAACCGGGTGGACGAGATCGTCTACTTCAACCAGCTCACCCGGGAGGACTTTAAGGGCATCGCCGCCCTGATGCTGGGGGAGCTGGCCCGGGCCATGGAGGAGAAGCAGATCGCCTTCACCTGGGACGACGCCCTGCTGGAGCACCTGGTGGAGAAGTCCTACTCCGCGATTTACGGCGCCCGGAACCTGCGCCGCCTGATCCAGAAGGAGCTGGAGGACGCCATTGCCGTCCGGCTCATCGAGGGCTATGCCCACCCCGTCAGCCAGATGCAGGCCACCGCGGTGGACGGCCAGATCCAGCTGACCGCCATGTAACTCTCCGGGCGGACCGAAGGCTTTTCCAGGCCGCCGGTCCGCCCGGTTTTTCTTGACAACCCACAGTCGATATAGGATAATACTCACATATGACGCATTTCGCGCCCGTCCAGAAGAAGGAGCTGTTCGCCATGGTAAAAGTCAACCAGAACTATTTAAAGCTGCCCGGCAGCTATCTGTTTTCCGAGGTGGCCCGGCGCATCGCCGCCCACTCCGCCGCCCATCCCGAGGCCAAGATCATCAAGCTGTCCATCGGCGACGTGACCCGCCCCCTGGTCCCCGCCGTGGTAGAGGCCATGCACAAGGCGGTGGACGAGCAGGGGACCTATGAGGGCTTCCATGGCTACGGCCCCGAGCAGGGCTATCCCTTCCTGCGGGAGGCCATCGCCCAGTTCGACTATCAGAAGCGGGGCGTGGACATCCAGCCCCAGGAGATCTTCATCTCCGACGGCGCAAAGAGCGACTGCGGCAACATCGGGGACATCTTCGACGTGGACAATGTGGTGGCCGTGTGCGACCCCGTCTATCCTGTGTATGTAGACACCAACGCCATGGCGGGCCGGGCCGGGGACTTTGTGCCCGAGCTGGGCCGGTGGAGCCGCCTGGTGTATATGCCCTGCGTAGAGTCCAACGGCTTTATGCCCGAGCCCCCCAAGGAGAAGGTGGACATCATCTATCTCTGCTTCCCCAACAACCCCACCGGCTCTATGGCCACCCGGGACCAGCTGAAGATGTGGGTGGACTATGCCAACAAGAACGGCTCCATCATCCTGTATGACTCCGCCTATGAGGCCTTTATCTCTGACCCCGACATTCCCCACACCATCTTCGAGATCGAGGGGGCCCGCACCTGCGCCATCGAGTTCCGTTCCTTCTCCAAGACCGCCGGCTTCACCGGCACCCGCTGCGCCTATACCGTGGTGCCCATGGAGCTGGAGCGGGACGGGGCCAAGCTGAACACCATGTGGAACCGCCGCCAGACCACCAAGTTCAACGGCGTGCCCTACATCGTCCAGCGGGGCGCCGAGGCCGTTTATACCCCCGAGGGCCGCCGCCAGATCATGGAGTCCATCGCCTATTACCAGAACAACGCCAAGGTCATCCGCGAGGGGCTGACCGCTGCGGGTCTGGAGTGCTTCGGCGGCGTGAACGCCCCCTATATCTGGATCAAGACCCCCAACGGGATGCCCTCCTGGGACTTCTTCGACCTGGTGCTGGCCAAGGCCAACGTGGCCACCACCCCCGGCGCGGGCTTCGGCCCCAGCGGCGAGGGCTTTGCCCGGCTCACCGCCTTCGGCGACGCTGAGGCCACCAAGGAAGCCGTGGAGCGGGTGAAGTCCGTCCTGTAAGGCCAATGCCCCCATAAAAACGTCCCCGGCTGCGTACAGCGCGGTTACTGTACGGCAGCCGGGGGCTTTGGCATATGCATATAGAGAAAACGGGTCACAGCCGCACGGGCACGGGGTCCGCTGCCGTCAGGCTGTCCGGGGTGACGGAGCAGCCCAGGGCAAACACCTCTACCCCGGCGGCAGCGGCCTGGCGGAGGGCCTGGCCGAACTGGGGGTGGGTGACGTCGTTGGGCTGGACGTATTTGGCCCCGGCAAGCTGGACGATGAAGCACAGGGCGGCCTGATACCCCGCCTGACGGGCGGCGGCCAGCTCCTCCAGGTGCTTCACCCCCCGCAGGGTGGGGGCGTCGGGGAAGCGGACCACGCCGTCCTCCTCCAGAGTGACCCCCTTCACCTCCACAAAGCCCCGGTCTGACGCCGTCTCCCAATAGAAGTCGAAGCGGGAGGTACCGAAGGTGGTCTCCGGCTTGAGCAGCGTCAGTCCCGGGCGGAAATGGCCCGACTGGGCCCACTCCAGAAAGACCCGGTTGGGGGCCTGGGCGTCCATGTTGACCAGCAGGGGGCCGTGGGCCGTCGCCTTTTCCACGGCGACCAGGTCATATTTCGTCTTCCGGGTGGGATTGCTGCCCGGGACGAGATAGATCCGGCAGCCGGGGAGGAGCAGCTCCCGGCAGCGGCCCGTGTTCTTCACGTGGCAGGTCTCGGTGTGGCCGTTTAGGTCCACCTGGGCCACAAAGCGGTTGGACCGGGACAGGAACGTCCCGGGAATACAGCTGGAATATCGCATCGGTAAACTGCCTTTCAAGATCAGATTGCCCCGCGCGGGGCGCACAAGACCAGTATAAACCGACAGAAGGGAAGAGACAAGACCCATGGAGAAGGAAGAGAGAAAAGCCTGTTTCAGCATCGTCATGGCCGCCGCCCTTTGGGGCTGCATGGGCGTATTTTTGCGGCTGCTCACCGGGGCGGGACTGCCCTCTAACGCGGGGGTGGCCCTGCGGGGCTGCCTGTCGGCCCTGCTGTATGGACTTTATCTGGCCATCAAAGAGCCGAAGGCCCTGAAGATCGATCCCCGGCACTGGTACTATTTCTTCGGCAGCGGCGTGTGCTCCCTGATGCTGTCCGGCATGTGCTATTTTCACACCATCCAGGCCAGCTCCATGGCGGTGGCGGCGGTGCTGCTGTATACCTCTCCGGCCTTTGTCATTCTGCTGTCCGCCCTGTGCTTCCACGAGAAGATCACCCTGCAAAAACTGGGGGCGCTGGTGGTGACCTTTGCGGGCTGCGTCCTGGTCACGGGGCTGTTCCCCCTGGGGCAGCAGTCGGTGGCCCCCGGGGTGATCCTGTGGGGATTGTGCGCCGGGTTCACCTATGCCCTGTATCCCATCTTCAATAAGCTGGCCCTGCGGGACTATGGGGTGAACACGCTGACCTTTTATACCTGCCTGTTCATGGGCCTGTCTGCCCTGCCCTTCTCCGGCCTGGTGCAGCATCTGGACCGGCTGGCCGCCCCCAAGGCGCTGGTGGGGGCCGTGGGCATCAGCGTGTTCTGCTGCATCGCCCCCAATCTGCTGTATAAC
>URNZ01000063.1 GCA_900549405.1 uncultured Eubacteriales bacterium | reverse complement strand
GGAGAGGACTCTTCCAGCCTGTATACCCAGGTGGACCGCTTTGTCCGCACTCTGCGCAAGAGCGTCGTGGTCGAGCTGGAAGACAAGGTGGAGACCGACGAGCAGGCTGACGGCGATTACATCGTGGACGAAAAGCACAAGACCTGCACCCTGACGGCCAAGGGCATCAAAAAGGCCGAGGAATACTTCAAGATCGAGAACCTGGCCGCCGCCGAGAACATGACCCTGGCCCACCACATCGACCAGGCCATCAAGGCTTACGGCGTCATGCAGCGGGATATCGACTATGTGGTCAAGGACGGCGAGGTCATCATCGTCGATGAGTTCACGGGCCGTCTGATGATCGGCCGCCGGTACAACGAGGGCCTGCACCAGGCCATCGAGGCCAAGGAGGGCGTTCAGGTGGCCAACGAGTCCAAGACCCTGGCCACCATCACCTTCCAGAACTATTTCCGCCTGTATGATAAGCTGTCCGGCATGACGGGCACCGCCATGACCGAGCAGGAGGAGTTCGGCACCATCTACGAGCTGGACATTGTTGAAATTCCCACCAACAAGCCCATCGCCCGTATCGACCACCCCGACGTGGTGTATAAGAACACCGCCGGAAAGCTCCGGGCCATCCTCAACCAGATCGAGGAGTGCCACAAGAAGGGCCAGCCCGTGCTGGTGGGCACCGTGTCCATCGAGAAGTCCGAGGAGCTGTCTGACCTGCTCCGCCGCCGGGGCATCCCCCACAACGTTCTGAACGCCAAGAACCACGAGAAGGAAGCCGAGATCGTGGCCCAGGCTGGCAAGTTCGGGGCCGTCACCGTGGCCACCAACATGGCTGGCCGTGGTACCGACATCATGCTGGGCGGCAACGCCGAGTATCTGGCCAAGTCCGACCTGAGAAAGGCCGGTCTGTCCGACGCCCTCATCGCCGAGGCCACCGGCTTTGCCGAGACCGAGGACGAGGACATCCTCAACGCCCGGAAGATGTTCACCGAAGCCGAGGCCAAGTATAAGGAGAATATCAAGGCCGAGGCCGCCAAGGCCCGTGAGGTGGGCGGCCTGTTCATCCTGGGCACCGAGCGCCACGAGTCCCGGCGCATCGACAACCAGCTGCGCGGCCGTGCCGGCCGTCAGGGCGACCCCGGCGAGACCCGGTTCTTCCTGTCTCTGGAGGACGATATCATGCGCCTGTTCGGCTCTGAGCGGGTGATGGGCATGATGGAGAAGCTGGGCGTGGACGAGGACACCCCCATCGACGCCAAGATCCTGTCCGGCGCCATCGAGAACGCTCAGAAGAGCGTGGAGTCCCGGAACTTCCAGACCCGGAAAAACGTGCTGCAATATGACGACGTGATGAACACCCAGCGTGAGGTCATCTATAAGCAGCGCCGCCAGGTGCTGGACGGCGAGGACCTTCAGGCCTCCATCCAGACCATGCTCCACTCCATGGTGGAGAACGCCATCCACGGCCACATGGGCGAGCAGAAGCACATGGACGCCGAGGCCTTTAGAGAGGCCGTGGCCCCCTTCCGCGCCATGTTCCTCAAGCCCGGCGAGCTGGAGCTCACCGACGAGGAGCTTCAGCAGTATGACGCCGAGGGTCTGGTGGACCTGGTCAGCGGCAAGGCCCACGAGGTCTATGCCCAGAAGGAGCAGGAGATCGGCGCCCCCCTCATGCGGGAGCTGGAGCGGGTGCTCATGCTCCGGGTGGTGGACGAATACTGGATGGACCAGATCGACGCCATGAACGAGCTGAAGCAGGGCATCGGTCTGCGGGCCTATGCCCAGACCGACCCCGTAGTCGCCTATAAGAAGGAGGGCTACGAGATGTTCGAGAACATGGTGGCCGCCATCCAGGAGGAGACCCTGCGCCGCCTGTTCCTGGTCCGCCTGCGCAAGAACGAGGAGGTCAAGCGGGAGCGCGTGGCCAAGGTCACCTCCGAGTCCGGCGGCGGCGAGGACGTCATCCGCAAGGAGCCCGTGAAGCGGGTCATCAAGATTGGCCGCAACGACCCCTGCCCCTGCGGCAGCGGCCTGAAGTGGAAAAAGTGCACCTGCGCCCAGTATCACCCCCAGGGCACTCAGGAGTAAAATTTAAAACGAAATAAAAGCTGCGGAGAACGCCGGTTTGGCAGGTTCTCCGCAGCTTTTTCTCCATCCGCCGCCGGGGCAGTTTTCTTTTCCGGCATCTTCCAAAGTTCATCCTGATATGTTACAATATGGGCAGTGATGATCTTGTGTCATTCCGAGGAGCGAAGCGACGTGGGAATCCGTGTTCTTTCTCTCCCACGAGGGCTGCTGGACGTGGAAACGGATTGCCACGTCGGCCCTGCGGGCCTCCTCGCAATGACAAGAGCGCTCAATTTACGTTTTTAAAAACGGAGGACGCTGCTATGCCTAAGCGGAAGGGCGATCTGAATACCATCTACATCTCGGAGCGATTGCAGGAGTGCCTGCGGCCCATCGCCCGCTGCGGGCTGACCACAGTGGTGGCCCCCATGGGCTATGGCAAGACCACGGCGGTAAACTGGTACCTCTCTCAGCGTGCCCAGGAGGGGCCGGTGCATATCGTGCGGGTCAGCGTCTATTCCGACAACCTGGCCATCTTCTGGAAGAGCGTGCAGGACGCCTTTGTCCACGCCGGACTGGACTTTCTGGCCGACTGCCCCTGCCCCACCGACGACGCCGGGGCCAGCCTGCTGTCTGATGACCTGTGTCGGGCCTTTGCCGGGGAGATCCCCTGGTATATCTTCATCGACGACTTCCACCTGCTCACCGATGGCCGGGCCGCCGCCTTTCTGTGTACCCTGGCCAACCGGCTGCCCCAGTCCGTCCACCTGATCGTGGCCAGCCGGGACCGCTTCCTCCCCCCGGAGGAGACCGTCCGCCTGGGGCGGCGGCTGTGTCTCATCGGCACGGACCAGCTGCGGCTGAACCACACGGAGCTGGCCGTCTATGCCCACCGGTGCGGGGCCCAGCTCTCTGAGGCGCAGATCGAGACCCTGCTCTATTCCAGCGAGGGGTGGTTCTCCGCCATCTATCTGAACCTGCGCACCCTGGCCGAGCGGGGGGCCCTGCCAGACAGCCGCTCGGACATCTATGCCATGTTCTCCGCCGCCATGATCGACCCCCTGGCCCCCCGCCAGCGGGAGTTTCTGGCGGTGATGGGCCTGGCCGACGAGTTCACCGTGGACATGGCCCGGGCGATCACCGGATATGAGGACGCGGAGGCGGTGCTGGCCGCGCTCACCGGGCAGAACGCCTTTGTCACTCGCCTGCCCGACGGCTGCGCCTATCGCTTCCACCACATGATGAAGGAGTGCGCCCGGCGGGCTTTTCTCGCCCTGCCCCAAAGCCGGCAGACCGACTATCACCGCCGCTATGGCCGGTGGTACGAGCAGCGGCGGCAGTATCTCCACGCCATCGCCGCCTATCGCCGGGGCGGAGACGACCACGCCCTGCTGCGGGTGGTCCGGGACGACGCGGGCATCCTCCTCTCCTCCCTGAAGCCAGAGACGGTGCTGGACTTTTTGGACCGGTGCCCGCCGGAGACGCTGAAGGCCCACCCCCTGGCCCTGCTGGTGCTCATGCGCAGCATGTTCAACTGGCGGCGCATCCCCAAAATGCTGGAGCTGAAGGAGCTGCTGCTGTCCGCCATCGACGAAAACCCGGACATGGACCCAGAGGAGCGGGGGAACCTGCTGGGGGAGTGCGACCTGATCACCAGCTTTTTGATGTACAACGACATCAGCGCCATGAGCCGCCTGCACCGCAGCGCCAGCGCCCAGATGTCCCGCCCGGCCATCAGCATCCAGAACAGCGGCGGTTGGACCTTCGGCTCCCCCTCAGTGCTGATGATGTTCCACCGCCAGAACGGGGCTCTGGACCGGGAGCTGGCCGAGATGGACGAGTGTATGCCCCACTACTATAAGATCACCCGGGGCCACGGCCAGGGGGCGGAGACCATCATGGCCGGGGAGGCCGCCCTGATGCGGGGCCGCTTTGCCGACGCCCACATCGCCCTGGAGCGCTCCTATGCCCAGATCGAGGGCAACGGCCAGGAGAACATGGCCCTGTGCGCCGACTTTCTGGCCCTGCGCCTGTCCCTGTGTGCCGACACGCCCCTGCGGTATGCCCCGGAGCAGCGCCGCGCCGCCCTGCTGGGGCAGCACAACATCTCCTGGGTGAACATCTTCACCGCCGCCTGCGCCTATTACTATGCCCTGCTGGAGGACACAGCGCAGATACCGGAGCTTTTCGCCGGGCACCGGCTGGCCTCGGTGAACTTTCTGGCCCCCGGACGGCCCATGATGGACCTGATCGAAAACCAGGTCTATCTGGCCCAGGGGGCCTGGGCCAAGGTCATTGGCCGCGCCCCCGGCCTGCTGGCGGCCTGCGGCGGGCTGCACTATGCCCTGGTGGCCCTGCATATCAACTTGCAGACGGCGGCGGCCTATGCCATGCTGGGCAAAGAGACGGACGCCCTGGCGCTCCTGCACGCCGCCCTGGCGGACGCCCAGCCCGACGGGCTGGTCCTGCCCTTTGTGGAGAACTTCCGCTATCTGAAAAATCTCCTGCCCCTGTGTCCCCCCTCCCCCCTGACAGAGCAGATCGCCCAGTTAGGACCCCAGTGGCTGGCCCGGTGCCGCCGCCTGACGGAGCAGGACGCCTGCCCCGCCGCCTTCGCCCCTCTCACCCAGCGGGAGCGTGAGGTGGCCGCCCTGGCCGTCCAGCGCCTGAGCAACCGTGAAATCGCCCAGCAGCTGTTCCTGTCCGAGGGCAGCGTGAAGCAGTATGTCAATCAGATCTACTCCAAGCTGCACATCGAGGGGGACGCCCGCACCAAGCGCATCCAGCTCATCCGGCTGGCAAATTCCTAACCATTGGTTAATACCCCAATATCCGCATCCACCGTACAATAAAGCTGTACGGTGGATGTTTATTTTTTCGGGAAAGGAGGAGGGCGCTTGTACCGGAGGTATATCTCGTCAGTCGCGCCCCTGGCCGACTATATCCTTCAGGTGGACTTTGTCTCCGGCAGCCGTCTGCTGCTGGACATGAAGCCCTATCGGGACAAATTCCGCTTTCAGTCCATCTTTCAGCCCCAGGTTTGGAACAGCGCCGTGACCAACGGCATCTTTGTCCGCTTCGGCGGCGTGGAGCTCAGCCACGACGAGATTTTAGCCATGGCAGAGCGGGAGCACTGACACAATGCAAGGAGGAATACACATGAAACGACTCAGCCGATCCCTGGCGGCGGCCCTGATGCTCGCCCTGCTGGCCGGATGCGGCCAGGCCCAGCCCGGCACAGACGTGAACGGCAGCAGTTCGTCTGTCGGTCAGCCCAACCAGTCTGTGTCCGACAGCAGCACAGGCGGCCAGACCGTCCCCGTGCTCATGGGCGGTGCCCTGCCCTTTACGGGGATGGAATCCGTTACCGCGGAGAACTATCCCGACGGCACCTACTTCTATCAGGATGTGACCCAGGACGGGCAGACGGATGTCTTCAACGTCTGCCAACCCAACCGCATCACCGACGGGGTGGACGAGGACGACTATCTCTGTGCCGCCGCCCGGGCCCTGGACCCGGAATCGTCCACTGTCTATCAGTTCGGCGATGTGGTGCAGGACCCGGACTATTCCCAGGCCCTCTCCTACCCCGTGTACCGCATCACCTTCACCACCGGAGCGAATGAGGACCAGCGGGACTGGACCGTGTTTGCCCTGAACACCGACAGCCACACCTACTTCTATGCTTTCCGCGCCACGCCCCAGGCTGCGGAGGACCTGTCTGATCTCTATGCCGACGTATTTTCCCAGCTTACGCTTGCCGACCCCGCCCAATAAGGCAACAATGCCATCAGGAGGAATCAAACATGAAAAAACAGAACTATCTTGCCCCCGCTCTGGGCCTGGCCCTGGCCCTGACCTTGCTGTGCTCCGGCTGCGGCAGCAGCGACACCACAGACGGAAGCCCGGACCTCACGCCCCCGGACTCCATGTCCATGGTCAAGGACTATGACATCCAGACGGATGCCGACGCCTTTGTGGGCACCTGGCTCCCCGAGGGGGACAGCGCCTATGCCTATCTGGAGATCACCTCCGGCGACGGCGAATATCTGTGGGGCCTGTACAGCCAGGAGGACCTGGCGGCCAGCGGCTATCTCCAGTATGAGGCGGACTATGACTGCATCTATGCCCACAACGACCACGACGGCGTGGGCCACCCCATCACCCTGAACGACGACGGCAGCCTGACCCTGGCCACCTTCGGCACCTTTGTCCCCGGCCATATCGACTTTGGAGACGACAGCGGCGACGGCAGCTGGATCTACATCAGCGGCACTGACCCCACAGGCAGCGACACCAGCACCAACTACGACACGAATGAGAGCGGCTGGTCCGCCGCCGAGGCCGACCCCACCGCCTTCGCCGGCATCTGGTACCGCAGCGGCGATTTAGACGCGGACAGCTTTATCGTCATCGACTCCGACGGCAGCTGGCACCTCTACCAGCGGGCCCCCGGAGCGGAGAATGCCGAGATGGACTACGGCTCCATCATCCCCTCTGACACCGAGCCCTACACCTATTACGCCGTCTCCGACCCCTACGGCCTGTCCTATCGCATATTCGACTATGACACCGACGAGATCACCTGGGGCGAGGACAACGAGTACTACGATCGCCTGGAGTGACCGTCTTTCAGAAAGGAGCAGTGACATGGACATCCGCAGTAAATACCTCGCCCTGATCCTGTGCGCTGGAACGGTCCTCTCCCTGGCCGCCTGCGGCGGAGATGGGGATGTGGCCGGGGACGATTGGCGCACCACCGGCCTTGTGGCAGCCAGCGGTACCATCACCCACGACGGACAGAGCGTGGACGTGGTGGTCACGGTGGACGAGGAGAGCGCCGCTTTCTATTGGGACCGGCCGGAGCAGCTGCTGTATGACAGCGTGAAATTTCCCATGACCGTGCCCAACGCCCGGGACAACTTTGACAGTATCTCCTTCGACGATCTCAACGGCGACGGGGAGACCGACGTGACCGTGGACTTCTCCACCGCCGACGGGGGCGAGACCCATCTGGTCTGGCTGTGGGAGCCTGAGACGCGCTATGTGTTCCAGCCTGACCAGTCCTATGACACCATTGGCGGGGACGAGGACCCGGTGGCCGCCTATGTGGGCTTGTGGGAATATCAGGACGAAAACCTGTGGCTGCGCATCCACGAGGATGCCTCCTGGGAGTTTGTCAACTCGGCGGACAAGGTACTCTATGACGGCGTGGTCCTGGCTGACAGCTCCGGGGTGGAGCTCCACTTCGACGGCAACGGGGATACCCTGCGCCTGGACGCTTCCCCCGACGGGACCCTGCTGGACAACGTGAACGGCGGGGTGCTGGTCCCCACGGATACCATTCAGTCCTCCGTCCCCTTCTTTGAACAGAAGGGGCTGGAGCTCACCGCCCAGACCGACGGCGGCAGCTATCTGCTGAAAAACGGCCTGGCCTGCTACACCGCCGGCGGGAACGACTACACTCTGCGGGACTGCTATTGGTCGGTGGACATCATCCGGGATCAAATCAGCGGCGGCCAGCGGCAGCTGGAATTCAACGCCGTCTGCTATCTGCCCGACCTGCCCATCTTCAACAGCACCTTTGCCACCACCGTGACCAGCGGCCTGTACGACTATAACACCGGCACCTGGCTCACCGACACCGCCTCCTACACCCCCACTGCCTCCGGCGGCGCACCGGATACCCAGACCATCCAGTGGAGGGGCAGCAGCTATGACATCGAATTTCGCACCACGGTGAATTGGTCGGGTACCACCGGGGATGTCTACGACGTGATGACCAAGACCTATGTGGTCACTATGCCGGAGGACTATCACGGTCTGGTCCTGGCGGTGGAGGCCCAGCCGGGCACCTATGCCGAGCTGAGTAAGCGGGAAAATCTGGACAGCATCTGTCCCGGGGGCAACCTCATGGACCTGCCCACCATCGACCCCTACACCAGTCTGTATTTTGACTTAGGGTAAGCCGAAAGGAGGCCGACGAGATGAAACGCGCCAACCTGCTCCCCCTGTTTGCCCTGTCCACCCTGCTGCTGGGCCTGACCGCCTGCGGCGACGGGGCAGAGCCCTCCCCTCCCCCGTCCATGACGGCGGAGGAGCTGGCCGGGGTGTGGACCGACGGGCTGCAGAACTTCCTCCTGCTGGACCCGGACAACAGCCGCTATCTCTACCTCACCTACTATGGCCGCCTGGGCTCCGGGGACATGGACCTGGAGGACCGGCCCATGCTGTCTTATGACGATTTTCTCTATGAGTTTCTGCCCCAGGATGAGGGCTTCGTCCTGGACCAGAACGGCTCCTCTGACCGGGAGAATTTAGACGGCATGGTCTTCACCCGCTATGACCAGGAGGAGACCATGTGGGACCAGCTCCTCCAGGCCGACGAGGGGCAGCTTGCCGCCCTGGACGGCGTGTGGCAGGACCCCCTGGACGAGCTGCTGGTCATCGACACGGACCGGATGGAGTACATGGCCTACAGCAGTCAGTCCAGAGGGGTGGCCACCGGCACCCTGGCCGACGCCCACGATGGCCGGGGGCCCTATCTGTTTCTCAACGGCAGGGCATACCCCAAGTTCAGCCTAGGCAACGACATTCTGATGCTCTATTTCTACCCCAGCCAGACCCAGGAGCCGGACGGCACCTTCTCCGGCGTCTTTTACCAGCAGGGCACGGCCCAGGAGATTGCCCTGTACCACCTGGATCAGGCCAAGTTCACCTATTTTGAGGGGCATCTGGTCTATTTCGACGGGCTGCGCATGTTCTATATGCCCGAAAACTATTCCGTCGGCGAGGACGGCCTGGCCTATGACCAGGACGGAAACCTCTTCGCCGCAGGCTTTGACTTTACGCCCCTGGACCCCGCGGAGCTCTGGGGCCCGGACTGGGCGGACAACTGGGGGTAACACCATGAACGAAAAATCAAACGACGAAATTTTGTCCCAAAAGCTGATGAAGCTCCAGCGAAACAGCCGCCGGGGCCTGCTCCTATTCCTGCTGGGTTTTATCGGGGTGGTCTGCACACTGGTAGGCTGGCTCTTCGGTCAGGGGGAGGAAAACAAGCTGCCCATCCTCCTCTTCACCGCGGTCCTGCTGGCGGGCATCGCCACCACCCTGCTCTGCGACAAAAAGCGCAATGTCCTCATCCAGTCTCAGATGGGGGAGGAGCTTCAAGCCATGACGGAGGGGGCCTTCGGCCCCGACTCCCCCCGCTCGGGCCTGACGCTGGAGGAGCTCCTGTTCCGCCAGGTGTGGCCCCAGGGGCAAAACTGGGAGCGCTGCAGGTTGGAGCAGACCCACACCGGGCGCTGGCGGGAGGTGTGCTTCTCAGCGGCCAACGGGACCCTGGAGCACGTGTACCAGGTCGAGCGGGACCACGTCCTCCACGACGCGACAGAGGAGGTCTTCTCCGGCCTGTGTCTCACCCTCCAGATAGAAAACGCCCCGGCGGCCCTCTCCCAGGCCACGGAGGAGGCTCTCACCCGGGCCGCCGGGACCCCGCCCGAGGTGGTCCATCTGGAGCCAGGGCGGCTCTTCCTGGCCATCCACACCCCGGTGCGCTTTGCCCAGGTGCCGCTGGAGGCCGACCCCCGGAACATTGACAACCTGCGCCGGGGCTTTCAGCAGTCCCTGGAATACGTCCAGGGCATTCTGGACGTGCTCCTTCAGGACCGGGGCCTGTTCCCCGCCGGGAAAGGCGGGGAAGCATGACCCTGGGTTGGGCGGCGGTCCTGCTCCTTCTGGCCGCCGCCGGGATTCCCCTCTCCCGAGCGCTCCTTCGGGACCGGCCCCGCCTGCGGCTGGGCTGCACCCTGGTCTGCATTCTGATCATCCTGGCCTGCGGGGCCTATCTGGGGGCGGGGCTGCTGCTCCTCTCCGCCGTTCAGAATCAGCCCCCCGCCCCATGAGACACATGAGACACAAAAAACTGCCGCACTTCCGTTTGGTTGGAAGTGCGGCAGCTTTATTTTTTGTTATGGGAAACGCTAGGCGTCAGGCCTGGGGCTGCTCGCTGTCGGCGGGCTTCTCCAGCTCCATGGAACCGACCTCGAAGAACAGGTCGTCGTCCTTGTCGGCGCCGTCAGCGCCCTCCTGGGCGGGCTCTGCCAGAGGCTCGGCCACCACAGAGGGGGAGGTGACGTTCATCCCGGGCAGGTTGCCCTCGTCGTCGATGGGGTCGTCCTTGCGGTACTGAGCCAGGCCGGAACCGGCGGGGATCAGCTTACCGATGATGACGTTCTCCTTCAGACCCAGCAGGTGGTCCACCTTGCCCTTGATGGCGGCCTCGGTC
>URNZ01000062.1 GCA_900549405.1 uncultured Eubacteriales bacterium | reverse complement strand
AGTTCGACCCCTTCACCCGGTTCTACGGGCTGAATTTCCGCACCGTCTCCGCTGTGGACGTGGTGCTGAAATATCAGGCCCTGGAACAGGGGGCCTTCGACGCCATGATCGTCTATACCACCGACGGACTGAACAAGCGGGCGGGGCTGACCATTCTGGCCGACGACCGGGGCTTCTTCCCGGAGTACAACGGGGCCATTCTGGTGCGGGAGGACCTGTTCAGCCGCCACCGGACCGACACCCCGGAGCTGGAGCAGGTGCTCAGCCAGCTCACCGGCCAGGTCAGCAGCGCCGACATGGTGGAGATGACCTACGCCGTGGACGTGGAGGGCCGGGACCTAGAGACCGTGGCCCACGACTTCCTGGTCCGGCGTGGACTGATGACATAACAAAAGCCATGCGCTCTTTCAGACACATCGTCTTTCAGAGCGCATGGTTTTTTCTTGGGGCGCATATATTTCATACACATAAGGAGGGAGCGCCCATATGAATATAAGCATGGAACAGCTGCGGTATAAAGAGGTGGTCAGTCTGGCCGACGGCACCCGGTTCGGCTATGTGGGAGATCTGGAGGTGGACACCGACCTGGGCCAGGTCACGGCCCTCATCGTCCCGGGCAGGCCCCGGCTGCTGGGACTGCTGGGCCGGGAACCGGACCGGACCATCCCCTGGTCCGCCGTGCGCCGCTTTGGGGAGGACATCGTCCTGGTGGACCTGCCCGGCCAGCGGGGGGACTGATTTTTTTCACACGTCCCAGGCCCGCCCGGTGGCGAAAAACCACAGAACCCGCCGCCGCACCGGGCGGCCCAGGATCTCCTCCAGGGCGCGGCTGTAGGCGGACAGCTGCTGGCGGTACTCCTCCCCCCGCAGGGCCTCGCCCCCGGGCTGGATGCGATCACTTTTAAAGTCGATGACGGTGACGCCGTCCCCGTCGTCGAACCAGGCGTCGATGACGCCCTGGAGGAGCACCTCCTCCCCCACCTCCGCCTGGGGCTCATACTCCCGGGCGGGGACCAGCAGGGAGAATTTAAACTCCCGGCGGCACTCCCGGGCGGCACACATGGCCCGGCCCAGATCGCTCTGGAAAAAGGCGGACAGCACCGCCGGACGGATGGCCTGGCGCTGCATGGGGGTAAGGAAGCCCTCCCGGGTCAGCCGGTCCAGCTCCGCCCGCACCCCCTCCGGGCTGTGGTCCCCGGTCAGGGGGAGATACTGCATGGCCTGGTGGAGGGCGGTGCCCCGCTGGGCGGCGGTCAGGCCCCGTTCCTCCGCAGCAAAGCGGGGGCGGTGGATGGCGGGTTCCGATTGGGGCAGGTCGGTGGACATGCCCTCCTCCGCCGCCTCCTGGTCCAGGGGCCGCCCCTTCCGCTGGGTGGCCGTCACCTTAGAGGGCACGTCGGCCAGGGCCAGATGGGGATAGCGCCAGGACAGATCCGGCTCCGGGCCGTCGTCCGCCTGGGCCTTCTCTTCCGCCCGGAATATAACGCCGTCCCGGTCAGCCTGGTCCTCGCTCAGATCGTTCACCCAGCGGATGTCCCAGCCGGGGCCGATGTCGGGGTCCGGGAAGTCCTCGTCATGTCCCGGACCGCCCAGGGCGCGGAGGAGCGAGGCCTCTGGCCGGGTCATGGCATACAGCAGCACCCAGTGGCCCACACTGGGCTGCACCGACAGGGTCATGGGGGAGACAGGCAGAGACAGGTCCTCCCCCAGATCGGCCAAGGTCTTGCTCCCGGCGGTGAGGGCCACGGACAGGATCAGTTTCTCCCGGGCCCGGGTCATGGCCACATACAGCAGCCGCAGCTCCTCGGCCATCATCTCCTGGTCAAGGCGCAGGGCCACCGCCTGGCGGGCCAGGGTGGGATACTGGACCATCCGCTCCGGCTCCAGCCCTTTGGGGCCCACGCCCAGCTCCGGGTGGAAGAGCACCGGGGCCTTCAGGTCGTCCCGGTTCAGCCGTCGGCTCAGGCCGCACACCAGCACCACCGGCTTCTCCAGCCCCTTGGAGCGGTGGATGGACAGGATGGACACGCCCTCCCCCTCCTGGGCGGGGCGGGCGGCGGACAGCTTGCCCCCCGTCTGGCGCAGCCGGTCCAGCCGCAGCAGGAACTGGAACAGGGTCCGGCAGCCCCCGTCCTCCATTTGCCCGGCCAGGGCATAGAAGGACAGCAGGTTCTCCTGCCGCTTGCGCCCCTCGTTCATGGCGCCGAAGACGCCAAGCAGGTCCGCCGTCTCATAGATGTGCCAGATGAGCTGGCGGCAGGTCCTGTCTCCCGCCCCAAAGCGCAGCCGCTCCAGCTGGTCCAAAAAGTCTGCGCAGTCCTGCTCCCCCCGGGCCGCCCCGGCAGCCACGGCAGAATAGAAGTCCTCCCCCTG
Organism: uncultured Eubacteriales bacterium; assembly: GCA_900549405.1. Classification (GTDB taxonomy): domain Bacteria; phylum Bacillota; class Clostridia; order Oscillospirales; family Oscillospiraceae; genus Lawsonibacter. The sequence continues at coordinate 8,488 of URNZ01000062.1, read as the reverse complement.
GTCGGCAGCGCGCAGCTCGGCCAGCCGGTCGGCGGTAAAGCCGTACACCGGGGAGCGCAGGGCGGCCAGCAGTGGCACGTCCTGCCGGGGGTTGTCCACCAGGCGCAGGATGGCCAGGGCCACGTTTACCTCGGTGGTGGACAGAAAGTCCTCGTTCCCGTCGGCCACCCAGGGGATGTTCTCCTCCCCCAGGGCGCGGGTGTAGTAGTGCAGCACCGCGCCGGGGCTGCGCAGCAGGATCATCACGTCGCTGGGCCGCAGGGGCCGCTGGTGGTCCCCCTCGGTCACCATCATGGGCTTGTCCAGCAGCTCCCGCACCCGCCGGGCGGCAAAGCGGGCCTCGGCCTGGTCCTTGTTCTCCCGGTCCTCCTGGCTCTGCTCCCCCAGATAGGCCAGGTCCAGCACGTCCAGCTCCAGGGCATAGTCCGCCCCCTCCGGGTCGGGGAATGCCGCCCCGGGGACCAGAGCCTGGTCCTCGGTGTAGTCCAGCTCTCCAAAGTCCCCGGACATGACGTTTCGGAACAGGTCGTTGCAGCCCAGCAGCACCTGGGGCCGGGAGCGGAAGTTCCGGGACAGCACCCGCCGCCGGGGCTGGCCTGGCCGGGCGCTGGCTCCGTCTGGGAAGCGGCGGTATTTGTCCAGAAAGATGGTGGGGTCGGCCAGACGAAAGCGATAGATGGACTGCTTCACGTCCCCCACCTGGAACAGGGTGCGCCCCTGGTGGGAGATGGCCTGGAAGATGGCGTTCTGCACCTGGTTGGTGTCCTGATACTCGTCCACCTGGACCTCTTCAAAGCGATCGGCCCACATGCGGGCGGCCTGGGTGGGCTGGCCCTGGTCATCCAGCAGCAGCTTCACCGTCAGGTGCTCCAGGTCGGAGAAGTCCACCAGCCCCCGCCGCCGCTTCTCCCTGGCATAGTCGGCCAGAAAGTCTGTCGTCAGGTCCATCAGGGCCTGGACCACCGGGCGGGCCAGGGCCAGCTCCTCCCCCAGCTCCCGGCTGTTCTCCTGGAACAGGGCGGAGAGCTTTTCCAACTGCTTCTTGCACCGGGAGCGGATGGACTTGATGCGCTCGGCCCGGTCTGCGGCGTCCATCTCCGCCTGGGCGTCCAACTCTTTTGCCCGCTTTTTCTTCCGGCCCAGGGTGGGGAACGGGATGGGCAGACAGGCGGTAGTCTCGTCCCAGCCGTGGGCGGAGAGCAGCTTGTCCAGCCGGGCGGCGCTTTCGTACAGGGCGGGGGCGCAGTTGGCCTTCAGCAGCTCGTCCTCCCCCACCAGGTCCAGGGCCTGGCCCAGGCGCTTCCGACACCAATAACACCGGCGGCGCAGCTCCTCCAGCAGGATGGCCCCCCAGGGGGTGTCCTCCATGTCCGTGCCCGGCACCAGCTGCCAGCGGCTCTGCTCCTCCCCCAGCCAGCGGGCGGGGTCGGGGTGGCTCTGCACCCGTCCGGCGATGTCCAGCACGATCTGGGCCAGGCGGCTGTCGTCCCGCCCGGCGGACAGAGTGTCCACCAGCTGGGCGAAGGGCCCCTGGAGGTCCATGCCCTCATAGCGGCGGTCCAGAGTCTGCTCCAGCACCCGGGCCATGAGCACCTGGGCCTCCCCCTCGTCGCACAGGCGAAAGTCGGGGTCTAAGTCCAGCAGGTGGCCGCTCTCCCGCAGCACGGCGGAGCAGAAGGCGTGGATGGTGGAGATCTGCGCCTTGTATACCAACGTCAGCTGGCGCTGAAGGTGCCGGTCATGGGGCCGCTCGGCCAGACGGACGGCCAGCTCCTGGGCCACCCGGGTGCGCAGCTCGGCGGCGGCGGCTTTGGTATAGGTGATGACCAGGAACCGGTCAATGTCCAGCCCCTCCTCCGTCACCCGGTCCAGCAGCCGCTCCACCAGCACCCTTGTCTTGCCCGACCCGGCGGCGGCGGACACCAGCAGCTCGCCCCCCCGGTCCTGTACGATATCCTGCTGTTCCGGGGTCAAAGGAAACGCCATGGCTCACCCTCCCTACTCTGTAGTGATCTTTAGTGCTTCAGCACGTCCAAAAATTTTTCGATGCGGATGCCCTTGTTCTTCTCGATCTCGTCCTTTTCCAGGTCGATGAGCTTTTCCAGCACATCCATGGCCCGACGCACCGCACCCTGGAAATCCGTGCCGCCCAGCAGCTCCCCCACCAGCACGGCGGAGAACATGTCCCCCGTGCCGGGGAAGTGGACGTCGATGAACTGAAAGGGGATGGAGAAATACTCCTCCTTCTTGTGGTCATAGCCCCACACGGCGTGTTCCCCCGTCTCCGTCTGCTTGCCGCTGGTGATGACCACCGACCGGGGGCCAAAGTCCCGCAGGGCGTCCACCACCTGGCGGACCTGGGGTGCGGTCAGGCTCTCCTGGCCCTGATACAGGCCGGTCAAAAACTCCGCCTCGGTGAGGTTGGGCACGATCACGTCGGCCACGCCGATGAGACGGCGCATATTCTCCACCGTCTCCTCCGTCACGCCGTTATACAGCTTGCCCTCGTCGGCCATGATGGGGTCGGTCATCACCAGCAGGCCCTCCTTCTTCTGGCTGGCGATAAAGTCCCGGATGATGCCCACCTGGGCCGCCGAGGCCAGAAAGCCGGTGGTGATGCAGTCGAAGCGAAAGCCCAGCTCCTTCCACACGGCGATGGCCTTGGTCATATAGTCGGTGGTGTCCAGAATGGTAAACTTGCCATAGTCCAGGGTGTTGGAGACCAAAGCGGTGGGCAGGTTATAGACGCTGTGGCCCAGGGTGGACAGCACGGGCAGCATGGCCGCCAGGGCCACCTTGCCATAGCCGGGCATGTCGTTGATGATGAGCACGTTTTTGCCGTTTTCCATAGTGGTGAAACCTCTCTTTTTTCCTCAGTCCTTCTGCAAAAAATCCAGGACCAGGGGGTTGAATTCCTTCCAGTTGTCCCGGGCCACAAAGTGGTCCCCGGGCAGGATGGCCAGTTTGCCGTGGGGGATGGGCGCGGCGATCATGCGGGTGTGGGCCTCATAGATCATGTCGTGGTCCCCGGCCACCACCAGCACGGGCATCCTCAGGCCCCGCAGGGCCAGGTGGTCGATGTGGGGCTGGGTGACCATCAGGTCCAGCAGTTCGAACTGCCGCTCCAGCTCCGGCTGCACGTGGCGGGCCGCCTGGAGGGCCGCCCAGCGCAGGCGCAGCTTCATCCGCAGGCCGCTTTTCAGCCCCTCCGGCTCCAGATTGGCCCCGCACAGCACCAGCTTTTCAATGTACTGGGGGTATTTCAGGGCGAAGATCAGCGCCACGTTCCCCCCGTCGGAGAAGCCCAGCAGGTGGCACTTCTCAATGCCCTGCTGGTCCAAAAAGTCCTTCAGGTCCTGGGCGAACTGCTCCAGGGTGAAGGGCGCCTCCCCCCGGGGAGAACCCCCGTGGCCCCGGGTGTCCAGGGCGATGACCCGATAGTGGGCGGCGAAAGGCTCCATCTGGTGCTGAAAATAGGTGTGGTCCTCTCCGTTTCCGTGGAGCAGGACCAGGGGGAAGCCCTCCCCCATCTGCTCGTAGTGCAGCGTGATATCCATGTCTTGTTCTTGTCTCCTTATGTCACAAAGCCCTGCGGGGCTTTTTTGCTGTTTCAAAGGCCCGTCTTCAATAGGGGCAGCACGTTGATCACCGGCTCCTCATAGGGGTGGGCCGATTTGATGGCCGCGAGGGTCTCGTCCAGCCGGGCGGCCAGGCAGCACACCTCGATCTTGATCTCCTCCGCCCGGCACAGCTGCCCCGGCTGGCCCAGATAGGGGTCCGTCCCCGCCAGGGGCCGCCAGCAGCTGTTCACCCGGCTCCAGGACAGGCAGCGATCATACTGGCCGATGTGCCCCGCGTCCACCGACCACAGGGCCTGGCAGATCGGGTCGAAGTGGTCCTCCGGCAGGAAGATCTCCAGCTTATACACGGATTCAGTCATGCTTCTTCCCTCCGTCTACTTCGGTCCAGAAGTCCGCTGCGGCCAGCTTGTGGGCCCACCGGCGGCAGTCGCCCCCCCGGCCCTCCTCAAAGTGGCAGGCGGCGGCGTAGTCGCAATAGCGGCAGGCGTTCTTGTCCGGCCCCCGCCAGAAGGGGTCGGCGGCGATGGCCCCCTGGCCCAACTCCCGGCAGATATCCTCCAGCACCTGCTGGATGTGGCAGCCCAGCTTGCCGAACTGCTCGGCGGTGGCCAGGGCCTCCCCGGTCACGTCACCGGAGGTCTTGGACACCCGCAGGGGCAGAAAGCGATAGCCCGCCTCCCCCGCCGTCTCCATGGCGTCCAGCACGCCCCGGTCATTCAGCACCAGGCCGCTGCGGGTCAGCTCTTTATCCACCGCCTTGCGCCACTGGTCGTCGTCCATGGTCCGGCTGCCCTGGATCACTGCCTCGTGGGCGGGGAGATAGAGCACACCGGCGCTTGCCACGGGCATATTGTAAAGGTTTTCTCCCTGTCGCTCCAGGGCAAAGAGATACAGCAGCGTCTGCAGCCCTAAGCCGTTCCAGACCTCCGTCCAGTCGAAGGACTTCTTCCCGGTCTTATAGTCCACCACCCGCAGATAGAGCCGTCCGTCCCGGACCCAGCCGTCCACCCGGTCCACAAAGCCAGACACGCTGATGGTCACCCCGTCCACGGTCAGCTCCACCGGGGGCAGGTCCCCCTTCCGGCCAAAGCCCAGCTCGAAGGAGATGGGCTTGAAGCTGCCCGACAGCAGCTCCTGAGCCACGTTCTCCACCACCGCCTGGACGGAGCGGAGCAGACGGCGGAACAGATATTGAAAGCGCTCTGACTGGCCCTCCAGGCCGCCCAGCTCCTCCCGGGTATAGCGCTCCACCGCCGCCCGGGTCAGGTCGGCTAAATGGGCGCGCTCCCGGTCCTCAAAGTCCGGCTCCATGCCGGGGAGCCGGGTCTGCTGGAACATCTCGTCCTGCATGACCTGCTCCAGCACATAGTGGACAAAGGTGCCGTAGGCCGGGGCGGAGAAGCCCGCCTGCCGCCGTGGCTCGGCCTTTAACCCATAGCGCATGAAATAGGCGAAGTGGCAGGAGCGGTATTTGTCCATGCGGGAGGCGGACATGGCCACCCGGCGGCCATAGAGCCGGTCTGCGGCGGAGCGGGACAGGGTGCCCCGGCCCCAGTGCTCCGCCCGGTCCTGGCGCTCCAGCGCCCCGGCATACTCGGGCAGGCCATCCAGGGCACGGCGCGCCCGGGGATTCCAGCCCGCCTGCTCCAAAGCGGGCCTGGGGGCCTCTAAGGCAAACTGACCGTCGCGCTCCTCCCGGCTCACCGTCAGGTCGGAGAAGATCCGCAGCAGCCGCTGGGCCAGAAAGCTGGGGCGGCGCTCCTCCCCGCCGGGGCCGCAGGCCGCCCAGGACACCAGCAGATATCGGCTGGGCCGGGTGCAGGTGAGATAGACGGTGGTCATCTCCCGGTACAGCAGCTCCCGGGCCGAGCCGCTCAGCTCCAGGCCATACAGAGCCAGCAGACTGCGGTCGTCATCCGACAGCAGCCCCGGGGGACTGCCCGCCTGGGGGATGGACCCGTCATCCGCCCCCAGCAGGATCAGGGCCTTCACCTGGTGGCCCGTCTGGCGGGTGGTCTCCCCCGCCGTCACCCGGTCCAGGGAGACGGGGATGGCCCCTACCTCATATTGGGACAGCACCAGGCGGAACAGGGCGGCAAACTCGTCCAGGTCCATGGGCCGCTCCCCCAGCAGGGCGGCGCACTGCTCCAGCCCGCCGCACAGGATGTCCCACAGCTGGCGATATTCCTCCGCCAGCAGGGGTTCCCCCCGGCGCTTCAGCTCCTCCACCCGCTGGGCAAGGCGCTCCGGCAGGCCGATCTCCTCCAAAAATGTGTAAAGGGCTATCGCTTGACCGCGCCCGGTTTTATTGGCGTTGCGACGCAGCGTCTCCAGAGGCTTGGCCACAGTCCGCCGAGCGGCGTCCAACCGGTCCACCAGAGTGCGGTCCGCCTCCTCCCAGGGGAAACCATAGCCCCTGGGATGCCAGGCCCAGGGCTTGTCCTGGGTCCAGGCGCTCCCCCGGATGTCCCACTCCAGCACATAGTTTTCCAGCAGGTCCCGGTCCTCCTGGGGCAGGTCCGTAAGCCCCGTTTTCAGATAGCGGAACACGTCGTCATAGGCATAGTTCCCCGCCACCGTGTCCAGGGCCGCCGTCACCAGGGCCAGCACGGGCTTTTCCAGGATGTCCGACATGGCGGAGGAGAACACAGGGATGCCGAACCGGGGGAAAATGCTCTCGATCAGGTCCCGATAGGCCCCATAGTTCCGGGCCACCACGCCGATATCCCGAAAGCGCAGGCCCTGGTCCCGGGCCAGGCCCAGGGTGCGGGCGGCGGCCCACTCCACCTCCGCCCGGGGGCTGGAGGCCCGGAACAGCTCCACTGCCCCGGCCTGGGGGATGGGCTGGACCTCCTCGTGGCCGAAGAGGGCGTACTCTAAGTGCTTCAGGCTGTCAGGCTTTGGTCTGTAGTCACTGACAAGGTGTTCCACCTCACAGGAAATTCCCTCGCTGGCGGCCAACCGCAGCAGCCGGGTGGCGGTGAGTCGGGCGGGGGAAAAGATGCCCGTGCCCCCCTCGTCCTCCTCCAGATGGTCACAGGTCAGGGTCACCGTCACCTGATGGGCCTGGCGGAGGAGGTGGCGCAGCACCTCCTGCTGCTGGGGGGTGAAGTCGGTAAAGCCGTCCAGCCACAGGTCCTTCCCCTCCGCCCAGGCGCAATGGGTCAGCTTGTCCGCCGCCCGGGTGAGCCGGTCTCTGGGGTCCAGGGCCGTCTGGGCCACCAGGGCCTCGTAGGCCCCGCAGATGAGCCCTAAGTCGGTGAGCTTGTCCCCGCTGGGGCCCTCGGCCTCCTCCCCCGCCCGGATGAGCTGATCCGGGCTTACCCGGCAGCTTTTCAGCTCGTCCACCGTGGCCAGCAGGGATTGGAGGAAGGCCGGACGCTTGGAGGGGCGGCCATAGACCTTCAGCTGCTGGGCGGTCTCCTGCACCGCCCGATACATCAGCAGCAGCCGTCCGCCCCCGTCCAGCTCCTCCTGGCCCAGTCCGCCCGCGGCCTGGAACACCCGGTTGGCCAGGCGGCTGAAGGACAGCACCTCTGCCCGCAGGGAGATCCCTGGGCCGCCAGCCTTACATAAGGCCCGCTCGGCCTCGTGGGACTGCTGCTCCGGGGTCATCAGCACCTGGGGCCGCTCCCCGGCGGCCTGGCACAGGCGGTTTAGCACGGCGGTGGTCTTGCCGCTCCCGGCCCGTCCCATGAGAATGCGCAGCATCCGGCTTCCCCCTCTCTTGTTACAAAATCGGCCTTTATTTTACCACACTTTCCCCCGCAAAAAAAGAGACGGAATGTAAAAAATGCCCCGGGGCTTTTCCTGGGAAAAGCTCCGGGACCTCTGGGCGATATGCTTCACGGCGTTTTCTTTTCTTCGATGGTCTGATACAGCCAGTTCAGGGCGTCGGTCAGGCCGCCCAGTTGGTCGATGAGGCCCAGCTGCACCGCCTCCTCCCCATAGAGGATGCTGCCCACGTCGGCGGCCAGCTCGTCGGTGCGCAGCATCAGCCGGGTCAGGTCCTCCCGGGAGATGTGGCTGTTTCCGGTGACGAAGCGGACGATGCGCTCCTGCACCCGCTCGAAGTAGTAAAAAGTCTGGGGCGCGCCGATGACCAGGCCGGTCAGCCGCACCGGGTGTACCGTCATGGCGGCGGAGGGGGCGATAAAGGACCGCCGGGCCGCCACCGCCAGGGGCACGCCGATGGAGTGGCTGCCCCCCAGCACCAGGGAGGCAGTTGGCTTAGACATGGAGGCGATCAGCTCCGCGATGGCCAGCCCTGCCTCTACGTCTCCCCCGGCGTTGTTCAGCAGGATGAGCAGGCCGTGGATGTCCGGGTCGCCCTCCACCGCCGCCAGCAAGGGCAGCACGTGCTCGTATTTGGTGCTCTTCATGCCGGAGGGCAGCAGCTGGTGCCCCTCGATCTGCCCCACGATGGTCAGCACATAGACCCGCCCCTCCTCCCGCTGGATGAGGGAGGTACCCAGGTCCACCAGGTTCTGCGTGTTGGCCGGGGCCTCCGGCTGTGTGTGCTCCTGTTCCATGTCTGCCATTTCTTGCGCCTCCTAAACCGGAATTTCTGTTAGGGTGCGCGGAATAGGGCCGGTTTACTCACAAAAATGGGCGCAAAAAAAGCGGCGTGACGAAAATTCGTCACGCCGCTGGTGTTCCGGCTAAAATCAGCCCCGCTCACGCATCTTGGCGAAGCACTCGCTGCAATAGACAGGACGGTCAGACTTGGGCTCGAAGGGCACCTTGGCCTCGCCGCCGCAGGCAGCGCAGACAGCGGTGAAGTACTCACGGGGGCCACGAGCCGCGTTCTTGCGGGCATCACGGCAGGCCTTGCAGCGCTGGGGCTCGTTCTGGAAGCCGCGCTCGGCGTAGAACTCCTGCTCACCGGCGGTGAACACGAACTCCTG
>URNZ01000061.1 GCA_900549405.1 uncultured Eubacteriales bacterium | reverse complement strand
TTTGGTGCTTCGTGTTTGTCACGTTGTTTAATTTACAAGGTACACGCTGCGTCCCGCAGTGGTTTTTAATGATATCACTTCGTTTTCCTTTTGTCAAGAACTTTTTTCAGAAACTTTTCAGCTTCTTTCAAGTTCTATCATCCGTAAGGACTTGAAGTTCTATCAGCCTTTCGCTTGGAACCTGTTGGCCCCTCGCTGAAGTGCTTGCTTATACTACCAGACCGCGCGGGGTTTGTCAACACTTTTTTACGTCTTTTTTCGTTCTTTTTTACTTTTCGATTTTTGCGTCCGTCGCTGGCGTACATCCATCCACAGAAAACTCTCTTGCAGAAAGACAGCAGTTATGATACGCTGATATACAGTTTGATTCTATATATATAATGTGTAGGAGGCAACACCCATGCCTATTAAAGTGCCAGACTCCCTGCCGGCCCGGGCCACGCTGGAGGGAGAAAACATCTTCGTCATGACGGAATACCGGGCCATGCACCAGGACATGCGCCCGCTGAACCTTTTGATCCTGAACCTGATGCCCACCAAGATCGTCACAGAGACCCAGCTGCTGCGCAAGCTGTCCAACTCCCCCCTCCAGGTGCAGGTGGAGCTGCTGCACACCTCCAGCCACGTGTCTCAGAACACCGACGCCGACCACCTGTCCTCCTTCTATACCACCTTCGATCAAATCCGTGACCGCAAATACGACGGCATGATCATCACCGGCGCCCCCGTGGAGAACCTGGACTTCACCGACGTGGACTATTGGGACGAGCTGTGCCAGATCATGGAGTGGACCAAGACCCACGTCCACTCCACCCTGCACATCTGCTGGGGAGCTCAGGCCGGACTCTATTACCACTACGGTATCCCCAAATACTCTCTGCCCGACAAGCTCTTCGGCGTCTTCTCCCACACCCTGATCCGCAAGCAGTCCCCCCTCTTCCGGGGCTTTGACGACGTGTTCTATGTACCCCACTCCCGCTATACCACCAACCACCTGGAGGACATCCTGGCCCAGCCCGAGCTGGAGCTGCTGGCCGTGTCCGAGGAGGCCGGGGTCTTCGCGGTGAAAAGCGAGGACAACCGCCGCTTCTTCATCACCGGCCACCCGGAGTATGACCCGGAGACGCTGGCCAACGAGTATTTCCGCGACCTGAGCAAGGGGGAGGACCAGAAGCTGCCCGCCCACTACTTCCCCAACGACGACCCCAGCCAGGCCCCCGTGGTCCGCTGGCGCTCCGCCGCCCAGCTGTTCTACACCAACTGGCTGAACTATTATGTCTACCAGACCACCCCCTATGACATCACCAAGATCTGACCTGCTCCGCCCCGCCCGGTCTCTCCCGGACGGGGCATTTTACTGATATTATAGTAAAACGCCTGGCTTGACACATAACTTTTTTGTTATGACACGCCTGAAAAAACGCGGTTTTTTTCGGATATTTCTGAAAAATTCCCGTTTTCCCCTTGATTTTATACCGCAAAACAGTTATACTCATGCACAAGAGAAGAGGACCGCACAGCGGCCATTCCCATCCCTTGCATTTGAGATATTTCATCCCATTATCTTACATACCTAGGGGGAATCAGTTATGAAAGTAGCCATCTTCGGTGCCGGCACCATGGGCAGCGGCATTGCCCAGATCTTCGCGGCCAAGGGACACACCGCCCTGATGTACGCCAGCAGCACCGCTTCGGCCCAGCGCCACAAGGATAAGCTGTCCGCCTCCCTGCAAAAGCGGGTGGAGAAGGGCAAGATGACCCAGGAGGCCAAGGACGCCCTGATGGCCAACATTCTCATCGAGGAGATGTCCGCCGCTGCCGAGGCCGACCTGGTCATCGAGTGCGTGAAGGAGGACATGGAGACCAAGCGCGCCCTGCTCAAGCAGCTGGACCCCATCTGCAAAGACGGCGTCATCTTCGCCTCCAACACCTCCTCCCTGTCCATCACCGAGATGGGCCAGGATCTGAAGCACCCCGTCATCGGCATGCACTTCTTCAACCCCGTGCCCAGCATGAAGCTGGTGGAGATCATCCGGGGCATCAACACCACTCCCGAGGTGTTCCAGTTCACCCACGACCTGGCCGTTGAGCTGGGCAAGGACCCCGTGGAGGTGGAGGAGTCCCCCGGCTTCGTGGTGAACAAGCTGCTGATCCCCATGATCAACGACGCCATCGCCCTGGTCGAGACCCACGCCGCCACCGTAGAGGACATCGACAAGTCCATGCAGCTGGGCGCCAACCACCCCATGGGCCCCCTGGCCCTGGGCGACTTCATCGGTCTGGACGTGTGCCTGGCTATTATGGAGACCCTGTATAACGAGTTTGGCGACTCCAAGTATCGTCCCACCTATCTGCTGAAGAAGATGGTCCGCGGCGGCCGTCTGGGCAGAAAGACGGGCCGCGGCTTCTACGATTACACCAAGAAATAAGTTTCGCCTTTCGGCACATTTCCCTTATACTTTCGGCCCCGGTATCCGCGTGATACCGGGGCTTTTTTCGCCTTTTTTCCCTTTTCCGGCCCGTTATGATTTTTCTCCGTCATTTCCCCCCGGCTAAAGCGTTAAAATTTCGTCAAAAATAGTGAACATTACCAGCCCCCAGCCTATTGCAATGCCTGGGGTTTGGTGGTATAATTCGTATAGTCAAAATCCTGCGTATGCAGACCGTGTTTGATAAACTCCGCAACGATGGGTAAACAGGCCCGTGTTGCGATTTTTTCGGGGTCAGATTGTTAAATTTATAACAAATGACAGCCGACTTGCACGGTAACCGTCCCTGTATCGTCTGCCCGCCGTCTGTTCCCTCTATGCAAGACCCTGGAGCGAACGCAGGCTGCGGGCTTCCCGATGACCCCCAAGTAAAAAATGTAGGAGGACTGAAAAATGGATTTTCATCTGACTAAAGAGCAAGAGATGGTCCGCAAGATGTTCCGCGAGTTCGCCGAGAACGAAGTCAAGCCCCTGGCTGAGGAGCTGGACGAGGAGGAGCGCTTCCCCATGGAGACCGTGGAGAAGATGGGCAAGCTGGGCATGATGGGCATCTACTTCCCCAAGAAGTACGGCGGCGCCGGCGGCGACGTGCTGTCCTACGCCATGTGCGTGGAGGAGCTGTCCAAGGTCTGCGGCACCACCGGTGTTGTGGTCTCCGCCCACACCTCTCTGTGCTGCGCCCCCATCTTTGAGCACGGCACCGAGGAGCAGAAAATGAAGTATCTGCCCGACCTGCTCTCCGGCAAGAAGATCGGCGCCTTCGGCCTGACCGAGCCCAACGCCGGTACCGACGCCTCCGGCCAGCAGACCACCGCCGTTCTGGAGGGCGACCACTACGTCCTGAACGGTTCCAAGTGCTTCATCACCAACGGCAACGTGGCCTCCACCTTCGTGGTGTTCGCCATGACCGATCCCAAGCTGGGCAACCATGGCATCTCCGCCTTCATCGTGGAGAAGGACTTCCCCGGCTTCTCCACCGGCAAGCACGAGAAGAAGATGGGTATCCGCGGTTCTTCCACCTGCGACCTGATCTTCGAGGACTGCATCGTGCCCAAGGAGAACCTGCTGGGCAAGGAGGGCCAGGGCTTTAAGATCGCCATGATGACCCTGGACGGCGGACGTATCGGCATCGCCTCTCAGGCTCTTGGCCTGGGCGAGGGCGCCGTGGACGAGGCCATCAAGTACACCCAGGAGCGCGTTCAGTTCAAGAAGCGCCTGTCCCAGTTCCAGAACACCCAGTTCCAGCTGGCCGATATGCACACCCGTATGCAGGCCGCTCAGTTCCTGGTCTATTCCGCTGCCATGAAGAAGCAGAATCACGAGCCCTACTCCATGGACGCCGCTATGGCCAAGCTGTTCGCGGCTGAGGCTGCCTCCGACGTGACCCGCCGTGCCGTCCAGCTGTTCGGCGGCTATGGCTACACCCGTGAGTATCCCGTGGAGCGCATGATGCGCGACGCCAAGATCACCGAGATCTACGAGGGTACTTCCGAGGTCCAGCGTATGGTCATTGCCAGTCACCTGGGTGTGAAATAAGTTAGGAGGCAGATTGAAATGAAAATCATTGTTTGTGTCAAGCAGGTCCCTGATACCTCCGGTAAGGTGGCCGTGAATCCCGACGGCACCCTGAACCGTGCCTCTATGGCCGCCATCACCAACCCCGATGACCTGAACGCTGTGGAGGCCGCCCTGACCCTGAAGGAGCAGACCGGCGCCGAGGTCGTGATCGTCTCCATGGGTCCCCCTCCTGCCGAGGCCATGCTGCGCGAGGTCCTGGCCCGCGGTGCCGACCGCGCCGTGCTGGTCTCCGCCCGCGAGTTCGGCGGTTCCGACACCTATGCCACCTCTCAGATCCTGGCCGCTGCCATCAACAAGATTGGCGTGGAGAAGGACGACATCGTGATGTGCGGCCGTCAGGCCATCGACGGCGACACCGCTCAGGTCGGTCCTCAGATCGCCGAGAAGCTGGGCCTGCCCCAGGTCTCCTATGCCGCCGACATCAAGAAGGACGGCGACACCCTGACCGTCAAGCGTATGCTGGAGGACGGTTATATGACCATCAAGGTCAAGACTCCCTGCCTCATCACCTGCATCAAGGAGCTGAACCAGCCCCGTTATATGAGCGTGGGCGGCATCTTCGAGTGCTATGAGAAGCCCTATGAGGTGTTCGATTACAACACCCTGAAGGACGATCCCCTGATCGACCCCACCACCATCGGTCTGAAGGGCTCCCCCACCAACATTTTCAAGTCCTTCACGCCTCCCCAGAAGGGTGCCGGCATGATGCTGGAAGGCGCCGACAAAGACACCTGCGACAAGCTGGCTGGCATCCTGGCCGGCAAGCACCTCATCTGATAGAAGGGAGAACGGAAGAATATGTCTACTTTCAATAGCGCTGATATCGCTGCCTTCAAGGGCGGCGTGTGGGTTTTCTGTGAGCAGCGTCAGGGCACCATGATGCCCACCTCCTTCGAGCTGATCTCCGAGGGCCGCAAGCTGGCCGACGAGCTGGGGACCAAGCTGTATGGTATCCTGCTGGGCCACAACGTGGAGGGCATCGCCAAGGAGCTGGGCGGTTATGGCGCTGACGGCGTCTATGTCTGCGACCACCCCCTGCTGGCCAACTACACCACCGACGGCTACACCAAGGTCATCTGCGACACCATCGAGGAGTACAAGCCCGAGGTCATGCTGATCGGCGCCACCAACATTGGCCGCGATCTGGGCCCCCGCTGCGCTGCCCGTCTGCACACCGGTCTGTGCGCCGACTGCACCCACCTGGACATCGACGTGCCCAAGTACAAGGACTTCCTGCGCGAGTCCTCCACCCTGGCCCCCGCTGCCATCGACAGCATCAAGGAAGATGACCGCAACCTGAAGATGACCCGTCCCGCTTTCGGCGGTCACCTGATGGCCACCATCATCTGCCCCCGCTTCCGTCCCGCCATGGCCACTGTCCGTCCCGGCGTGATGAAGAAGGCCGCTTTCGATCAGGCCAAGGCCGACGCCTGCGAGATCATCAAGCCCGTTGTCTCCCTGACCGAGGCCGACATGCAGACCGAGGTCGTGGAGGTCGTCAAGGCCGCCAAGAAGCTGGTCGACCTGATCGGCGCCGACGTGGTCGTCTCCGTGGGCCGTGGTATCTCCAAGGACGTGGACGGCGGCATCAAGCTGGCTAAGGAGCTGGCCGAGGTCCTGGGCGGCGTCGTGGGCGCTTCCCGTGCCGTGGTGGACTCCGGCTGGATGTCCGCTGACCACCAGGTCGGCCAGACCGGCAAGACCGTTCACCCCAAGATCTATGTTGCCCTGGGTATCTCCGGCGCCATCCAGCACAAGGCTGGTATGCAGGACTCCGAGTGCATCATCGCCGTGAACAAGAACGAGACCGCCCCCATCTTCGAGGTTGCCGACTACGGCATCTGCGGCGATCTGTTCAAGGTCACCCCCATGCTCATCGAGGCCATCAAGGCCGCCAAGGCTGCCAAGTAAGCAGCTGCTCTCAGAGCGTTCAGCCCCGCTTTCCGATTTGGAAAGCGGGGCTTTTTATGCCTATTTCACCGCACCGGCCATCGGCAGCCACCTGTAGGGGCGGACCTCTGTGTCCGCCCGTCGTTAGTGCATCAATCATCGCGGGCTGCCTTTGGCCGCCCGCTTTGCTTTTCACCCCTCCCCGCCTCCCCGCATAATCTGGGGCAGTACGAATATGGGAGGTCCGCTATGAACCATGAACTGAATTTTTGGGTGGTGGGGGGCGACATGCGCCAGCTCCGCCTGGCCCAGCTGCTCTCCCAGGACGGCCACACCGTCCATGTCTACGCCCTGGACGCCGGGGGCGAGCTCCTCTCCGGTCTGGTCCCGGAGGACCACCTGGGCGGCCTGGCCCGGGCCGACTGCGTGGTGCTGCCCCTTACGGTCAGCCTGGGGGATGGACTGCTCAACGCCCCTCTGTCAGTGGCGGAGCATCCCCTGGCCCCCATCTTAGACCGCCTGTCCCCCCGGCAATTCCTGTGCGGCGGGCGGGTGGACCCGGACACCCGCGCCCTGGCCCAGGCCCGGGGGCTGACCATCCACGACTACTTCGCCCGGGAGGAGCTGGCGGTGGCCAACGCGGTGCCCACGGCGGAGGGGGCGGTGCAGCTGGCCATGGAGCACCTGCCCATCACCATCCACGGCTCCCGGGTGCTGGTGCTGGGCTTTGGCCGGGTGGGCCGCATCACCGCCCAGCGCTTTGCCGCCCTGGGGGCCAGGGTGAGCGTAGCCGCCCGGAAGTACGATCAGCTGGCCTGGGCCCAGGCCATGGGCTTCGACCCCCAGCCTCTCAGCCACCTGGCGGGCTGGCTGTGCGGCTATGACCTGGTGGTGAACACCATCCCCGCCCCTGTCCTCACCCGGCGGGAGCTGGAGGACCTGAAGCCCGACTGCCTGATCCTGGACCTGGCCTCCAAGCCCGGGGGCGTGGACCAGACTGCGGCGGGGGAACTGGGCCTGGCCGTCATCTGGGCCCTGGCTCTGCCGGGAAAAGTAGCCCCCGTCACCGCCGGGGCGGCCATCCAGACCGCCATTTATAATATGCTCCAGGAGCTGGGGCAATGAGCCCCACCGTTTGAAAGGAAGGGATCTTCTTGGAAGAAAAGACTGTCGGCTTTGCCATGTGCGGCTCCTTCTGCACCCACGCCCGGGCCATGGCCGCCCTGGAACAGGTCCGCGCCCGGTGGAGAAACGTGGTCCCCATCGTCTCGGAGTGTACCGCCGCCACCGACACCCGCTTCGGCAACGCCCACGACCTGATGCGGGAGATGGAGCGCATCTGCGACCACCGGGTCATCGCCACGATGAAGGCCGCCGAGCCCATCGGCCCCCAAAAGCTGCTGGATCTGCTCGTCATCTGCCCCTGCACGGGGAACACCCTGGGCAAGCTGGCCGCCGGGGTCACCGACTCCAGCGTGACCATGGCCGCCAAGGCCCACCTGCGCAATGGCCGCCCCCTGCTCATCGCCCCCTCCACCAACGACGGGCTGTCCGCCTCCGCCGCCGCCATCGGGGCGCTGCTGGCCCGGAAATACATCTACTTTGTCCCCTTCGGCCAGGACGATCCCCTGCACAAGCCCACCTCTCTGGTAGCCGATTTCACCCTGGTCCCCGCCGCCGCCCAGGCGGCTTTAGAGGGATACCAGCTCCAGCCCCTGCTGACCACACCGTAAACGCAAAAGGGCGGCTCCCCAAATTGGGGAGCCGCCCGCGTTTCTGACTATGTCACGTGCCCATCCTTCTTCCGAAGAGGTGCCCGCCGAAAAAGCCCAGCAGGTCCAGCAGGAAATAGATCCCGCTGGTCACGGCCATGGCCACGATGGGGGCGATCACCACGATGAGGAACATCAAACTCATCCTTGCATAAAATACGTTTTCCAGCAGCGCTAACATCTCCTGCTCCTTTCTCCGGTATTGTGGGTTTCGACAACTCCTGTTGGAGTTCTCTTTTCTTCCTTGTCTATATTATATATCTTATTTTCGTTTTGACCAGTATTTTTAACGATTTCTTAATATTTTAAAGTCCGCGCTTTGCATTATAAAGTCTGACCCGCTGCATATTAAGTCCAGCGCGCAAAAAAGCGCCGTGCCCTTCCAGTCTCAGGAAGGACGCGGCGCTTATCAGCGTCTTGCCTTATTTCTTTTTCTTGTGCTTGTCGAAGAAGCCCTTCAGGCCGGACTCCTCCTCCGCCGCGCCCACAGCCTCGCCCATGGCCGCGCCGAAGGCCCGCAGGGCCTCCTTCTGCTCCCCGGTCAGGCCGGTGGGCACCTTCACCTTCACGGTGACATACTGGTCGCCCCGGCCACGGCCCTGAAGGTTGGGGATGCCCTTGCCCTTCAGGCGGAAAGTCGTTCCCGGCTGTGTCCCGGCGGGCAGGGTCCACTTCACCTTGCCGTCGATGGTGGGGATCTCCAGCTCCGCGCCCATGGTTGCCTGATAGAAGGACACCGTCTGCTCATACAGCACGGTGTTGCCCTCCCGCTGGAAGATGCTGCTGGGCCGGATGCGGATGCCCACGATCAGATCGCCGGAGGGGCCGCCGTTCTTGCCCGCGTTGCCCTGGCCCCGGACGGAGATGGCCTGGCCCTCGTTGATGCCGGCGGGGATGTTCACCTCGATGCGGCGCTTCTTGCGCACCGCGCCCGCGCCGCCGCAGCTCTTGCAGGGGCTGTGGACGATCTTGCCCGTGCCCCGGCACCGCTGACAGGGGGCCGTGCTGGTAAAGGCGAAACCGCCGCCACCACGCTGAATGCGCACCACGCCCGCGCCCCGGCAGTCGGGACAGACCTCCGCCGTGGTGCCGGGCTGACAGCCGGAGCCGTGGCAGTCCTGGCACTCCTCGGTGCGGGTGAGCTCGATCTCCTTCTTGCAGCCAAAGGCGGCCTCCTCAAAGGAGATGGTCAGGTTGGCCCGCAGGCTCTCCCCCCGCTGGGGGGCGTTGGCCCGCTGCTGGCCGCCGAAGCCGCCGCCGCCGAAGCCACCGCCGAAGAAGGACCCGAACAGGTCGCCCAGGTCGATGTCACCCATATCGAACCCACCGCCGCCATAGCCGCCGGCGCCAAAGTTGGGGTCCACCCCCGCATGGCCGAACTGGTCATACTTGGCCCGCTTGTCCTTGTCGGACAGGACCTCATAGGCCTCGTTCACCTCTTTGAACTTGGCCTCGGCCTCCTTGTCCCCGGGGTTCATATCCGGGTGATATTTCTTGGCCAGCTTGCGGTAGGCCTTCTTTAACTCCTCGTCCGTGGCCGTTTTGCTCACGCCCAGGACCTCATAAAAATCTCGTTTCTGTTCTGCCATATCTCTTCACCTTCTGTATCAGGAGGGACGAAAACGGCGGACGCCTGTGCGTTCCCTCGCCGCGTTCCCCACGGCGGAGCGACCTTATGCGCCCGCCTGAACGCCCCGAGTGGGGCGGAAGGATACCTCCCGCCCCACCGAAGCAATATTCTTGTATTCGGCGCTCCAGAGGGTCTTATTTCCTCCAGAGGCTTACTTCTTGTTGTTGTCGTCGTCCACGACCTCATAGTCGGCATCCACCACGTCAGGACCGGCAGAAGTGCCGCCCTGCTGGGCCTGGCCGCCCATGTCGGGGCCGGGCTGACCGGCCTGGCCGCCCTGCTGGCCATACAGCTTCTCGCTCACGGCGTAGAAAGCCTTTGTCAGCTCCTCGGTGGCGTTCTTGATGGCCTGGGTGTCGGTGCCCTTCAGGGTCTCCTTCAGCTTGCCCAGGGCGCTCTCCACGCTGGCCTTGTCGCCCGCGGGGATCTTGTCGCCCATCTCCTCCAGGGTCTTCTCGGTCTGATAGACCATCTGGTCGCCCTGGTTGCGGATGTCCACCTCTTCCTTGCGCTTGGCATCCTCGGCGGCGAACTGCTCGGCCTCCTTCACGGCCTTGTCGATGTCGTCCTTGGACATGTTGGTGGAGGAGGTGATGGTAATGTGCTGCTCCTTGCCGGT
Organism: uncultured Eubacteriales bacterium; assembly: GCA_900549405.1. Taxonomy (GTDB): domain Bacteria; phylum Bacillota; class Clostridia; order Oscillospirales; family Oscillospiraceae; genus Lawsonibacter. Next base: position 918 of record URNZ01000061.1, on the reverse strand, counting down.
GCCCAGGTCCTTGGCGGACACGTTCACAATGCCGTTGGCATCGATGTCGAAGGTGACCTCGATCTGAGGCACGCCCCGGCGGGCGGGAGCGATGCCGTCCAGGTTGAAGCGGCCCAGGGTCTTGTTGTACTGAGCCATCTCACGCTCGCCCTGGAGCACGTGGACCTCCACGGAGGTCTGGTTGTCGGCGGCGGTGGTAAAGGTCTGGCTCTTCTTCACGGGGATGGTGGTGTTGCGGTCAATGAGCTTGGTCATCACGCCGCCCATGGTCTCAATGCCCAGGGACAGGGGGGTGACGTCCAGCAGCAGCAGGTCCTTCACGTCGCCGGTGAACACGCCGCCCTGGAGGGCAGCGCCCATGGCCACGCACTCATCGGGGTTGATGCCCTTGAAGCCCTCTTTGCCGGTCAGCTTCTTCACCATGTCCTGCACGGCGGGGATACGGCTGGAGCCGCCCACCATCAGGACCTTGGCCAGGTCGTTGCCGCTCAGGCCCGCGTCGGACAGAGCCTGACGCACAGGACCGGCAGTGGCCTCCACCAGGTGAGCGGTCAGCTGGTCGAACTTGGCACGGCTCAGAGTCAGGTCCAGGTGCTTGGGGCCGGTGGCGTCGGCGGTGATATAGGGCAGGTTGATGCTGGTGGAGGTGACGCCGGACAGCTCGATCTTGGCCTTCTCGGCGGCCTCCTTCAGGCGCTGCATGGCGACCTTGTCGCCGGTCAGGTCCACGCCCTCGGTCTTCTTGAACTCGGCGGCCATCCAGTCCATCACGCACTTATCAAAGTCGTCGCCGCCCAGGCGGTTGTTACCGGCGGTGGCCAGCACCTCGATCACGCCGTCGTCGATGTCCAGGATGGACACATCAAAGGTGCCGCCGCCCAGGTCGTACACCATGACCTTCTGGGCCGTCTCCTTGTC
>URNZ01000060.1 GCA_900549405.1 uncultured Eubacteriales bacterium | reverse complement strand
CACGGCGATCCCGGCGAAGACGGGCACGAAGGGGAACCACTCCTCGAACAGACCGATGGTGGAAGAGGCGATGCCCACGATGAACATAAAGATGGGGATGATGGCCACGCGGGCCTTGCCCTTGAAGACCTTCAGCAGACCGGCGACCAGACCGTTGAACGCGCCGCTGCTGATGATGATGTTGATGGAGGCGTAAGAGATGAACACGAAGAAGGTGACAGACCCGGCGTCGCACATGCCGTTATAAATGGCCTGGAACATCTGGAAGATTCCCACCGGCGACTGCTCCACCGTGTGGAAGGTCCCGGCCACGGCCACGGTGCGGCCCGTGGCCTCGTTCACCACCCGGTCAAACTCACCGGCGGGCAAAATCCAGGTGAGGATCGTACACACCACGATGATGGAAAACAGCAGGATATAGATGTGCGGAAGTGTGATCCCCTTTTTCTTTTTCAACATGTTTCCGTTTGACATATACCAGCACTCCTTTTTTGTTTACACAACACAAATGCTTCTCATACCAACCAGGATCAGGGGTTCAGCTTTTTCTCCTTCTGGGCCAGATAAGACTTCTGCGCCGCGTCCCGGAACTCCTCGTCGGTGAGGGCCCGCAGGACCAGAGAGCCCAGCAGCTTGGCCCCGTCGGCAATGGCCTGGTGGGCGGGCTCCTTGATGGTCTCCTCCCGGAATTCCGGTGTGTGCAGGGCATAGAACGTCTCGCCGATGGTCAGCAGGGGCTGGATGGCGGGGCAGTGATAGCTCACGTTGCCCACGTCGGAGGAGCCGTTGGGAATTCTCACCGGCTCGCTGGCCCGGCCCATCTCGTGGAGCAGATCCTCCACCGCATCCTCCAGCACGGGCACCCGGACCATGTCGGCAAAGTCCTCCGTCCCCTTGGAGAAGCTGACGGTGCAGTCCAGAGCCATGGCCGCGCCCTTGGCGCACTTTTCGATGATCTCGTCCACCTGCTCCAGCTTGGCCATGGAGTCGGTGCGGAACTCGATGCGCACCACCGCCCGGTCTGGCAGGATGCTGGGCTGAAGACCGCTCTCCTTAAAGACGCTGTTCACGTGGACATCGGGGGTGAAGCACTCCCGGCGGGCGTCGATCAGGTCGATGAACTTGCGGGCGGCGGCCAGGGCGCTGTGCCCCTTCCAGGGGCCCGCCACCGCGTGGGCGCTGACGCCCTTGAACTCCACCAGATAGCACCGCAGGCTGAGCACGTCCATGTCAGAGATGCTGGCCGGACCGCTCCAGCTGTGGATCATGGTGGCCAGGGACAGCCCGTCGAAAGCGCCCTTGGCGGCCATACCGATCTTGGCGCCGTTCTCCTCCTCTGCGGGGGTGCCAAAGGCATACACCGTCCCCTGGAACTGGTCCTTGGCCTCGGCCAGGGCCAGGGCGGCCAGCACGGCCATGGCGCAGTGGGCGTTATGTCCGCAGGCGTGGCCCAGCTCGGGCAGGGCGTCATACTCGATCAAAAGGGCCGCCGAGGGGCCCTCGCCGTTTTTCAGCACCGCGCGGAAGCCGGTGGGATAGCCCATATAGGGGTACTCCACTTCATAGCCCGCCGCCTTCAGCATGTCCACGACTTTTTGGCTGCTGCGGAATTCCTGGTCGGGAAGTTCCGGGTGAGCATACAGGTCATCGCTGAGTTCAACCGCCTGCTGCCAATGCTTTTCAATGGCGGAACCCAACTGTTTGTTCACAGAGCATTACTCCTTCGCCGTTTTTAAACACAGAATTCGTACTTGTCAGCCGACGGCCCCGACGCCGCCGACCCCTGTCGTTTACAGCACTATAATAGCACGTCACGTGGTGAAAGTAAAGCGCAATTTCACTTTTTTATCTATCAGGCCGATTTTGCCCCATGTTTTTTTAGCGAACATAGACAAGGGGCCCGCTCGATCAAAGCGGACCCCTTGCGTTTTGTGATTCGATTTTCTGCGCTGTTACGCGTCCTTGGGCGGGAACACGATGCCGCCCACGTTCACGTTGACGGAGGAGACCTCCAGCCCGGTCATAGACTCGATGGCGGCCTTCACCCCATCCTGGATGGCCTTGCCCACCTGGGGGATGGTGTGTCCATAGACGATGAGCACGGACAACTCCACCTCCACCTTGTCCTCCTCGGTCTTGACCCGCACGCCCTTGGCCAGGTTCTTCTTGCCCAGCAGCTCGGCGATGTCGCTGCCCAGGTTGGCGGCCAGACTGCTCACGCCGTCTACCTCCAGCGCGGCGGCGGCGGCGATGCCGGCCAGGACTTCCTCAGAGATATGGATATTCCCCAGCTCGTCGCAGCGGGAGACATATTCCTTGTTTTCACTCATGCTTGCCACACTCCTTGTGCGCCTGTTCGGCGGCGCAGTAATGGATATGGTTTATTTTAGCACACTTTTCTCCCGTTGACAACTGCGGCGGACAAAAACTTTCCCGCCCGGCTCACTTGCCGCTTACTTACCAAAGGAGAAGAAGCCCTTCTTCTCATAGGGCTCGGTGGACACAGACAGCACCTGATAGCCCGTGGCCTCCACGGCCTTCTTCAGGGCCTCCTGGTCCAGCTCCTCCGGGCTGATGACCACCGTCTCCCCCTTGCCGTGGGAGGAGGTCACCTTCTTCACCTTGGGGAACTCCCGGCGGACGGCGTCGTTCACGTGGGCCTCGCACATGCCGCACATCATACCTTCTACTTTCATGGTCGTCTTAAACATGGTCGTTTCCTCCTGAATCATATTATAATGTATCTTTGTTTCCTTGCCCCGCCGTTCAGGACAGCGCCGCGCCCGGCGGCGGGGCTGGTTTCACACGTATTTGCGCACTCCGATCAGTGCTTGATGGCCTTCACCTGATAGCCCTGTTCCTCCACGGCCTGCTTCATGGTCTCGTCGTCCACGGGGGCGTTCAGGGTGACGATGGCCGTGCCCGCCTTGTGGCTCACCTGGGCGGAAGTGATCTGAGGCAGGGCCTCCAGGGCGGTGCGCACCCGGTTTTCGCAGTGCTCACACATCATGCCTTTGATACGCAGGGTGCAGGTCTGGCCGTCCTCTTTCTCGCTCTGGGCGGCCTGCTGGGCGGGGCCGTCCTTGCCGTACAGCTTGCAGAAGTTCAGCCGCAGGGCGTTGGACACCACGCAGAAGCTGGACAGGCTCATGGCCGCCGCGCCGAACATGGGGTTCAGGGTCAGTCCCAGGGGGACGAACACCCCGGCGGCCAGGGGGATGCCGATGACGTTATAGATGAAGGCCCAGAACAGGTTCTCCCGGATGTTCCGCAGGGTGGACCGGCTGAGGCGGATGGCGGCGGGCACGTCGGCCAGGGTGCTCTTCATCAGCACCACGTCGGCGGCGTCGATGGCCACGTCGGCCCCCGCGCCGATGGCGATGCCCACGTCCGCCCGGGTGAGGGCCGGGGCGTCGTTCACGCCGTCGCCCACCATAGCCACAGGACCGCGCTGCTGTAAGGCACGGATGGTCTCCTCTTTCCCGCCGGGGAGCACCCCGGCAATGACCTCGTCCACCCCCGCCTGGGCCCCGATGGCCTGGGCGGTGCGCTCGTTGTCGCCGGTGAGCATGACCACGTGGACACCCATCTCCCGCAGCTGGGCCACCGCCCGGGGGCTGTCCGGCTTGATGGCGTCGGCCACGGCGATCATGCCCAGCAGGGCCCCGTCACGAGCAAAGAGCAGGGGCGTCTTGCCCCCGCGGGCCAGGTCCTCCGCCTGCCGCTGAGTCTCAGCAGAGACGTCCGTCTGCTCCGACAGGAACCGCAGGCTGCCGCCCACCAGAGTCTGGCCGCCCAGCTTGGCGGTCAGGCCGTTGCCGGGCAGGGCGGTAAAGTCCTCCGTCTCCGCCGGGGTGCGGCCCTCCTCCTGGCCCTTTGCCAGGATGGCCCGGGCCAGGGGGTGCTCGCTGCGGGCCTCCAGGGCCAGGGCGGCGTCCATCAGCTGATCCTCTGTCACGCCGGGGGCGGGTAGAACGTCCGTCACCTGGGGCTGGCCGGAGGTGATGGTCCCCGTCTTGTCCAGGGCGACCACGCGGATCTTCCCCGCCTGCTCCAGGGAGACGGCGGTCTTGAACAGGATGCCGTTTCTGGCACCCAGGCCGCTGCCCACCATAATGGCCACGGGGGTGGCCAGACCCAGCGCGCAGGGGCAGCTGATGACCAGGACCGAGATGCCCCGGGCCAGGGCAAAGCTGAAGCTCTGGCCCAAAAACAGCCACACGGCGGTGGTGATCACGGCGATGGTGATGACCGTGGGCACGAAGACCCCGGCCACTTTATCCGCGATCTTGGCGATGGGGGCCTTGGTGGCCGCCGCGTCCCCCACCATTTTGATGATCTGGGACAGGGTGGTGTCCTCCCCCACCCGCAAGGCCCGGCAGCGGAGATAGCCCGACTGGTTGATGGTGGCGGCGGACACCTGGTCCCCGGGGGCCTTGTCCACGGGGATGCTCTCGCCGGTGAGGGCCGACTCGTTCACCGCGCTGGCCCCCTCCTCCACCACGCCGTCCACGGGGATGCTCTCCCCCGGCTTCACCACGAACAGGTCCCCGGCCTTCACCTGCTCCACGGGAACAGTGACCTCCTGGCCCTCCCGCAGCAGCACAGCCGTTTTGGGGGCCAGGCGCATCAGGCCCTTCAGGGCGTCGGTGGTCTTGCCCTTAGACCGGGCCTCCAGCATCTTGCCCACGGTGATCAGGGTGAGGATCATGGCGGCGGACTCGAAATAAAACTCGTCCATCAGCTCCATCACCCGGTCCATGTTGCCGTGGAGCTGGGCGTCGGTCATCAGGAACAGGGCGGCCACGCTCCACACAAAGGCGGCGGTGGAGCCCAGGGCCACCAGGGTGTCCATGTTGGGGGCTCTGCGCCACAGGCTTTGATAGCCGCTGATGAAGAACTTCTGGTTGATGACCATGATGATGCCCGCCAGCAGCAGCTGGACCAGACCCATGGCCACGTGGTTCCCGTCGAACCAGTGGGGCAGGGGCCAGCCCCACATCATGTGCCCCATGGAGAAGTACATCAGCACCAGCAGAAAGACGATGGATGCCGCCAGCCGCCGCTTCAACTTGGGGGTCTCGTGGTCGGCCAGGGCGTCCTCCTGGGCGGCGGGAGAGGCGCTCTGTCCCGCTCCCTTCACGCTGGCCCCATAGCCCGCCGCCTGCACCGCGGCCACGATGGCCTCCGGCGCAGCGGTGCCCTCCACCCCCATGGAGTTGGTGAGCAGACTCACCGAGCAGGCGGTGACGCCCGGGACATTAGACACCGCCTTTTCCACCCGGGCCGAGCAGGCGGCACAGCTCATCCCGGTCACATTATATTGTTCCATGCTACTCCTTCTTTGATCGCGATTGCTTCTTTATCTCATCAGTTTCTGTATCGTCGTCACCAGCTCATCGATCACCTCGTCCTTCCCCTCCCGGATGTCCCGCGCCACGCAGGTGCGGATGTGGCTGGCCAGCAGTTCCTTATTAAAGGCGTTGATGGCGGCGTTCACCGCCGCCGACTGGATCAGGATGTCGTTGCAATAGGCGTCCTGCTCCACCATGGCCTGGATGCCCCGGATCTGTCCCTCCAGCCGCTTGAGCCGGTTGACCAGCTTTTTCTTCTGCTCCTCTGCCCGCTGGGTGGTCTTGGCCCCACAGCAGCAGCCCTTTTTTTCTTCGCTCATATTCCCTCCAAATACCCCTGTCGGGTATCCGTATAATATACCCCCCCAAGGTATTTGTCAAGACGTTTTTTAAGACTATCTTAATTTTTCATGCTTTTCCCATTCTATTCATTGCGCCCGGTGAAAAAAGGCGGTACACTGATAGCAGCAAAATCCCATTAGGGGCGGATAGCATCCGCCCGCGATACATGATGCACCAACGGCGGGCGGCTAATAGCCGCCCCTACAGGTCATCTCCATCCAACAGAGAAAGGAAGCGATACTATGACATATGAACTGAAGGGCGGGGCTTTCCCCGTGGTGGTCTGCCAGCTGGCCGACGGGGAGAAGATGGTGACGGAAAAGGGCTCTATGGTGTGGATGTCCCCCAACATGGAGATGAGCACCTCCGGCGGCGGCCTGGGCAAGATGTTCTCCAAAGTCTTCTCCGGCGAGAGTATGTTCCAGAATATCTACACCGCCCACGGCGCTGGTATGATCACCTTTGGCTCCAGCTTCCCCGGGCGCATCCTGCCCCTGACCATCCAGCCCGGCCGGGAGGTCATCCTGCAGAAGGCGGCCTTTCTGGCCGCGGAGACCGGGGTGAACCTGTCCGTCCACTTTAATAAGAAGATGGGCACCGGCTTCTTCGGCGGCGAGGGCTTTATCATGCAGCGCCTGTCCGGCTCCGGAGTCGCCTTTGCCGAGGTGGACGGCGAGCTGGTGGAGTACACCCTGGGTCCCGGCCAGCAGATGGTGGTGGACACGGGCAACGTGCTGGGCTTTGAAGGCGGCGTGTCCATCGACATCCAGCAGGTGAAGGGCCTGAAGAACAAGCTGCTGGGGGGCGAGGGCTTTTTCAACACCGTGCTCACCGGCCCGGGCAAGATCTGGCTGCAAACCATGCCCATCTCCGGCGTGGCCAGCGCCCTGATCCCCTATATCCCCACCGGCGGCAACAACTGATCCCATGACGCTGCAACAACTGAAATATGTCACCGCCGTGGCCGAGACGGGCACCATCAGCGGCGCGGCCCAGGCCCTCTTTCTCTCCCAGCCCAGTCTCACTGCCGCCATCCATGACCTAGAGCAGGAGCTGAACATCACCATCTTCAGCCGGACCAACCGGGGCGTGGCCCTCACCCCCCGCGGGGGACGAGTTTTTGGGCTATGCCCGCCAGGTGCTGGAGCAGACCGACCTAATTGAAGAGCGCTACACCGGTTCCGCCCCCCGGCGACACCGGTTCAGCGTGTCCACCCAGCACTATTCCTTCGCGGTGGAGGCCTTTGTGGACCTGCTGCAAGAGCACGGCGGGCCGGAGTATGACTTCTGCATCCGGGAGACCAAGACCTATGAGATCATCGAGGACGTGGCCCGGCTGCGCAGCGAGGTGGGCGTGCTCTATCTCAACGCCTTCAACACCCCGGTGCTCACCCGGGTCATCCGGGAGCACGAGCTGGAGTTCCACTCTCTGTTCACCGCCCGCCCCCACGTGTTCGTCAGCAAAACAAATCCCCTGGCCGGTCGCCCGTCCGTCACCCTGGACGACCTGGCCCCCTACCCCCGGCTGTCCTATGAGCAGGGGGAGCACAACGCCTTCTACTTCTCCGAGGAGATCTTGAGCACCCTGGAGTGCGCCAAGGAGATCATGGTCAGCGACCGGGCCACCCTGTTCAACCTGCTCATCGGCCTGGACGGCTATACCATTTGCAGCGGCGTCATCAACAGCACCCTGAACGGCCCTAACATCGTGGCCGTGCCCCTGGACGTGGACGACCACATGGAGATCGGCTATCTCCTCCACAAGCGCACCGTCCCCAGCCGCTTCGCCCTGTCCTATATCGAAGCCCTCCGCCGCCACACTGTGGGGGACTGATCTATGCGCAACAGCCCGGACGCCGGTTTACTCCAGCGCCCGGGCCGTCTTGTCTTCACAGCACATTTACCAGCGTGGCCTGCTCCATCTCGGCCAGCAGTTCCAGCTGGGCCACAAGATCTGCGTTGGCGGCGGCATATTGATCCAGCTCCTCCAGCTTCAGGTATTCCAGCGCGGCCCGAAAGGAGCGCAATATCTGGTCGGTATCCGAGTGGCGCAGCACGGCGTGGAGGTAAAAGTGGTGTCCGTTCCAGTTGTCATAGGCCCCCTGGGTCAGCTTCGCCGCCTCCTCCCACCGGTCCGCCCGGGCCAGGCGCTGGGCCTGCTCCAGAGGGCGGGAAATGGCCCCGGTGAGCCTTTGGGCGTACCAGGCGTTGCCCAGGCTGCACCCCAGCAGGAGGAGCAGCAAGGCCAGGGCGGCGGCCAGCTGCTTGATCTCTGTCCCGCTCCCCTTCACGGCTCCCCCTCCCTCTCCACAACGTAAGGCGGGTCGCTGCCGTTGGACAGCAGGAGGAAAACGCTGTCCGTTCCGGCGCAGCCCACGCTTTTTAGCTGCTTGTTCAGCCAATTCCTGTCCCGGCCCAGAGCCCGCAGGTTGCCCTCCAAAATCTCTCCGTCGCTCACCAGCACCCGGGGCGGGTCGGTCTCCGCCACAAAGAGGGCCATCTGCTGGGCAGTGGGCGGCTTTTGGGCGGCATAGGGCAGGACAGACAGCTGGCCGTTGGTCTCTAAAATGGCATAGCGGATGGCGGCGGGGTCGGCGTAGCCCTTGCACCGCAGCTCCTCCAGCAGCTCGTCCACCGTCAGCCGGTTCCGGCGCATCTCCCCCACGTCCAGCTTTCCATTGCGGATGACCACGCTGGGCCGCCCGCAGAGCAGGGCCCGCAGCCGCCAACTCTTCATGGTTCCCACGGACAGCACCATGGTCAGCGCCAGCAGAGTGAGGATGGGAGCCACCCCGGTGAGCAGGGGGATGCCATAGTCCTGCATGGGCACGGAGGCCAGGTCGGCGATGATAAGGGACAGCACCAGCTCCGAAGGCTCCAGCTCCCCCACCTGGCGCTTGCCCATCAGCCGTACCCCGGCGATGATGATGAGATAGAGGATGCCCGCCCGCACCACTCCGGTAAACATGGCCCCGCCCCCCTTTGCAAAAGCCGGATGCCCGGGGCTGGTTTTCCCCTCCCGGCGTGTGTTTTCAGCATTCCCGCCTGAGGAAAAAATATTCCTTAAGTTTTCCCGGAAAAAGCGTGAAAAATATACAGAAAAAAATCCTCCCGGCATCTTGCAAAAAGCCCCGTTTTCCGATACAATAATTTGAAACCTTTTGTGTTGACATAGATGTGACCACAAAGAACTGGAACGGAAGGCGTGTGAGATATTGATGAAAGCGACCTTGATCCTGGCCAACGGAAGCATTTTCTCCGGGACCAGCATCGGCGGCACCTCCGACCGGGTGTGCGAGATGGTGTTCAACACCGCAATGACCGGCTATCAGGAGATCTTGACCGATCCCTCTTACGCGGGGCAGGGCATCGTGATGTCCTATCCCCTGATCGGCAATTATGGCGTGAATCACGAGGACAACGAGTCTGGCCGCCCCTGGGCGGAGGCCTTTGTCGTGCGGCACCTGTCCCCCCGGGGCAGCAATTTCCGCTGCGAGGGCACCCTGGACGACTATTTGAAGAAGCATGATATCACCGGCATCGAGGGCATCGACACCCGGGCGTTAACGAAAATACTCCGCAGTCAGGGGAGCATGAATGGCATGGTCACCTGTGCGGAGCATTTTAATGTTGCGGAGGCCCTGGAGAAGATCCGGGCCTTCCGGGTGGAGGGCACCGTGGAGCGGGTCTCCCGCAAACAGCCTGAGGACTGCCCCGCCTATGGCGAGGAGAAGTACCGGGTGGCCATGATGGACTTCGGCGTGAAGCAGAACATGATCGAGTGCCTGCGCCGCCGGGGCTGCCACGTCACCGTGTTCCCCGCTCTCACCCCCGCCGAGACGGTGCTGGCCGGGCATTTCGACGGCGTGATGCTGTCCAACGGCCCCGGCGACCCCGCCGACAACGTGTCCATCATCGCCGAGGTGAAGAAGCTGTATGACAGCAACGTGCCCATGTTCGCCGTCTGCCTGGGCCACCAGATCCTGGCCCTGGCCACCGGCGCCAAGACGGGCCGCCTGGACTATGGCCACCGGGGCGGCAACCACCCCGTGCGGGACCTGGAGGCCGGCCGGGTGTTCATCACCAGCCAGAACCACGGCTATATGGTCCTGTCTGACAGCGTGGACCCCAACGTGGCCACCGTCTCCCACGTGAACGTGAACGACGGCACCTGCGAGGGCCTGCGCTATAAGCGCCCCAACTGCTTTACCACCCAGTTCCACCCGGAGGCCAGCCCCGGTCCCCAGGACACGGAATATCTGTTCGACCGCTTTATCGCGTCTATGGGAGGTGACCAGTAATGCCTAAGAATCCGAATATCAAAAAGGTCCTGGTCCTGGGCTCCGGCCCCATCGTCATCGGCCAGGCCGCCGAGTTTGACTATGCCGGCACCCAGGCCTGCCGCGCCCTGAAGGAAGAGGGCATCGAGGTGGTCCTGGTCAACTCTAACCCCGCCACCATCATGACGGACAAGGACATTGCCGACCACGTGTATATCGAGCCGCTGAATATCCCCTCTGTGACCCAGGTCATCGAGATGGAGCGGCCCGACTCCATCCTGCCCACCCTGGGCGGCCAGACCGGCCTGAACCTGGCCATGGCCCTCCACGAGAACGGCACCCTGGCCAAATACGGCGTGAAGCTGTTGGGCACCAGCCCCGAGTCCATCCGTAAGGCCGAGGACCGCCAGGGCTTTAAGGACTGCATGGAGGAGATCGGCCAGCCCTGCGTCACCTCTAAGGTGGTGGAGAGCGTGGAGGACGCCGTGGATTTCGCCAATGAGATCGGCTATCCCGTCATCGTCCGCCCCGCCTATACCCTGGGCGGCACTGGCGGCGGCATCGCCTATGACGAGCTGTCCCTACGGGAGATCTCTGACCGCGGCATCAACCTGTCCCGCGTGGGCCAGGTGCTCATCGAGCGCTGCATCGCCGGTTGGAAAGAGATCGAGTTCGAGGTCATGCGCGACTCCGCCGGAAACGTCATCCAGGTCTGCTCCATGGAGAACATCGACCCCGTGGGCGTCCACACCGGCGACTCCATCGTGGTGGCCCCCACCCAGACCCTGGCCAACAAGGAGTTCCAGATGCTGCGCAGCGCGGCCCTGAACATCATCTCCGCTCTGGAGATCGAGGGCGGCTGCAACTGCCAGTTCGCCCTGAACCCCGACTCCTATGAGTACGCGGTCATCGAGGTCAACCCCCGTGTGTCCCGCTCCTCCGCCCTGGCCTCCAAGGCCACCGGCTATCCCA